>CAZONI010000006.1:0-94950 GCA_964581175.1 uncultured Desulfobacteraceae bacterium
TCACGATTTCCACGGCAAACAACACCCCGCCGATGGGCGTGTTGAAGGTCGCAGCAATTCCGCCGCCGGCGCCGGCCGCGATCAGCGTTATGCGCTGCCACGGAGGCATCCGGAGCAACTGCCCGACGGTAGAGCCGAAGGCTGACCCGATCTGGATAATCGGCCCTTCGCGGCCAACCGCACCTCCTGTACCGATGGAAAGGGCAGAGGCGAGCGATTTAATCACCGCCACCACGGGACGAATAACCCCTTTGTTGTAATAGATAGCATCCATGACCTCCGGAACGCCATGCCCTTTGGCTTCCGGTGCGAAGTTCTGGACCAGAAAGGCAACGCCGAGGGCGCCTGCCACCGGCACCAGGATAACAAACGGCCCCCACGGGCTTAAAAGAGTGTGGACATTGGCGTCGTAGAGCACGGAGAGCTTTCCCAGGAAGAAGAGATTGTGGAAGAAGGCAATCATGCCGCGGAACACCACGGCACCCATACCGGCGACTATCCCCACAACAAGTGCCAGGACACCAAACAGAAAAGGCCTCATCGTTCCCTTTTTGTCCAATGCAGTGGTCATCTCGGGTGAATTTTTCCTATTATAATTTGTCGTTGTAATACCGGGAAGGCCCCTGGTAGCAGTTCCAGCCGCACTCGTGAAAGAGGGCGCGGCAGGACTCCACGGTCTCCCCTCTGCCTTCTTCGGTCTTCTCTTCAGTATCCCGCGGGTTGGCGCCGACCTCGGCCCAGAAGAGGTTGGCCCCGGCGAGCCCGCCGAGTGTACAGGGTTCGTGGGTGCAGTTGCCGACGACCGTTCTGGGCATGCCCAGCCGTGTGATGGCCACGACCTGAGCCATACGCAGTTCACTGATCGATCCTCGTTTTGCGATCTCAGTGCCCGGGATCGGGATGCGCCTGGCAGCGCCGCTGTACGACGGATTCAAAGAGGCCGTAAAGAGAATCATGTCGGCGAGTTCTTCGCTGGTGTGTTCCGGGCCGACCGGCTCGACACAGGTCCCTACCCCCAGCCCGGCTTCCTGAAAGTTGCGGATACTCTCCTTTCTTTTCTCCGGAGAGAGACCGGAATCGCTCCCCTCGCGCAGCCGCAAGGCGTGATAGACACCCGAATACCCAACCTCCTTTACCTTCCGTGCGTTGGCGAGGGACTGGTCTCCGATGTTGGCAATGAGGACCGTTTTTGGATGGAGATTTTTGCGGATTTCCTGAGACATTTCCAAGAAGAGGCCGAACGGATACTGTGCCGTCGTCATGACAAATACGGCATTCGCTCCATCCTTCTCGAACTGCCGGACATACGCGACAGCCTCTTCCATCGTCAAGCGGCCTTCCCCCGTGAAAATCCCATTCTTTTGGGCAAAGGAACAGAATGCACAGTTGGAGGGACAGGGGGCCAGATTCAGCGCCAGCTGTGCGTGCACTTCGGCCATGTTCCCGGTCAACTCCTTTGAGATCCTGTTGGCTTCAGCCATCACGAGGTAAGATTCGGGGGCGTCCGGCGGCATCGAAAGCAGGTATACCAACTCATCCCTGGATAATTGATTGCCCTCTTGGGATTTACGTATCAAGTCATGGGTATTCATTCACACGCCTTTCTCCATTGATTTCCCACAGGCAGTACAGCAGGTGTTGTTTGATGAGTGTGATCTCCATAGGCAAAACTCATGCCCCAGCAAGCTGTCACGGATGTTATCAGGATTGAACAGTTCCGTCAATTCAAGAAAGAAACCAGAGGGTCGCTCGAAACCTGTACTTCAGTCCGTGCCCCGAATTTGTTTGTGGATGAGGACAAATTAAGTGTGGTATCCTTATACTGTTGATTCCGCGCCTCGAACCTGTATGTAAAGAGAGGAGGATAACTCATGAACGAGCAAAGCGGAAAGGAAGAGCAAGAGGAAGTGGATGCACTGTGCCCCGAATGCGGTCATGCCTTTAAGAAGTACGTAGATAGACTGGTGGGCGGTACCCGGAAGAGCGATCTGGAAGAAAAGATCGAATGTCCGGTCTGCGGGTGCGGGAAGTGCGAGATAATCAGGTCCGGCACCTGATTGATTTGAAACCGTCCGCTCAGAAGCAAGGGAGAATGAAGGATGCAGACACTTTGACCCCGGTTGCCCTGACAGGATACCGGGAATGAGGGCTGGAAGGAAATAATACCATGGGAAAGATCGTACACCAATCGCGGATCACCATAACCAGGGAAAAGGGACCCACACGGAAGGCCTTGATCGAGGGATTTGCGGAACCGGTCTATTACGGCATTCACGGCGGAATCAAAAAATTCTACAAGGTGGAACCGGAAGAGGAACATGCGGCTACACTGGACCATATTGTGGGCGCCGTGGGAGGCTGAATGATGGGAACACTGGCCAGGGTTCTGGCCGACAAAGGGATCCCGACTTCAAAAGACCTGTATTGGGCTGATGTGACCGGAGATATTGAGGACGTAAAAGGCGTCCTTAAGATCACCGGCATCCATGTGGAATACCATTTGAAAGGGCCCGGCGAAAAGAGGGAGGACGCCGAGGAGGCGTTGGAGAACTACATCCAGTACTGTCCGGGAGCGCAGAGCGTCATCGGCTGTATCGATATCCAGCATCAACTGGTATTCGAGGCCTCGTGAGGCCACGGTTCGCGGAATTCTGTCCTGAGGATAGGGGAAAAGAATGTGTTTGCTCCAGGTGTCCCAACAGCGAGATGAGGACTGAAAGATTGGAATCACAAGGTCACTTTTGCAGTTCCAAGAAGACCCGCTTTCTGAAAGGGTGGGCCCTCATCTTCCTTGTTGCGGTAAGCGGTTGCGCCACATACCGTCCGATGCCCATCACATCGGAGGCTGTTCACGCCAGGTTGCAGCCTCCTGCCATGGTCGAGCTGCGTATTCTCGCAAGGGAGATCAAGCACCCCATTCTCCACCCGGTGGAATTGAAGCCGGAGGAGGGCCTTTCCCCCGATAGTGCCGCCGTACTCGCGGTCCTGTTAAACCCTTCTCTCCGGGCCATACGGGATCAAAGGGCCTTGTCGAACGCCCAGCTTCTCAATGCAGGACTGTTGCCCAATCCGGCACTGAGTTTCAGCCTTGGTGTGCCGACAGGCGGCGACACCACAGGCAGGGTAAACGCCTACGGGCTGGAATTGAATTGGAATGCAACCTCTCTTATCTCCCGTGCCTCAAGGAAAGGCGGGGCAAAAGCACACAAAGAGGCGGTCGATCTGGACATAGCCTGGCAGGAGTGGCAGGTCGCCCAGGCCGCCAAGGACGCCGTCTACCAGCTGGCAAGCCTGCAAAAACGGATTGCCCTGGCCGGGCAAGCCTCACACCACATGGCCCAGGACCTGGAGGAAATTCAAAAAGCGGTCGAAGAGGGGGCTATGACGGCCAATGTCCTGAACGCCGCCCAGGTGGCAAGCCGCCAGGCAAATGAGACTCTGCTCGACCTGGAAAAACAGGCGGATCAAGAGCGCCTGCAACTAAGGCGGCTGCTGGGTCTGCCGGCCGGCACGCGGATTCGCTTGGCTGGAGATATCAATCTGCCGCCCCGCATGGAACCTCCTCCCGACACGGTGCTGTTTGAAGGATTGGAGCAAAGGCGATTGGATCTGCTCGCCCTGCGGCGCGGATACGATAGTCAGGAGGCAGCGGTACGGGCGGCGGTCATGGAACAATTCCCGAGAATCAGCATTGGACCGATGATCGGCCGCGATACTGACAACGTAAAGACTACCGGGTTCGGTCTGAGCATAGAACTGCCGATCTTTAATCGCAACCAGGGCAAGATCGCGCGCGCGCGAGCGACCCGGCAGGAGCTCTTCGACGAGTATGTGAATCGGGTTTTCAGGGCTCAGTCGGATATCGAGATGATCGTGTCCGGAATTCGCTTTACGACCCGACAGATTGCAGCAGCTCAAGCGACTCAAATCGATCTCGAGAGACTGGTTGAAAAGTACCGCGCCGCCTTGGCAGACGGGCGAATTGATGCCCTGATCTATTACCGGATCTGGAACGATCTTATCAACGCCCGGATGAAAGTGTTGAGCCTTAAAGGACAATTGGCGCGGGCCGTGGTAGCTCTTGAGCTGGCGGCCGGCTTCTATGAGATTCCAAAACCCGGCCGGCTGTCGGCAATCTCCCCAACCGAACCCTAAGAAGGGAAAATTCCATGAAAATCAAACGCTGCATCCCTTTGCTTCTAGCCGTTTCACTTGCCGGCACGGCACTTACCTACCGCTATGCATGGTGTGATGCTTCGGCGGTAAAATCCCCTTCCGCCGTTGATACCCAACCTGCCGTGCCCCCGCTGATTACCACCGCCCTCCCGGTTAAGCGTGTTTTCACGCTTCGCGTACCCTGGATAGGCGTCGTTGAATCCCGGGCCTCGGTCGATTTGACCGCGCTTGCGGCCGGCCGCATCGAGGCAATCGAGGCCGAAGATGAAGCCGAGGTCGAAGAGGGGCGGCTTGTGATGCGGGTGGGAGGACCTCAGATTGAAGGGCAACGCGCCGGGCTTACAGCCGAGATCGATTCCCTGAAATCCCGGCTTAATCTCGCCCGGCGGACAGTAATAAGGCTCGAAGCCAATTTGAAGGCGCGATTGGCCACGAAAGACCAGGTGGCTACGGCGCAGGATGCGCAGATTACGCTTCAGATCCGGCTGCGTAAGGCCCGGTTGAAGCTGGAGACCTTTCAGAAGCTAATCCGCATTACTGCACCGATGAATGGAATCTTCACAGACCGGCGCGTCAGCGTGGGGCAGGAGGTCAATTCCGGCCAGATCGTCGGCAAGATCATCGACGCCGTCCATCAGCGAATCAAGGCCTCTTTCTTTCCGCCGCAGGGGCGCGGGCTTCAGGACAAGGAGGCAATCATCCGCCTGGACCAAGACCGGACCTTGACCGCTCGGGTAAGGCGAGTTCTGCCCCGGAGCGGCCGCACGGGTGCGGTGATGGCATGGCTTGAAGGACCCCAAATTGACAAACACCTGCGTCCCGGTCAGACAGTCGGAGGGAACATCATCCTCAAGGCGGGTCCCGAGATCCTGGCGGTGCCGGAATCGGCAATTGTGTATGACGCACAGGAGCGCTCATATCTCTTCATCCAGAAAGAGAGGGTTTATGAGCCTCGCCCTGTCCGGCTGGGGCTGATCCAGGATGGTTGGGTCGAGGTCCTTTCAGGGCTTGAACCGGGCCAATCCGTGGTCACAAAAGGAGCTTACGAACTCTTCCACCGCCGGTTCAACAAGCAGTTCAAGGTGCAGGATTAACCCATGCGAAAGTTCCTCCAGCTGACCATTTCCAATCCCATCGCGGTTATTCTCCTGGCAACGGTTGTGGTGTGGGGCGGGGCTTTCGCCTTGCTTCATTTGCCGGTGGGCCTGTTTCCCGGGTTGGACGTACCGGTGGTGAACGTCATTTCTCACCTTCCCGGCGCTGCGGCCGGGGATATGGAACTGCTCATCACGCGCCCTATCGAGGACCGGCTACGAACAATCCCCGGAATCCAGCGCGTATCATCCACGTCGATCGAGGATGTCTCGCAGGTTACCGCCGAGTTCGACTGGGGGACCCGGCTGACAGATGCCCGCCAGCTCGTTCAGGCGGAGTTGTCGTCCGTACAGCGCAACCTGCCCGAGGGAGTCAAACCGCGCCTCGAGAACATCGGGACCACGCTTCAGGAGGTCGTCGGCTATGTAGTATATGGCGGGGGCAGCCCGATTGATCTCCGCACCACGGTGCAGACGGAGCTGGCCAGCCGGTTGATGGGAGTGGAAGGAGTGTCGCGCGTTGACGTCCTGGGCGGCGACGAACCTGCGTTTATTGTGCAACTCCGTCCGGAGGCCTTGGCACGGGAACATTTGACCATCGGCGATGTGACGACGGCTCTGGCCGAGCACAACCAGGTGGTGGCGGCAGACTTTATAGACCGGGGGTCGCGGGAGTATCTCATTCGAGGCGACAGCCGGCTCCGGACGGTCGAAGACGTCCTCGCCGTCCCGGTGGTTGCCGGAGGGACCGGATCCGTATTGCTGAAGGATATCGCGACGGTTCGATCCGGCCGAGCGCCGCGTCACTACCAGGTTCATGGAAACGGCTTGACCGCCGTGGCGTTCATCGTGAGCAAGCAACCCGATGCCAGTACAATCGAAGTGGTTCACGGCATTGGCCGGGAACTGGCCGGTTTCAAGACCTTCCTGCCCCCGGGGGCCCAGGTGCGGAAGTTCTATGATCAGGCCGAGATCGTGACTGAAGCCCGCGATTCGCTCTTTCATGACCTGATCATCGGAGCGGTCCTTGCGGCGGCAGTGCTTTTTTTCTTCATGGGAACATTTCGGGCGACCTTGATCGTAGCCGCGACGATTCCGATCACCCTGCTGGCAAGCCTGGCGATGATGCAGGCATTCGGCCGGTCACTCAACGTGATTACCCTTTCGGCGCTGACATTAGCGGTCGGCATGGTGGTGGATGATGCCATTGTGGTGACGGAGAGCATTGTTCGACACCTCCAATCGGGAAAGGACCTGCAGTCAGCCAGTCTCACCGGCGCGGCGGAAATCGCCGGTCCGGATGCCTCCGGAACGTTCACCACGATTGCGGCTTTTGCTCCGCTGCTGTTCCTGGGGGGTATCGCAGGGCTCTTTGTGCGGCCCTTCGGACTGGTGGTCAGCGTCGCACTGCTGGCTTCGCTTGTGGTATCACTGACCTTCGTCCCCATGATGTTCGGACACGTCGGCGTAACAGGTCTGCGGCACACCATGGGATCGAGGGTTCTCGCCTGGCTCGACCGAGCGCTCCAACGGACACTTCGTTTTTGCTTTGCCCACCGGGTCACGACGGTCCTGGTTGGGATATTGACGCTGGGACTGGGCGGCCTCGCTGCCTGGCTGGGACCCGTGAGCGTTTTGCCCTCTATCGACGAAGGAGCGATTCTGATTGAATACGTTATGCCGCCGGGCACGTCGCTGAAGGAGAGCGGCCGGGTCGGCGACATACTCGACCGGGAGGCGCTGTCCGAAAAAGATGTCGAAACAGTCTACCGGCGCACCGGGTCGCCGGAACGGGGTTTCCAGATAGAGGGCGTCAATCGCGGCGAACTCACCATCAAACTCGCGCCGCGATCCGCCCGCACACGCACGGTGGGGCAGATCATGGAGAGCCTGCGGCGCAAATACAGCAAGATACCGGGGGTGGCTTTCCTGTATCATCAACCGACGCAGGAGAGGATGGACGAAAGCCTGTCGGGCCTGCCGGCCATGTTCGGCGTGACGATTTTCGGCGCCGACATGAACAAGTTAGTGTCGCTCGCTGCGCAGGCCGAGAAAATTATGGCCGAGGACCCCGCGCTGGCCAATATCATCAACAATACGAAAATCAAGAGCCCGCAGGTAATCGTCCGGCCGAACCCGGTCGAACTGGCCCGCTGCGGCATTTCTCCCAGCGACGTCTTCAAGACGATTCAGGCCGGTCGATTCGGCGTTCAGGCCACAACAATCGTTCGCCAGCGGCAGCAGGTGCAGGTCCTGGTCAAGGCCGACTCCCCTTCTCATGCAACGCTTGATTGGTTGGAGGGACTTGCCGTTTCAACCCCCTCCGGCCGGACCGTTCCTCTGCGGCGTGTGGCCGATATCCGTGTTACAGAACTGCCCGCTTCCGTCACCCGCTTGAACGGGCAACGGGAAGTCACCATTCTCGCAGATGTGAACGGCAGCATTCCTGCCGCAGTAAACCGGCTTCGTCACAAGTTCTCGGCCATCTCCCTGCCCGGCGGATACAGCATCGCCTTCACCGGCCAGTACCAGGTGATGAAGCGGACCGTCCTGGATTTTGTTCTGGTCGGACTGGCGGCCATTATGCTGATCTATCTGATCATGGCCATGCAGTTCCGATCCTGGCTTCAACCTTTGATCATTCTGGTGACCATCCCTGTCGCTCTGGTTGGAGCGATCGTGCTGCTCGCAATCACCCGGGTGGGGCTGGACGTCTCAGTGGGCATGGGCGCCCTGACGCTGGTGGGCATTTCCGTCAACAACGCCATCGTACTGCTCGACTATGCGAACCGGGGATTGGCTGCGGGCGGGACGATATCCGGTTCGCTGCAGTCCGCCGCTTCCGTTCGCCTTCGGCCTATTCTGATGACGGCCATTACCACGATTTTCGCCTTGATCCCGGTCGCAGTAAATTCCGCAGTCGGCTCCCGGATATTCCAGCCATTCGCCATAACCGTAATCGGAGGGCTGCTTTCCGCGACCGCCGCCACGCTCGTCCTGGTACCCGTGCTCAGGACATTCCTGCCCCGCCGGTCGCAATAGAAAGAGCAAGGACGCCATACGAGAGGAAGTGCGGTTGCCGTCCGCATCAGTAGCAGCTAGTCTGCGCCGTCTTCCAGTGGGATCATCACTGTGAAAGTCGCCCCTTTTTCGGGATTGTCCTTTATCTCGAGACGGCCGTGATGGGCATCAACTATCTTTTTCACGATAGGAAGCCCCAGTCCGGTGCCGTCTTTCTTGGTACTGAAAAAGGGTTGAAGGATTTTCTCCCTGTTCTCTTCCGGTATGCCGTACCCGTGATCGGATATGTCGATCGTGATGTAATTCCGATTGCGTGCAGTGCTCACTGAGACTGCGCTGCCTTCCGGAGTGGCCTGGATGGCGTTCATGATGAGATCGATCAGGAGCTGCTCCATCTTTTTCTCATCGAAGTGCGCCTGAGGGAGATCCGTCCCCAGTTTATCCTCAATGCGCACCTGCCTGTCCAGAGCGGCTTCAGTCACGATGGAAACGGCGTGCCGGACAATGCGATTCATGTCTTGCTTCTTGCGGTTCAGTTCCAGGGGGCGGGAAAAGTCCAGTGCTTCCTTCAGCATGCTTTCAAGCCGCTCCGTCTCCTGGATCACGATCTCCAGCTTCTCCCGGTCGGGGTTTTCTTCACCGAGTCTCTCCCGGACCAATCGAGAAAAGCCGCCGATGGCCATGAGAGGGGTCCGTATATCATGGGCCATGGCCGAACAGGCTTGGCCCATGGCGGCCAGGTATTCGGTCTCGCGCAAGCGCTTGTTTTCCGCCCTCTGCCGATCCACCAGCAATCCGATAACCACGGCGACCACGTTGAAGAGCAGCATCTGCATGATCCTGTTCATATCGTCCGCGGCGAAATCAGACCAATACATGAGCGTGAAGGGCAGGTAGAACGCCGTTGCACTCAGTGAGACAAGTATGCTCCCTCTGAGGCCGAACCAGAACGCGGCAAGGAATATGGGAAGAAAATAGATGTCACGCAGAATGACATGCTGATGGTGAAGAGCGATATTCGTGATGTAGTGAAGGGAGGAGATCCCCAATATGAGGACAACAACTGTGACTGTCTTTTTTTTCCTGCTCATCGCTTGCCGGAGACCCCCATTTTGCCTTCCGATGCCCAATTCTCTCGGGGGAGCCGGCATCACAGATACCGCTGCGTTTCTTTCATTACCGATGCTCTCCCTGATCCCGAGTCTAGCCGAATGTGCGAAAAAAGAAAATGGTTTTTGAAGGTTGCTGAGCTATACAATTTTCACCGTGCGGAGCCTCAGTGCATTGGTTACCACGGAGACAGAGCTGCAGCTCATGGCCGCAGCAGCGATGACCGGGCTCAACAGGATGCCGAACCATGGATAGAGTATTCCCGCAGCAACCGGAATGCCGAGCGAATTATACACGAATGCGAAGAACAGGTTTTCCGCTATGTTTCGCATCGTAGCCCTGCTGAGCTTCCTTGCGCGAACAATAGCCGTCAGGTCCCCCTTTACCAGGGTGACCCCCGCGCTCTCCATGGCGACATCGGTGCCGGTGCCCATGGCAAGGCCGACATGCGCCTGGGCAAGGGCGGGAGCATCGTTTATCCCGTCGCCGGCCATCGCAACCATCCGTCCGCCCTCCTGAAGCTTTCTTACCGCGGCGGCCTTTTCATCCGGAAGCACCTCCGCCACCACTTCATCCAGCCCGAGTTTTCCGGCCACCGACTCGGCTGTCGATCTGTTGTCGCCCGTGAGCATCACGATCCGAATACCTTCTGAATGCAGCTCCTTCACCGCGTCGGGTGTCGTTGTCTTTACCGGGTCGGCGACGGATACGATTCCCGCGAGCTCTCCGTCCACCGCCACAAACATGACCGTCTGAGCCTCGGCCAGCATGGCTTGAGCCTGTTCGATCAGGGGACCGGAATCGACCGAGAACTCCTCCATCAGTCTCTGGTTCCCGAGAACGACACTGTGTCCATCGATCCTGGCGGAGACTCCTTTTCCGGTGTGGGAGGAAAACGCTTCGGGTTTTGTCAGGGGAATGCCTCGTTCCTGAGCAGATTCGACAATAGCCGCAGCCAGGGGATGCTCACTCCCTTTTTCCAGGCTCGCTGCGAATGAAAGGAGTTTCTTTTCATCCATATCCCCTGCCGTCATCACGGTTTTCAACTTCGGTTTTCCCTCAGTCAGGGTTCCGGTCTTATCCACCACCAATGTGTCGATTTTGCGCATGGTTTCAATGGCCTCGGCGTTCTTGAAAAGAACGCCCATCGTGGCGCCTTTGCCGGTGGCGACCATTATGGACATTGGTGTGGCGAGACCCAGGGCGCATGGGCACGCTATGATCAGCACCGAGACTGCGGCGATGAGCCCATGGGCAAGGCGGGGCTCGGGACCCGCCAGATACCAGATGATGAAAGAAATAATGGAAATAAGAATGACGGCCGGAACAAAATAGCCGGCCACCACGTCCGCCAGTCTCTGGATCGGCGCCCTGCTTCTCTGAGCATCCGCCACCATCCTGACGATTTGTGCGAGCAAGGTTTCGGAACCTACCTTTTCCGCCTGCATCAGCAGGGTCCCGGTGCCGTTGACCGTAGCCCCAAACAGCTTGTCACCGGACTGTTTTTGGACCGGTATGGGCTCTCCCGAGACCATTGATTCGTCTACGCTGCTTGATCCATCCAATACGACCCCGTCCACGGGAATTTTTTCGCCTGGACGCACACGCAGGCGATCCCCTTTCCGAACGTCCTCAAGGGGTATATCCACCTCTGCGTCATCATCGCCGACTTTTCGGGCCGTCTTTGGTGCAAGCCCCAGGAGCGCCTTAATGGCGGCACCCGTTTGGCTTCGAGCGCGCAATTCCATGACCTGGCCTATCAGGATGAGCACGACGATAACAGCAGCGGCCTCAAAATAGACGTCCACTGTGCCGTCAGCGTTTGTCATTGTCTTCGGAAAAATATGGGGAAAAAGAGTGCCCACAACGCTGTACACATAGGCCACCGAAACCCCGAGTCCTATGAGCGTGAACATGTTGAGGCTCATGTTGATCACCGACCGGACAGCCCGGACGAAGAACGGCCAGCCTGCCCAGAATACGACGGGCGTGGCCAGGATGAGTTCCAGCCATCCAAATGTCCTTGGTGAGGCCAGGCGGCCCAGCAGCCCACCGCCCGGGACTATACTGCGCATGGCGATAATCAGGAGCGGCACCGTAAGGAAGGCTCCCACAATGAACCTTCTTCGCATATCAAGATATTCCGGATTTTGTCCCTCTTCCTCCGGAGAAGCCGTACGAGGCTCAAGCGCCATGCCGCATTTCGGGCATGTCCCGGGGCCTTCCTGCACTATTTCCGGATGCATGGGACAGGTGTATTCCGTGCGGGTCGCCGGTTGCGTCGGAATAAGCGGTTCCAGGGCCATCCCGCACTTGGGGCAGACGCCGGGCGCGTCCTTTCTGACCTCGGGGTGCATCGGGCATGTATACACGCCGCTTTCCGGGGTAGCGGACGGGGGCTCTTGTTGAATCCTCTCTTGAATTTCGGAAGAGGACTTTCCGGAAAGGTACTTTTCTGGTTCTTTCTTAAACCTTTCCAGACAGCTTTGACTGCAGAAATAGTACGCCCGCCCGCGATACTCGTAGCTCATGGACGTGCCTTGGGGAGTGACCTTCATGCCGCACACGGGATCGACAAATTCCAAATGTCCGTCATCAGCGGTAGACGTATCTGTCTTGTCTTCGGTCATGGCAAGCTCTCCGATCCAAAGCAGCCTGATATGTCTCTAAAGATCAGGTTGACAGGTTTTTGAGGATCGGCAATGTGGGTTTCCTCCCGAAGCGCGGGAGGAAACCCGCTCCGCCTTCACAGCTGCTGATGAAATTCGACGGTGGATTCGGGTCCGGACCTATGAGGAAAGTGCCCGCTGGTTTTCATCGTCATCGGGAGCTCCCACAATCAGGACCAGTCCTTCAGCGTCCAGAATCCTCACTCGACTGCCCTCGTCGAATCTCTTGCCCCTGGTCTTTGCGGTCCATATTTCACCCTTGAAGCTCACTTTGCCTTCCGGGTCAATGTTCTCCAGGACCCTCGCCTCACCGCCGATCATCTTCTCCAATCCGGTCTGGACCTTTGCTCTCATGGATTTAATCATCAAGTAATAGAAGAACGCTGCGAGTATCAGGATCACGATGTAAATGGGCATCGCAGTTCTGAACGGCAGGAAATAAAAAAGCGCAAGAGCCAGGAAAGGAGAAACCATAATTATGGGCATAGAGATCATTCCGCATCCTCCGCTTTGTTCCCCTTCAGAACCGGCCCTCTCTGCCCGTCGTATCCAAAATCTACTTGGGGACGGACACTATTGGGCCTTTTTCTCATGCATGGGCTTTTGGTGTTGCTTGAGCTTCGGACCGGGCCAGGATCCGTAACAATACCCGTATCCGGGAGCCATCATACCACCGGGGCTCATGCCGTAACCTCTCATCATCCACGGCCCCATACCGTAACCATGGCCCCATCCCATCATGCCGGGCCCCATACCATAGCCGTAGCCCATCATGCCGTAACCATGGCCTGCCATCATGCCGGGGCCCATGCCATAACCGTAGCCTCCCATCATGCCACGGCCCATGCCGTAGCCCATCATGCCGTAACCATGGCCTGCCATCATGCCGGGCCCCATGCCGTAACCATGGCCTCCCATCATGCCGGGGCCCATGCCACAACCGTAGCCTCCCATCATGCCACGGCCCATGCCGTAGCCCATCATGCCGGGCCCCATCATACCGCAGCTCATCATACCGGGACCCATGCCGTAGCCGTATCCATGTCCCATATGGGCGTCTCCTTGGGGAACGGCGACAAAAAGCCCCAAACCGATGACCAATCCGAGAATAGTGACAAACTTTTTCATAGTGGATCTCCTTTCTTCGTTGATGTTGTCCTGATTTTGTCTATCGTTTCAACCATCCTGATAGACTTTTCCTGCCTCGCCCGAACGTCCGGGCATGCCTTCCGCTCCCCGCCCGACGTGTCTCCTACCCGGGAAGCGGAAGTGCGCTGAGAACGCACCGGAAGCCCACCTGCGCAAAGGCCTCCCAGGGATTGCGCACAAGGGGCGCCGACGGGACGCCGCCCTCGCCGCGGCCGTTAAGCGGCCCTCCCAGTATCACGTATTTCGTTTCGGCGCTCCCCGAGGTGCCGGAATGCTCGCTTGCCTCTGTGCCCCATTCGCTGAGCTCGCCATTCAATCCTCGTATACCGAAGGTGTCGGGCTTGAATAGTATTACCGGCGCTGGAATCCGTGCTGGGGAGGCACGCGCGGGGAGCGAGGGCGACGTCTGGGATCCCTGGTGCATGCTGTCCATCATTTGCTCCATGTCTTCATCTCCGGTCTTATTTTGGGGTGTTGCCGCGGTGCCGGATCCGGCCGGCAACCGGTCCGTCGCCTGCGGCGCTTTGAGATGAGGAGGATTGAATCCCAGCCACTCCGCAATATTCCCTTGCCGGGATACCACGAAGAGGATGGAGACAGCGAGAAAAGCCACAGCCAGCAGGACCCATTTCCGGCTCGATGAAGGCAATCCGAAGTGCACCTTCTTCTCCACAGCCTCGAGCACAGGACCGTTGGACTCCGTTTTCGCAAGCGTGTAGATGGCCTGCAGCACTTCATTTCTCAGTTCATCGATGGTACTCTGCCGTTCATTCTTGTCCTCAGCGGTCGCCTTTTGAATAATGGCATCGAGTTCTTTGAAAAACGGGGTATTCGTGTTTTTGAGGGCCGCCTTTTTAAACGGGAGCATATTCGGCTTCATTTTGCCGTCAATCGCCTCGTAAAGCACCTTCCCCAGCGCATAGATATCGGTCCTTTCATCCGTTCTTCTGAAATCGAGAAACTGCTCGATCGGCATATACGCGGGGGTTCCTTTTATGTCTGCGGACCGAGTGACGGGCTTCGACATTCCCGAACGGGCCAATCCAAAATCGGCTATTTTGGGAATTTCTCCATCCATGAGAACATTTCCCGGTTTTATATCGCGGTGGACAATATCGGCTTCATGAAGGGCCTCCACTCCGTCGAGCACAGGGAGAAAGTACTGCATCAACCAATCCCTGGTGAGTTCTTCTTCGGGATAAAACCCTTCTTCCGACATAGTGGATCGCGGGGTGCCGCCCGGAATATATTCCATGGCAATGTATTCCACGGGCAGAAGCTTTTCGCCGTTTCCGATCGAGGTAGAACCGTGATCATAGATCTGCAAGATGTTTGGATGCCTGATCTGAGCCATGGCCTGAACCTCGTTCCTGAATCGTTGGAGTCCGGTCAGAAGCTCTTCCTCATCCTCTCCCAGAGATTCAAGCCATTCTCGCGAAATCACCTTGATTGCCACGTCCCTCTTCAGGTTCAGCTGGTGAGCCCTGTAGAGCTCTCCCATGCCGCCTTTGGCAATGAACTCGAGTACGACCCATTTGTCGTTAAGCACGGTCCCGACCGGCAGGGTATTTTTCAACATGTCGTTCATAGCTTAGATTCGGCAAAATCGTGCATATCTGATTCTGCCCCATCATCCTGATACTCAGGACACTTGAACCACAATGACCGTGACATTGTCTTTCCCGCCCTTTTCAAGGGCCGAATCTACCAGTCGGCGGCAGGGTTCCCAATCAACGGGACCGGACTGAAGGATCTCCTTGATCTCTTCATCCGATATCATATGATGCAGCCCGTCGGTGGACAGCAGGAAGATATCCCCGCATTTCACATCCTCTTCTCTCGTGTGTACTTCATCCACCCCCTGGCCCAGTGCCTGTGTCAAGGCGTAATTTAATGGATGATCTACCGCCTCTTGAACAGATAAATATCCCATTTCCACCGAAAGCTGGGCCATGGTGTCATCCTCTGTCAGTTGTTCCAGGCAGTTGTTCCTGAGCCGGTAAATGCGGCTGTCGCCTACGTGCCCGATCAAGGCATTTCCATCGGAAAGGGAAAGAACAGAAAGGGTGGTGCCCATATACTCATATTTCCTTGTCGCGTCGGCGGCCTCGGAAATCTTCTGGTTGATGTGTGGGAAGCATTTCTCCAGGCGGCTGAGGGCCGGCTGCGGTGAAGCGGCGCTGCAAGGAGCTTTATCACGCAACTCTTCAGCGTAATGACGGCGCAGAAGATCGACGGCCATCCTGCTGGCGGTATCTCCCCCGGCATGTCCGCTCATCCCGTCTGCGACCGAAAAAAAGGCGCCGTCGTCCTCGATGCCGAACGGGTTCAATTTTTTGGAAATGACCACATGCGCATCCTCGTTCCTGGCACGCTCAAGCCCGATATCCGTTCTTGCGCAGAAATAGATGTTTTCTTCAACTGCCCTCACTTCGAACCTCTCTTCTTCCCCAAAAATAAGCACCCTTTCAAATATTTACAATACGAAGACTCCTTTTCCGTGCCGTAATGGAATCTCGAAAAGTTCTGACCCGGGACATTTTTCCCGTCCCCTCATGGCCGTGATGATGACTTTGGGAGAAGTCATCGACCTCTCAGACAAGCGGCATTCAGCGTTTGATGTTCAGGAAAAAGGAACGTGAACTCTACGAGGCTAGGTTCTCGAAGGGCAGCATCCAGGAGGACAGTCCTCCAGAGGAGGCGCTCAGGTACTCTGTGCCGGGTTTTTAATGACGAGAAATGCCGAAGACCCGGCAAGCGTGGGGATGCCCCACGGGTCCACAGCCCGTGAGGCACCGTCACCTTCATCGGACAGGATGCATCCAGCCCGTGTGTTTGTTAATCGCAATTTGGTCCACCAGCGCTCCGCCCTTCACAGTCACAATATCTCCCACAAAGGCATCCCCCTTATCCTCGATCTTTCCCAGTTTCAGATTGGGATTCCCTGCAGACGCCAGGTAATTTTCCAGGAGCGCTTTGGCCTCTTTCTCATCGATAGGCTTCTGCTGCTGGTATTGCCTCCCGTAGGGTCGCCCGGACTGGGGCCCCATACCGTATCCATACCCGTACCCGGGACCCATCATACCGGGACCCATACCATAGCCTCGGCCCATCATGCCGGGACCCATACCGTACCCGTACCCCGGTCCCATCATGCCGGGCCCCATACCATAGCCGCGGCCCATCATGCCCGGTCCCATACCGTACCCGTACCCGGGACCCATCATACCGGGCCCCATGCCGTACCCGTACCCCGGTCCCATCATGCCAGGCCCCGTGCCGTACCCGTATCCGGGACCCATCATACCGGGCCCCATGCCGTACCCGTACCCCGGCTGGGTTTCCCCCTGCTCCGTCTGCGCATAGCCTTGCGGCACAGCGAGGAAAAGTGCTAACCCGATTGCCAGAGCGAACATAACGATTGATCTCTTTTTCATAATAGCCTCCTCTTTTCTATTGGTTTTCTTCTCATTCCACTTTTCTTTAAGGCGCAGTGTCCGAGAGTATCGTCCATCCCTCTCATTTCTTTTGCCTTTTTCGGTTGAACCTCGGTGTTTGAAGGACTTATTATCGCTTGGATATCAGGTCCGGACGAAGTTCTCCCCTTTATTGTCACATTTTAAGACCAAATAATACCAAGAGAGCCTCACTGAAGGGAATAAGGTCTATTGTGTATTTCATTTCAGCAGCAACTGTATCCTGCCGCCGTACGTGCGGCAGGTTGGATACAGCACACGTGAGCTCTCTCACTCTGATGGAACAGCAAAAAGCATGCCTCAAATGCCTTAAGTGAATATAAGCCATCGAATTCAGGTGATTTTCTTCGCGATATCTCGAAATTCAATTGTTCTGGCCTAAGAATGAAAATAGTGTTTTTGGATAAAAAGTATCCACTGATGACTATTTTACGCTGATATCTGGATACTCTGTAGCCACTTTGTCGCATTTGTGCTAATCGGCCTGATCAAGATATGCGGCTTTCAAAAACATCAAAATGACATGAAATCACATGGTGGCGAGAATTATACCACAGTGTGGTATGGCCTTTGCAAAGTTAGAAAGCAAGAAGAAGGTGCCGGCAAATGAAAAGGCTGCCGTAACTCCAGTGAAAATGAACCTTATAAGAAAGAGGAGATAGATATGAAAAAGTTAGCTGTAGTTCTGGGAACCGTGATGATGACCGTTGCTTTCGCCCTTCCTGTCTACGCCATGGGAGGCGGAATGGGAGGCGGCGGCATGATGGGCAATTCGGGAAGTGGTCTGTGGAATGGGTTTCAGCAGTGGCAGAATCCGGGAAGATATGGCTACCCTCCCGCAGAAACGGGAAGACGCAGCGGGGTGCAGGGCCAGAGATATTATGGGAAATCCAGGGACTTGAGGAACCAGATCCAGAGCAAAGAAAATGAGCTGGATGGTCTTTTGAATGCAGCCAATCCCGACGTGAATAAGATCAGGAACCTTCATACTGAGATTCGCAATCTGAGGGAAAAGCTTGCAGAGGAACAACAGAATTCTGACGTTCGGACAGGCAACATGGGTCCCGGCGGCGGGATGGGCAACTATGATTGGTGGAACCGGTAATCCCATATATTCACCCGTGGCCGTCAGCATGGTTTTGCACTTCCAGGTGTCCCCTCTTGGAGATACCGCTATTCCGAGCCCCTTCGTGGGAAGGGGCCATAACATACCGGCTGCCCCCATAGAGGGCAGCCGGACATTGAAAAAAGGGAGGTGAAGATGATGGCAGTAGATCCGGTTTGCAAAATGACCGTAGATGAGGATAAGGCGGCTGCCACGTATGAGTATAAAGGAAAAACCTACTACTTCTGCGCGCCCGGCTGCAAAAATGCGTTCTCAAAAGATCCAGAGAAATTCCTCAAGAAAGAAAAGGAAAGATGAACCACGAAAATAGCCGGCTATGGATAGAAACTCACCTGATAGGTGAATATGGGTTGACTCGCGGTGAGGTTCAATCCTGCCCAGTTCAGATCACGGGCGGTTTCCCGGCCGGCGGCAAGCTGAAAGAGTGAGGTTTCCAGGGTCTGGGGAAAAGACAGGGAAAAGCCGAGATGAAGCTCGGTATTTTCTATGACGGCGTCTATGGCGCACGGCTGCCAGGGGAGAAAACTTTTGCCGTCCCGAATCTCCCGGCCGGTCTTCAGGCGGGAGAACCCGGTCCCGGCAACCTCATTCAGAAGTATCAACTTTCCCCGGGACTCGAGGTCTTGCCCGTTCACACGCACTTCCAGCCGGTTGTAACCGGTTTTGTACAGGACCCGGCAATATCCGAAGCTCAAGCCCTGCATCATGGTGCTGCGGATCTGGAAAAGCGTGCACAATACCCGGCGAATTTTCAAGAGGGATCGCTGGAGCCGAGGGTGCTCCATATACCTCCTGACTATGCCCTCCATCAAGATGGTGAAGGCCGGAGGGACTTTGAACCGCAGTATCTGCCAGGTGTTCGTTAGATTCAGGTGATAGACTGTTTCAATCACCCGAGATTGAAGGCTTCGTGAAGAAGCCAGTGACGGGAAGATGGTCTGCCGGGCGGTTTTCAAGACCGGGAGCCCGAACCCGGCCGATTCTCCGGCAAAGATATGATCCCGGTAACAGAGGACAGGGCCCTTGGCCATAGCCCTGGTTTTTCCTTCTCCCGCTGAGAAGGGATGGATCAGGTACAGATTTTCGGAAAGAGGCAGCAAAGGGTTATCCTGGATATCTAGAGAGTTACCTGCGGCCTGAAGGCCTTGCGCCGTGACTTAAACTGCTCATAAACGGTCTCGATACGTCTTCTCAGGTAGTCTTCGTCAAAATCAGACTGGTAGCTCATCCGATTTTCATTCTCATATTGCCAGTCGAATCCTGTATCTATCTTCATAACCTTGGAATAAAGCGGCGCGCCGGGTAGAGGAAATGGGACGGTAAAGGAAATTTCATCCAGCGGCAGGGAAAGGGCCCACTCGAATGTGGCTTCGATGGATGCATAGGTCTCACCCGGATAGCCCACGATAAAGAACCCGGCGGTACGAATATTACTCTCGGCAAACCATCTGACGGTCTGTTCGGCCACCTCCGTGGTGGTCTTTTTGTTCATTAATTCCAGGACCTCGTTGCAGCCGGATTCCAGCCCGAAAAACACCTTCCGGCATCCCGCGGCCTCCCACAGGTCGATATCGTTCCGGGTGATCCTGTCCACCCGGGAGAGACAGAACCATTTCATATCCAGATCTTCAGATATCATCCGCCGGCAAAAGGAGCGGACATGTGCCGGATCCAGGCTGAAACAGTCATCGGCTATCCAGAGGCCGGTATAGCCGCGATGTTTGATATCCCGGATCTCCTGAAAGATCCGATCCATACTGCGTCGACGAAAGCGATTGCCGAAGATCGGTTTTGAGCAGAAATCACAGGCAAAAGGGCAACCATAGCTGGTCATGATGCCGGCAAGAGAAAACCCTTCCAGTTCCATCCAAAACCGCTGGTACCTGGAATGGTCATAATCGCTCCGGTCGGGAAGGGGTAGCCGGTCAAGCGCCTTTTCGTCAGAGGCCCGAGAAGGGGTCCGGACTAATTTTGCACTCGCGGGATCCCTGTAACAGAGTCCGGGATAATCTTCCGGCCTTTTTAAAAAAGTGGAAAGATCTCTTAAAGACCCTGGGAATTCCATATAATCCCGGCAAAAGCGCGGAAAGGATTCACCCGCTTCACCGCAGAAAATCAGATCGAAGGCATCTGAAAAACGGCCGGGTCTTAAGGTCGGCAGCGGGCCGCCGCACACCAGCAGTGTTTCCGGCAGAAGGTCTCGTATTTCCCGGGCCAGGTTTAAGGCATTTTCCGACATGGACAGCATGATATAAACGCCTATGATGCGCGGACGGGCAGCTGTGATTTTGGAAATCACCTCTTCACGATGTTCAAAGGTACAATCGATCACCTGCGCGGACAATCCCTGCTCCCGTAGAACAGCTGCCAGTTGGGCGATCCCCAAGGGGTGAAAGAGCATGGCATTCGGGGCATGAGTAAAGAAATACGGGTAGATCAGGAGGACAGCAATCGATGAGGGGTCGCGTTCACCTTTTTTGTCTCTTTTTTCTAAAGGGAACTGCGAGGTGTGGACCGGCATTCTATTGCTCGTTGGAAAACCTGATTTCGAGGATTATCCTTCGGCCGGTTTTTGCGTTTTCTCCGGCGGCTTGTTCACCAGCGCTTCACAAACCCCCGCCGGGCAGATGTGTTCATCCACATGCAGCTCAAACTCGGCCCTGAAATACTGCAGGGCCGTAAGGACAGGTCCGCTGCAGACTCGCGCAAAATCACAGTAAGGGGTTTCCTGCATGGCTGTACCGATCAGTTCCAGCCGCTTGAGGTCCTCGAACCGGGCTTTTCCCTGGATGACCCTGTCAAGGATTTCGCCGAGTTCCACGGAGCCTACCCTGCAGGGTGTGCATTTGCCGCAGGAGACCCCTTCATTGAATTTGACAAAATATCTGGACACCTGCACCATGCAGAAGCTCTCGTCTATGGTGGCGATAAATCTGGAAGGACGATCGTAGAGGATAAGTCCGGAGGTTGATTTGAACGGATCTATGAAGAGCAGATCGAAAAGAATATGGCCCATCAGCAGCGTTTCGGCGACCACCTCTCTTGCCCGATCGGCGGTCACGCCCCGGTAGAAAAACCCCTTCTGGGGAAATCCCAACAATGCACCGTACGGGCAATCTCCTTCACACCCCGCTTTCATCGGTTTGACTAGGATGCCGAGATTCCTGGCCCTGATTTCTTCTTCCAGGGCCTCCCGCACGCTTTTGCAATCGTACATGCAGCTCTCGGAATGATAACAGACCGTTATGCATGGACGCGTTTCGGATGGGAGGCAGAATTTCGAGGCATCGGGCTCGGCGCCGACGCGGTTTTCCAGTCTGCTTTCACAGGGTTTCCTTTTCAATAAGGTTAAAGCCATTCCATTTGCCTCACATAAGCGCCCTGGCTGCGGCAAGCGCAACTTTCAGAAGCTGGGTGGGGTAAACACCCAGCACGACCATGGCGGTCACCAGCGTGCCGCTGAGGATCTTGGTCGGCAGAGATACCCGCAGTCCGGGAAGTTCTCCTTCCGGCTCCGTCAGGTAAGCCGCCTTGATCACCAGCAGGTAGTAATAGAGCGATATGGTGACGTTCAGCATGGCGATGATGACCAGCACCACATAGCCTTTTGCGACTGCCGCCGCAAATACCAGAAATTTTCCCGTAAAACCGATGGTCGGCGGAATGCCCGCCAGACTGAAAATCGAGAGCATCAGGACCAGGGCCAAAATGGGAGATCTGCGGTGGAGTCCGGCCAGCTGAGAAATTTCCAGATTACTTCCGTCATGAGCGACTTTGACCACCACCAGGAAACAGGAAAGGCTCATCAGCATGTAGGCGGCTGCGTAAAAGATCGCGCCCGAATATCCTGCATCGCTCATGGAGAGGATCCCGATCAGCACGTAACCGGCGTGGGAGATGGCCGAGTACGCCAGCAGCCGCTTGAGGTCTTTCTGCATGATGGCCACCAGGTTTCCTACGGTCATTGAGGCGATGGAGAGTATGACCAGCACATGGACCAGATAGAGGCTGCCGCCCCCGCTCAGAGACACCACGCGCACGATAATGGCTATGGCCGCCACTTTTGAAGCTGTGGCGATGTAGGCGGCAACCTGGTTCGCAGCGCCCTGATAGACATCGGGGGCCCAGAAATGGAACGGGAATACGGCCAGCTTGAAAAAGAAGCCGCAGAGCACAAGGAGCAGACCCACGACAGCCGCCGGTGAGGTCATGAGCTCGGGCAGAACCTTGATGATTTCCGCCACGTAGGTGGTGTGCGTCACCCCGAAGATGTAGGACAGGCCGAACAGCATTACCGCGGACGCCGAGGCGCCGACCATGAGGTATTTGATTCCGGCCTCCACCTGCGAGCCCTCTCCCTTCCTCATGGGAACAAGGATGTACAGGGAATAGCTGGAGACCTCCAGGGCCACGTAGATGGTGAGCAGCTCAACGCTGCTGACCAGCATCATCATCCCCACGGTGGAAATGGTCAGGAACAGGAAGAATTCCGGGTGATACCTCTGCTCGATGCCGTTCAACTCGGTGCAGAGGCAAATCACCAGAAAGAGGGCCATGCTCAGGATGCTTTTAAACACCTGGGAAAACAGATCCACCCGGTAGGCCTCGAAGAAGATCGTGCCGTGGAGCCTTACGGAAGCCAGGCATACCAGCACCCCAACGCCGGAAAGGAAAAGAGAGGCAAAATAGTCACGCCTGGGGTTGGGACGCCCCGCCACCGACAGACCGAAAAGGGCGAGGGCCATCAACAGGAAATAGAGCTCAGGAATAAAGAGAATCCAATTCATCACGGCAATCCATGGATAAAGGGAATAACGGAGGTCTGCACCACATTGAGCATAAACGATGGAAACAGTCCGAAGATAACTATGACCGCAGCCAGGATGATCCTGGGTATGGCCAGGCCGAATGTCATGTCATGAAGCTGGTCGAAGCGTTTCATCCTTTCTCCGAAGAAGGTACGCTGGACGGCTCGAAGCATGAAGAGGGCGCTGACCACCAGGGCACAGACGGCAAGTACGCCCTCTATGGGATAGACCTTCAACGCGGAGATGAAAACCAGGAACTCCGCCCAGAAGTTGGCCAGGCACGGGATACCGATGCCGGCAAAGGCCCCGAAGATGAAAAAGCCGGAAGCCACCGGCATGGTCTTGCTCAGCCCTCCGAGCTCGGGGATCATTTTTGAATGGGTCCGGTCGTAAATGTAGCCCACCGAGGAGAAGAGCAGGGCGGTCATGATCCCATGGGCGAACATCTGGAACACGGCGCCGTTCAATCCATCCACGGAGACAGTGGCCAGACCGAGCCCAACGATTCCCATATGAGAGACGCTGGAATAACCGATCACGTATTTGAGGTCGGTCTGGGCCAGTCCCACAAAGGTACCGTAGACGATGCCGCACGTGGCAAGCAGGGCCATGAGCTGTGCCCAGTACTGCCATCCCTCGGGACAGAGGAACAACGCCACCCGCAGGATTCCGAATGCCCCGAGCTTCATGAGCACCCCTGCGTGAACCATGCTGACCGAGGTGGGCGCCGCCGAATGACCCACGGGCGACCAGGTATGGAAGGGCCACACGCCGGCGAGGATGCCGAATCCCAGGTAGAGCAATATGAAGGCGAATTTCTGCTGGGCGGCGGTAAAGGTTCCGGGCTGCATCAGGGAGGGGATATCGAAGGAATGCAGGCCGGAATTCGCGTAAAGGTAGAGAATGCCGGGCAGAACCAGGGCGCTCCCCGCCAGCAGGTAAAGCGTCAGCTTCATGGCGCCGTATTCTTTCCGGGTGCTGCCCCAGATGGCGATGAGCAGGTACATGGGGAACAGGGACACATCGTACCAGACAAAAATGAAAAAGAGATCCATGCTCATGAAAAGGCCGAAAACGCCGGACAGCAGGAGAAAGAGGAGAGAAAAGAATTCCTTCACCCGATTCTCCATCTCCCACATGGTGAGCACCCCGGTAACAAAGACGATACCGGTCAGCAGGAGCATGGGCAGATTGAAACCGTCGGCCCCGTTGAAATAGGATATGCCCAGGGATTTTACCCACACGAGCTTTTCGGCGAACTGGAGGCCCCCCTTCTGATCATCGTAGGCAAGAAAGAGGTAGAGAGCGATTGCCAGGGTGATCCCTGAAAAGACAAGGCTGACCCATTTGATCAGCATCTTCCGCTCATCAGGAATAAAGAGGATTACCAGCAGTCCGACCACACAACTCAGCAGGATAGCGGTAAGAAAAGGAAAGTTGGCAAACTCCACATTCATGAGCTTTTCATCCTAAAAGAAAAAGTAAAGTGCTACCAGGCCCAGGACCGCGAACATCACCATCAGGTTGTATTGGAGCATCCCGGACTGCAGGAAAGAGAGCATCCGGCCGGTTCCGATCGTGGCCCTGGAGACCCCGTCGATGCCGCCGTCTATGACCCGCCGGTCGTTTCTGGTGAAGAGGTTGGACACAATCCCGTAAATAACATAGTCGAGGAACAGCCGGTAGAAACGGTCGATGTACCACCGCTCGGCAAAAAGCCTGCAAAGCGGGGGAATGCGTTCCACAAAACCGATTTGAGCAGAGCCCCTGCGGCCGAATTCAAGCCACGTCAGACCGATCCCCGACAGACCCAGGGCGATGGAGACGTAGAGCACCCAACCATGATGACCGCCTTCGTGGGTTGCAGCCGTTGCGTAGTGTCCCAGCAGGAAGTCTCTCAGCGGGGCCTCGAAGAAGCCCAGCATTACGGTAACCGCCGCCAGGATGATAAGCGGCCAGCCCATGATCCAGTAAAGAGTTGCATGATCGCCGTGCCCTTCATGGTGCACGGCTTCCATTTTGTCGGGAAAGAGAATGATGAACAACAGCCGGAACGTGTAATAGGCGGTGAAAAAAACGCCCAGCAGCGCGACAAGAAGCCAGATGGGATTATGGAGCTCCGCCAGCGCCCCCATGATGGTCTCTTTGCTGAAAAATCCGGAAAAGGGGGGCAGCCCGGAAAGGGCGGCGCCGCCGACTATCATGCAGACCATGGGGACTTTCAGGCCGCGGCCGCCGTGTCGGCCGATTTCGTACATGTCGTTGGTCTCGAAATGGTGAATGAAAACCCCGGAGCAGAGGAAGAGGAGGGCCTTGAAGCCGGCATGGGTGGTCAGGTGAAACACCCCGGCGAACAGGCTCCCTGCTGCAAGGCCCATTACCATATAACCCAGTTGACTGATGGTGGAGTATGCCCATACCTGTTTGATGTCGCGGGTCACCATGGCCATGGTGGAGGCAAGCAGCATCGTGACGGTGCCGGTGGCCAGGAAAAAGCCCATGGCCACGGCGGAATGGCTGAAAAAAGGGAAAATGCGGGCAAACATGTAGACGCCGGCCGCCACCATGGTGGCCGAGTGGAGCAGGGCGCTTACCGGCGTGGGTCCTTCCATGGCGTCCGGAAGCCACGTCAGGAGGGGAAACTGCGCGCTTTTGCCCACAACCCCGCCGAAGATAAGGAAGGCGCACACGGTAATCAGCGCGGGTGACATTCCGGCGGTCAGATTGGGGCCGTTCATCTCCAGGATGTCCAGGTTTCCGAAGTTGAGAAGGACCAGAACCAGCCCGATGAAAAAGGCGATATCTCCCAGGCGGGTCATCACGAGGGCCTTCTTGCCGGCCTCGGAGGCGCTGAATTTCTGATAGTAAAACCCTATGAGCAGATAAGATGCCAGACCCACCAGTTCCCAGAAGATGTACAGCTGCAGCATGTTCTTGGAGACGCACAGGGTCAGCATGGCCCAGGCAAAAAGGGACTGAAAGGCATAATAGCGGGAAAATCCGGGATCACCGGCCATGTAGCCCAGGGAGTAGACCTGGACCAGGAAACTGATCACAGCCACAATGGTGAGCATGAGCAGGCTCAGATGGTCCAGCAGAAAACCGAAGGAAATGTGCACGTTTCCCGATACGAGCCATTTTCCGCTGTACTGGATGGGTTCACCGAGGTGCCAGTAGCGGATCAGCAGAGAGACGGCGCAGATGAGAGAGATACTCACCGCGGCCAGGGAAATGCCGGAGGACAGCCTTGGATTGGGTCTGGTGAAGATTATGATCAGCACCATCGAGACAAACGGCAGAAACGTCGCCAGGGTGACTGCCACCAGAGTCGGGTCATGGATCCAGGAGGATATCATACCTAGCCTCGCAGTTCGCGGGCCTGCTCCACGTCAATGGAGTGGAACTTGTGGAAGACCGCTATAATGATGCTCAGCGCAATGGCCGCTTCCGCCGCTGCTATGCCCATAATGAAAACCGTATAGATCTGGCCGATCAGCGGGTCGGGGGCGAGATAGCGGTTGAACGCCATGAAATTGATGTTGGCGGCGTTGAGCATGAGTTCGATGCCGATCAGCATGCCGATAAGGGACCGGCGGAGAAAAACGGCCACGATCCCGAGTGTGAATAACAGGATTGCTATAAAAAGATAGGTGTAAAGACTATTCATTGGGCCTCCTGCCGATGTGACCGGTAATGATTATGGCGCCGAGGATCGAGACCAGCAGCAGCAGCGAAATCACCTCAAAAACCAGCTCGTAGCGGGTGAGGAGGTAGCCGCCCAGCCCGGCAATGGACCAGTCGGCGCCGCGGGTTGCGGCCGGATGCCACCCAGTACGAAATACCAGGGCATTCAGCATGATGAAAACTCCTGCACCCACTGCCAGGGCCAGGACCACCTTACGCGGACGCCGCGCGGGAAGACTCAGGTGCAAAGGTCTCGAAAGCATGATGGCAAAAACCATGGAAATGCAGATGGCGCCGACATAAATGAGCAGTTCCATGAGGGCGATGAAGGGGCTGCCCAGGTATAGGAACAGGCCCGCTACCCCCGTAAGGCAGAGAATCAGCCCCAGCACATTGTGGAGAATGTTGCGGGGCAGCACGGCGATCAGCGCGCCCGCAAAGCTGAGGGTCACGACGAAGGCGAACCCTATCTGGGCAATCAGATGCGGGTGAACCAGACTCTGGAGCGTGTTCATGCTGACTCCTCCAGGCGTTGAACGAGATCCACCACGCTCTCCCAGCGACAATAGTGGCTCATTTCGTATTCGTCGGAAAACTTGAGGGTCCGGGTGGGGCAGTTGGCCACGCACAGACCGCAAAGACTGCAGTGAGAAAAGTCGATAAAGTACGCGCTGCATCGCTTCTCCGCGTGCGCATTCGGCTTTTCCCCCTGAACCTTGATGACGTTGGTGGGGCACAGTTGCATGCATATGCTGCAAGCAACGCAGTTGTGGGTGCCGGTCTCGGGAAATTTTTTGAACTCGATGTGCCCCCGGTAACCCGGGCTCATCTCTATTTGCGTGCGCGGATACTGCACCGTAACCACAGGACGGTATATACGCCGAAAGGTTACCCCCATCCCTGCGATCAGGCTCCAGCCGCCTTCAATGATTTCTTTGAGCATCCCCATAGAGTCTCTGTCTCCGCACCTTCTCTACTTTACCAGTTCCAGGATGCCGGCGTAGACGACCAGATGGATGAGGGCCGCCGGAATCAGGATCTTCCAGCAAAAGTTCATGAGTTGATCGAACCGCAGTCGCGGAAAGGTCCATCTGACCCACATGACTACGAATATAAGGGCATAGGTCTTGAGGAAGAACCATACCACGCCGGGCAGCAGCGGGCCTCTCCATCCGCCGAAAAAGAGCGTTGTGGCAACCGCCGCCTCGATGAAGATGTTGGAATACTCCGCCAGAAAAAACAGGGCGAAACGCATGCCGCTGTATTCCGTATGGAAGCCGCCCACCAGTTCGGATTCGGCCTCCGGGATATCAAAGGGCGCCCTGTTCGTTTCCGCGGTTGCGCAGATCATGAAAATCAGGGCGGCTACCGGCATCCAGACCACGTTCCACACCTGAGCCTGGGAATTCACAATGCTCGACATCCGGAGGCTGTCGGACCAGAGCAGCACGCTCACCACGGTCAGCAGCAAGGGAATCTCGTAGGCCACATTCTGCGCCACCGAGCGGATAGCTCCCATCAGAGAATACTTGTTGTTGGCGGCCCAGCCGCCCATGAGAATGGCCAGCACATTAAAACTGGAAAAAGCGAAGATCAGGAGCAGGCCCACATTCAGGTCCCGTACCTGCAAATGCCTGCTGAAAGGAATCACCACAAGGCCCACCATGGCCGGCAGAAATACCACTATGGGCGCCAGGACGAAGAGTTTCCGGTCCACATGGCGGGGGGTGATGAGCTCTTTGCTGACGAGCTTTATCCCGTCGACTATGGTCTGGAGGATGCCGTGCGGTCCCACTTCCATGGGGCCCAGCCGGGCCTGGATGTGACCGGCGACCTTGCGCTCCAGCCATACCAGAAATACAGCGTTCAGTTGTACCAATACCAGTATGCCCACGAGACCCAGGATAATCCTGGCCAGGTCAGGGCCGAGCGTGCCGACCAGATAGTGCCAAGCGGCATTCATACTTGTCTTCCCTCACGTGCTATCGATCGATCTCCGGTACCACGATGTCTATGCTCCCGAGGATGCAGATCGTGTCGGCCACCAGGGTACCGGGCAGTACCTCGGTGAGCGTCTGCAGGTTGCCGTATGAAGGCACCCTGACCTTGAGGCGGTAAGGATATTCACTGCCGTCGCTCACTATATAGTACCCGAGGGCGCCCCGGGCAGATTCCGCTGCGAAATAATAATCGCCCTTCGGCGGCCGCACCTTGTTGGGCGTCGGTGTTCTTATCGGTCCGCCCGGCAGTCGATCCAGTGCCTGCTCGATAATGCGGAGGCTTTGCTCCATCTCCCGCAGGCGAATCATGTACCGGTCGAGGGCGTCGCCGTTGACGCCCGTCGGGATCTCGAAATCCAACTCGCTGTAAACGGAATAGGGTTCCACCCTTCGTACGTCGTAAGGCACCCCGGCAGCCCTTAATACCGGACCGGTGCAGCCGAAACGCAGTGCGATATCCTTATCGATCACCCCCACGTCCCGGGTCCGGTGGATAAAGATGACGTTTTTGGTTACCAGGTTGTTGTAGTCCTTCCAGCGGCCCCGCAGTCTTTTTATGAAGTCCCGGGTGGCTCCGATGAACGTGTCATCGACGTCCCTGGCCACCCCGCCGAAGCGGCAGTAGTTGTACGTAAGGCGGGAACCGGAGACCCGGTCCAGAATGTCCAGGATATTTTCCCGATCATCGAAGGCGTAAAAGAACGGGGTTACTCCCCCCAGATCCATCAAGTAGGCGCCCAGCCACATGAGATGGCTGGCCACCCGGTTGAGTTCGGCGCAGACGACCCGGATGTACTCGGCCCGGGGCGGCGGCTTGATGCCGGTCATCTTCTCCACTGCCGCCACATACGCATGGTTGAACAGCATGCCGGAAAGGTAGTCCATCCGGGGGGTGTTCGGCAGGAATTGCTCGTAGAAGTGGCTTTCAGCCATTTTTTCGTGACCGCGGTGGCCATAGCCGATAATGGGATCCACCTCCATCACGTATTCGCCGTCGAGTTTGACAAAGAGCCGCAAAACTCCGTGGGTGCTCGGATGCTGGGGACCCAGGTTCAGATAGAAGGTGTGCTCCGTTACGGTTTCAGGCGTCCTGGTCGACATAGATCTCTCTCGCGCTCCTGAAAGCATGCACCTTGCCGTATTCCTTGAGAAGCGGATGGAAATCGGCATCCTCCGGCAGCAGCAGCCGTCGGAGATCCGGATGGTTGTCGAAACGAATACCAAAGAGATCGAATACTTCCCGCTCGTACCACAAGGCCGCGTCATAAACACGGCCGATGCTCGGAAGCGATTCCCCCCTGGCCAGCTGCACCTTTACCTGAATCCGGGAGACCGCATTGCATTCGTTGAACTGGTAGACTGCGATCGGCCCTTCGGTAAAGTCCACGGCGGTAATGAATTCCAGAAAGAAACCGGCATCGCGGGCAGCCTGGGCTATCGACAGCAGTCGGCTGCGTTCCGCACGTATCTCCAGCAGGCAGCCGTTCCTGTCGTAGTCCCGCGTGTGAACGGAGGACGGCTCAACGATTTCTTCCAGCTCTTTTTTTAAATCTTCTAATGACATTGCGTTTTTCGCCTTTGGTAATCTTGTCTTCCAACGAAAGGAATCCCTGAATCAGCCCTTCCGGCCGGGGCGGACAGCCCGGCACATAGACGTCGACCGGAACGAGAAGATCAGCGCCCGGGACAATGGCATACTGACCTTCGAATTCAAACGGTCCGCCGGAGATGGCGCAGTTGCCCATGGCCATGCACCATTTCGGCGCAGGCATCTGCTCCCAGAGCGTGACGATGGTGGGGGCCATCTTCTTGGAGATGGTTCCAGCCACAATCATGAGGTCGGACTGCCTGGGTGAAGGTCGAAATACGGCGGCCCCGAAACGATCCAGATCGAAACGGCTGGCGCCGGTGGCCATCATCTCGATGGCGCAGCAGGCCAGGCCGAAGGTCATGGGCCAGAGAGAATTGGCCCGGCAGAGATTCAGAACTTCCTCCAGGACCGCCAAGTGTACGCGCGGACCAGGCGCTATCTTCTTGACTGCCATTTGAAAACCCCTTTCCGCCAGGCGTAAACGATGGCCAGGGAAAGAATGAAAACGAAGATGACAATTTCGAGAAAATCGCGGAAAATGAATTGCTTGCCGTAAATCAAGGCCACCGGAAACAGATAGAGGACGTCCACGTCGAAGGCGAGGAATATCAAGGTGTAGATGTAGTAGGCGACGCTGAATTGGATCCAGGCACTGCCGAGCGCGGTCATGCCGCTTTCATACGTCTCTGCCCGCTTCGCACTCTCGCTTCGGGGCGCTATGAGCCATGAGACTACTATGGGGGTGAGGGCAAAAATCACCCCGACAACGAGAAATACACCAACATACAGAAAATCGTGTAAGACTTGACCAGGCATATTCATTCCCCCGGACATCACTACTGTCAGAGGTTGGCTGTCTTGACTAAATGAAATTCATTCACCGTAGATTCACGGAGAGGCCAGAAGGTCTTTGCTTTTCCCCAATTCCTCTGGAGGTGGGACCAATGGGCATAAAGAAAATGCCCTCGAAAAAAAGTCTGCGTTCCTTCAGAAAACAGGTCTGATGTTCTTCATTGCTCTTCAAGATCATGAGAGCCCGAATGAAGAGGGGCGGTCGTCTCTGTGTCCCGGTGATTCCAAAGTAGCCGTCTTTGGATTTCGAAGAATTCGCCTGCTTCGTCGTTTCAGTGGAAACATGCAATTCAGACCGAATCTTCACAAACTGCTTTCAAGTCTACTCTGCCCATTTGGCTTGTCAAGCAGAAATCTCAAAAAGAATTATCAGGAATGAGTGAGTCTCTTCCTGCGGAGCGGGAGGCATCGGGTCCCTCCCGGGGGACGCTCCGGGGGAAAGCCATTTCTTCCGTTCCGAGGCTCCGGGCTGGTCTTTTCAGTGACTTATCAGCGTGGGATAGCTACCCCCTCCGCATTCTCGACTGCGTCGAGCTGCGGGTTCCCCCACTGATAAGTCACGAAAAGACGGTGCCCTCTCACCAGTCACTCCAGAAAAGGCTTCCCCCCTGAGCGTCACGCTTTTCTCAATTCGCGATCGATAGAACCTATCCGGATCCTCGACCAGAGAAGGAAGAGGAGGAGGGTTTAGGTGCTACAAACACTTTTGGGCCCGACGGAGGCCGGAAAAGGTCCGGTTCATCTTTTTTCATTGACTGGAATCATTTGCGGGATATTATTATTTTAGTACCAGATGAACGCAAGAGGGGCAGCAATGACGGATCAACCTTCTCAAGGCGGCGGCAAACCGGATGACGAGTTCAGGATGTATGCTTCTCCCGTCGGCGCGCATATCCTGCGAAAAGCCAATGAAATCGTTGAAGATTTGCCTGTCCGCAAGTATGTGCTGTTCTTTATCCTTTTCCTGATCGAGGTGCTCGTCGTTTTCGGTTTCGCCTTTTATCTAATCCATTGAGCCGCGCAAAGACCGCCCCAGGTTATAGAGGAACCCCATGAAGCACAAAATAAACATTACCATGAACGGCCGGAAAATGGAGGCAGATGCAGGATCGACCATTTTGGATGCGGCAAGGCGCCATGATGTTCATATTCCGACCCTCTGCCACAGCAAGGTTCTGCGACCGATGGAGAGCTGCCGTCTCTGCGTTGTCAAGGTCGAAGGCGAGCCCCATTTGCAGGCATCCTGCAGCACCATGGTCCGCGAAGGCATGGTGGTTACCACCGATTCCAACGATATTCACCAGATGAGGAAGGTGCTTCTGGATCTTCTTTTCGAGGAACATTACGGTGACTGCATTGCACCGTGTCAATTGACCTGCCCGGCCGGGATAGATATTCAGGGATACATAGCTCTGATCGCGCAGGGGCAATATGCGGAGGCCCTGGAGCTCATCCGGGAACGGATTCCCATGCCGCTTACCATCGGCAGGGTCTGCCCTCATTTTTGCGAATACAAGTGCAACCGCAATCTGGTGGAAGAGCCCATCAACATCAATCATCTCAAGCGCTTTGTCGCCGATTACGAAATGAAATCGGGCGAGCGAAACCTGCCTTCCCTGCAGAAGCTTTCCGGCCGCCGGGTGGCGATTATCGGCGGCGGCCCCGCGGGGCTCTCGGCAGCCTACTATCTTCGCTGTCTCGGCCATGCCAGCACTATTTTTGACGCCATGCCCCGGCTCGGCGGCATGCTGCGCTACGGCATTCCCGAATACAGGCTCCCCAAAAAGGTCCTGGATTGGGAGATTGAAGGCATTCTGGAATTAGGGGACATTGAGGTCAGGCCGGAGGTGAAATGGGGGACGGATTTTGCACTGGAGGGCCTCAAGAATGAAGGCTACGATGCCTTTTTCATCGCCACCGGCGCCTGGAGCACCCGGAAACTGGGAATCGCCGGCGAAGATCTGAACGGGGTGCACTCCGGGGTTGATTTCCTGGTGGATCTGGCACTGGGCAAGCAGGTTGTCATCGGGAACAATGTGGCGATTGTCGGCGGCGGCAATGTCGCCATCGATGCGGCCCGGAACAGCGTGCGTATGGGTGTGGATCACGTCACCATCCTCTACCGGCGCTCCCGAAGTGAGATGCCGGCGGGTCCCGAGGAGGTCCGCGGGGCCGAGGAAGAAGGCGTGCGGTTTCATTTTCTCGCCGCCCCGGTCCGGCTGTTGGGCAGCGATGGCCAGGTAGACCGGTTGGAGTACATCAGGATGGAACTCGGTGAGCCGGACGCCAGCGGCAGGCGCCGCCCCATCCCCATCGAGGGATCGGAGACGGTGATCCCCGTTGAGTCGGTCATCACTGCCATAGGCCAATTTCCCGATCTTTCCGCCCTCGAGCTCGACAGGTACGCGGCGGGCATGTCTATTACCCGATATCGCACCATCGAGGCCGACGCCGACACTCTTTATGCCGGAATAGAAGGCGTTTTCACCGGCGGCGATGTCTATCGGGGCCCGCAAAGTGTGGTAAGGGCCCTCGCAGACGGACGCGATGCCGCTGTGGAGATCGACCGGCACCTCTCCGGGAAGAGAGTGGAAAGAGAACCCAGGCCTTTCAACATACTCAAAGGCGACCTCAAGACCATCGATCCGGCGCAATTCAAGAGTCGCCCTTCCGAACCCCGGGTGCTCATGCCGGAACTGCCTCCCCAGGAGCGCATCTCCGGCCAGGAACAGATTGAACTCGGTCTCTCGGAAGATGAGGCCCGCCATGAGGCTGAACGCTGTCTTTCCTGCGGTTGTCTGGATGCCTTTGAATGCAGACTGCGCCGGGCCGCTTTTGAAAACGGTCTGGAGACCCTCGTCCGGCTGGAACCGAAGATACCTTTTGTCCGTGCCGGGGAGCGGGACACCCACCAATTCATCGCCCTCGATCCCAACAAGTGCATTCGATGCAAGCAGTGTTACGAAGCCTGTACTTATTCCCAGTGTTCGGATGCCGTTGATTTTGACAAAATTCCCGGCTTCAATGCCAACTGCGTTTTCTGCGGTCTCTGCGTGGACGTATGCCCCACGGGCGCCATGGAACAACGGATCAGCGGCAAACCCGGCCCTTTCCATTTTCGTCGGGTGGAATCTTTCTGCGCCCATTGCGGTTGCGCCTGCAGCCTGGTTTTGAACATGAAGGGGAGCAGAATTTTCACCATCGACGGCGGAATCAACACCCCGCCCAGCTACGGTCACACGTGCCGGAAGGGCAGATTCGACAGCTTTGACTACCTGTGGGGAGGCGAACGACTCCTGACCCCCCTGGTCCGAAAGGACGGCAAACTGGTGGAAGCCGGATGGGAAGAAGCCCTGGATCGGGTCGCCGGCGAGTTCAACAGGTTGAAAAAGGAACATGGTCCCGAAAGCCTTGCAGCCATCGGGTCCGGCCGGGCTACCAATGAGGCGGATTACCTGCTCCAAAAAATCTTCCGTTCCCATTTTGGAAGCAACCATCTGGATTACCCCGGCGGACAGGCAGTCCGTGCCAGCGTCGCGACGCTGAAACGGACGCTGGGATTGGGAGCAATGACCAACGCATTCAGCGAGATCGAAGAAGCGGATGTTATTTTGTGCCTAGGTGATCTTGTGGAGGAGCGCACGCCGATCATAGCCGCCGCTATGCGCAGGGCCAGCCGCACTCACGGCAGGAGGTTGATTGCCGTCAGTTCCGTTGACACGGGCCTCGGCAATTTCGCTGATCCTGGGCTGCTTGTCCGGCAGGAAGATCAGCTTGCGTTTCTTCAGGCCGTATTGCATCTCCTGATGAGGCAGGGACTGGTGGATCATGAATTTGTCGCCGGCCATACCACCGGATTGAACGAGTTGGAAACTGCCCTGGAAAGGGTGAAATTCGAAGATCTGATCCAACAGGTCGGCATCCCGGCCGAAATTCTGGAGACAGTCGCCCGCACCTTGGGAGAGGCGGCTTCCTTGGCCATTGTGTATTCTGAAGATCTGGCCGGCGGCGCCGACGGCAGAAAGAAGGTGGCGGCCGTGGCCGGGCTCGCACTGCTTACGGGGAGAATCGGCCGGCTGCACAGCGGCATTTTTCCCCTCTATGGCCGGATCAATGCCCAGGGAGCGACGGATATGGGCATTGGCCCCGATCGCCATGCGGAGCGCCGGAAATCAGCTGAATTAAAGGACGACAGGCTGACTGAGGGCAAGGGATTGACCTGCGAGGAGATCATCCGCGGCGCTCAGCAGGACACTGTTAAGGGCCTTTTTCTTATGGAGCACGGGCCAGCAGGTGCAGGGTTCGACCGGGAGCAATTCAATCCCGCTCTGGGCCGACCGGAGTTTCTGGTGGTGCAGGGCTCGTGTCTTACCGAGAGCGCCCAACAGGCGGATGTGGTTCTGCCCTCTGCTGCTTTTTGGGAACAGGATGGCACCTTTACCACCATGGAGCGCCGCATAAGAAGGCTCAATCCCGTACTGGAAGCACCCGGGAAGGCACGGGCAGACTGGCAAATTCTCGCCGACCTGCTGGGCCGACTGGATCCTGAGAGGCGATACGGGGGAGTCGAAGAAATATACTGGGAGATACTCTCCACGGTACCTTCTTATCAGGGCATGACCTACGAACGACTGGGAAAAGACGGGTTGCAGTGGCCTGTCGAGGCGTCAACCGGCGGTGCGCCCTCTGGATTGCTTCCTCTCGATCTGTTGAAAAAACCCCTGGCATTCGCGGGTTGGGAATGATCGCGACCCGGCCGGGAAACCGGCTGAATCTTACCAGTTGTGCATCAGGTTCATCCCCTCGAAACGGGCTACGTCGTTTTCCATCCGGTGAAAACGGTCCGCAATAACACGGCTCAGGTTACTCATGCATACATACCCGATCCGGGGATTTTCGGCGAAAAGAGTGGTCAAGTCGTTCCTGCTGATCCGGTAAAGCCTGCAGGGCTGATCGCCGACGTAGGAGGAAAGGGTGATTTTGTAAGGCGGCACCAGGGCCGACCAGCCGAAGACATTGCCGGGCCGGATGATGGAAATGATGTGCTCACGGGCCGGGTCTCTGCCGGGCATTTCGTATCGGAGACTCACTTCGCCCTTGACCACCAGATAGATGTCCTCGACCTCATCGCCTTCCTTGTAGATCACCTCGCCCGGGCTCCGATCGTCCGGCCTGCAGAGTTTGTTGATTTTCCTCAATTCCTGTCCATTGAGGCCGCTGAATAAATCAACACCTGCCAAGAATTCCATTTCGTCCATGAGCACCTCCTGTTCCAATGATGGAAAAGGTCACCGGTCGGAACCGGACCCAGGTTAGAAATTAAGGCTTCCCGGGAGGTATGGCCGGCCTGGGGATGGGAGTGATGAGGATAATGGGGATGAGGATGATGGGGACCGGGAGGAGGCCATAACACACCCATGGCGGAGTTTAGCACAGTATGCGCGTCTCATCCAAACAAAATTGATGACATGCAGGTGGGTCACTTAATTATTGACAAAAGGCGGAGCCTCTGATTGTTTTCTCACAAGCCAAAAAATCCGGACTGAAAAAAGCTCAACCTGGATTTCTCACCGACTTTCTGGTGAATTTTTAAGGGAGGAGAAAAAGAACAAATCTGCATGAAAAGAGAACCGGAACAACCGATACGCAGGCGGGAAACGCCGACAGCGGACCTGTTTCTTGAAGGAGGGAAGGTCCTCAACGTCTATTCGGGAGAGATCCTCGATGTCAATGTGGCGGTGAGGGGGGAGAAGATCCTGTACGTGGGCCCGAGCTCCAATTCTCTGGGAGAAGAGACGCTTCGGCTGGACATGACCGGGAAGCTGCTTGTCCCCGGCTACGTGGAACCCCACTGCCACCCCTGGAACATCTACACCCCTCTCTCTCTCGGCGAGGAGGCCTGCAGGCTCGGGACCACCACGCTCGTCTGTGACAATCTCATCTTTTACCTGCTGATGGGCGTGGATCGCTTCGAGGCGTTTATGCGTGCCTTTTCGGACATGCCGGTGAAGTTCTTCTGGTCTATCCGCATCGTCCCTCAGACGCCGATGGAAGAAGAGGCCTTATTTTCAACGGCGAACCTGGAGAGACTCCTCCGGAGTCCCTTCGCGATCTCCGTCGGGGAGATCACGAGATGGCAGGAACTGGTGAAAGGCGACCCGAAGATCCTCGACCTGATACGCTTCGCGCGTGAACTCCGGAAACGTGTGGACGGACACACCGCAGGAGCGAAGTATGAAAATCTCGCCGTTATTTCCCGCGCAGGAGTGGAATCCTGCCATGAGAGCATCAGCGCCGAGGAGGCGCTCGACCGGTTGCGGCTGGGATTTTACGTGCTGTTGCGGGAGAGCTCGCTGCGGCAGGACCTGCGAATCCTCTTGAAGGGAATTCTGGACACCCCCCACTCCACGCGCCGGGTTATGCTGACGACGGACAGTTCTACCCCGGCTTTCCAGCTGGAAACCGGGATGACCGATCGTCTCATCGAGATCGCCATGGAGGAGGGGATCGATCCTGTCGAGGCGTATCGCATGGTGACCCTCAATCCTGCGTCCTACTTCGGCCTCGAAGACCTGATCGGCGGGATCGCCCCGGGGAGAGACGCGGATATCCTCGTGTTGAGAGATCTGCATCACCCCACTCCAGAAGCGGTCATCTCACGGGGGCGGATGGTTGCCGAAAGAGGCGCACTCCTCCGCCCGTTTCCTGAGATGGAGTGGAAGCGTTTTTTTACCGGCTCCGCGTGGATCGGACACGGGTGGCGCGCAAAGTCCGACTTCTTCAGGATCCCCATTGAGGGAAATAGCGGGGGACAAACGGTTTCTTTCCCCGTGATTAAACTCCTTAATCCCGTGATCACGCGTGTGGAGCGAGTGGACTTCCCGGTGCGGAACGGGTTCGTGGACGTGTCCGCCATGAACGGATTCAGCTGGGTTGCCGCCCTGAACAGGCATGGAAGCTGGGTCGCAAACGGCATCATCCAGGGCTATGCCGATCGCCTGGAAGGGATCGCCTCCACCTTCAACACCGCAACCGAGATCATCGTGATAGGCCGCAGCCCGGACGCCATGGCGTCTGCAGTAAACCGGGTGCTCGATATGGGCGGAGGGATTGCTGCGGTGGAAGAAGGAAGAGTCGCCTTTGAGTTTCCCCTTCCCCTCGGTGGAATGATGTCCGAGAGGCCATTGATAGAGCTGGCCGAAAAGGATGCGGCCTTTCAGGAATTCCTTTCCCGGCGAGGCTTTCCTTTCCACGACCCCCTGTACACCTTCATTTTCCTCCCCAACGACTTCCTGCCGGAAGTCAGGATCAATCGCAGGGGCGTGGTTGATATAAAAAAGGACGAGGTCCTCTGGCCTGCAAGGAGACTCTCCTAGCCCTCTCTGAGGCTCAAGGAGGAAGCGTTCCCATCACGGATTCCGCGCAAGAGTAACCGTTAGACTGTGAGGATCGCAACATGAGCGGCATACGGTATGTACACACGAACATTGTAGCAAAAGACTGGCGCAGGATCGTTGCGTTTTATGTCGACGTCTTCGGATGTAAGATTGTTCCGCCGGAACGGAAGCTGTCCGGAGCCTGGCTTGAAGAACTGACCGGCATCCCGGACGTGCGGATTCAAGGTGCCCACTTAGCCCTTCCCGGTTACCAAGAAAACGGGCCGACTTTGGAAGTGTTCGGCTACTCGCCTGAGGTGGTACGATCCAAGCCGGATGAGATCAATCGGCGTGGTTTCGGGCATATTGCATTCCACGTTGACGACGTGGAAGCGCTGGTCAAGCGAATCCGGGAAGCCGGGGGTGGAATTCTAGGTTCAGTCGTTCGGAAAGAATATGAAGAGATCGGTACATTAACCGTTGCGTATTGCCATGATCCCGAAGGCAACTACGTTGAGGTCCAGAACTGGTCGGCTTAGCGAAGGAGGAAAATGAGTATGGCAAAAGATCCTGGGATAGGCAAAAAAGTTGTGGCCACAGTTACCGGTGTGAAAGGAAAGTGCAGTGCCGGCCATCAGCAGGGGGAAACCTTTGAGATCAGTTGTTATGATCCCGGCGGGTTATGCGGATTTTTCTATCATGATATTTTTCCCAGCCTCTGTACTTTTCAATTCGGGGGGAATCTGCCATGGTGGGAGGGCGATACGATCGAACTGCAATGCCCGGACAGCGATAACCTGGTGACAATAAAATTGCAGAGATTCGAGCGGAATTGAGGTGCAGAAATGTTACCCGGCAGGGGAGAAGAATGGTGCTGCCTCCATCCACAGCGCTGATCGTCATTGATCTTCAGGAGGCAATTGATCACCCGAGCTGGGGACGGCGCAATAATCCGCAAGCCGAAGAGAACATCTACCGGGCCAGGAAGGTTGCGAATTCAATGAAGCGGCGTTGCCGAAAAGATGTTTTCCTTTTCTCGCGCAACCCTCTATTCGTGGACAGGCCGCTCTTGTGGAACGACCTGTCCTCAGACCCGGAAGATCCCTTTTACCCTCTCTTCGATGTCCTTAAGGTCCTGGTCGTTGGGTCTTCCCCGGATATCCCCCAACCTGCCCGATAGCGACATCTCCTGAAGTCTTTCTGTCTTGTATTCACCGATGACGTACCATTCAGCTAGTATCGTATAGCCAAGATGATCAAATAACTGGCCCATATACTTGACTGCCGGAATGGCTTCATTCATGCCGGTATGTCCGCCGCCGTAAGTACAGTACACAGCGCACTGTGCCGATGGCCTTCTTGGCGAGGCAGGCCGTATTTCACCGACCCCGGCATATTTTTGCATGCATCCTCTGAAAAGGCCCATAAGCGCCTTGCCCGGCAGCTGGCCGTACACTCCGGACCCGACAAACACAAAATCGTATTTGAGGATGTCGACTTCCATGTCCTTACCGGTTATCTTCACCGTATCCACCTCATGACCTGATTGCTGCACGGTATCACGAATCCGGAACGCCACCTTTTCGGTATTTCCGCTTGTAGTGAAATAGAGATTGAGTACTTTCATGCATCCTCCTTTGATCCATGTTACAACTAAATCGTGAGATATCCATCAGGACTGAGGCTGGTTGCCAACATCACCATATTGATATCACGATGCTCCATCCAGCTGTTTGCCTGTCTGTTTGCGGGTTCAAGCCAGAAGCTCTCGATTACTCTGATCAACGGCGAGAATTCCCGCAGGGCTTTAATCCGCGAATGCAGTGGATATTTGCTGTTGAAAGCGTCTGGATTTTTCGCAATCAACCCCTCCATCTTGTCGAGGGCCTGTAATCCGATTGACAATCCCAGCTCCCTGAATGCAAGATGGTATTCGGCGGGGAGCTTTAAGGAATTGCTGCCCGCGTAAGATCTCAGACCGGGCAGACAAGAGCCCAGTAAGACGTTCAGCAGGTCGATCCGTTCAAAACTCGCATTTATGATCAGCTGCGTCACCCTGCAGGCTGCATCCAAAAGACCGCCAAGACCAAGGGGGTCATCCGTAGTCCAGTTTCTTCCCTCACAAATATTCGCCATCTCGACAATCTCGGCAGTGAGATCCGGAGGGGTCGAGCCTTCGGGACCTTCCACAGCAGTCGCTTGAAGCTGGCTGTACGTAATATAGCCGTCAAGAGGATCGTGATGCCCCATGGATTCCACCAGCGGGTGAGACAGGTCTATGCTCATTTTCCAGTACATGCGTTTTGGGCCGCCGAACAATGGAACATAGGTAAATCCGGCATGGGCCGTTTTCGCAAGCTCGATCGCCAACATATTATACATTGGATCTTCAATAACCCGGCTTACCCGATTGAGCGCGTGCATCCATTTCGTCAGATAATGATAGTACTGCCCGTCTCGATCCCACTCCAGACGCTCGTCATAGGGATCATCGGGCCTTCGTTCATTCATCTGTTTGCCAATTCTCAATCCCCCGTTTGTTGGATGGACTTTGCCCTCCTCCTCGTCCAGGCCGCTGATCCAGCCGGTTCGTGAATCATCTTCACGGTGCCGGCCGAGAGTATTGTGAACCTGGTCCACGAGGCGCAGCGCGATATGCTTGTATTTCTCATCGCCTGTTTGACGGTAAACCTCCAGAAAGGTACACACGGCAAAGGCGTCGGTCCACAGGTAGCGCCGCGGGGCCTTGCCGAGGGGCAGAAGTCCGGTCTGATCGGCGAATTCCGTCATCATTGCCAGGGTCAGCGATCCGGAAGAGTATGGTTTCATCATGTAAAAAGCATAGCATATTCGGTCCGGGATTGTAAGTGTGACATTCCCTGGATGCCCAGATAGAGAGACCCCGCAGAAATCCTTGTCCTTTGGGTAAGATCGCATATAATAGACTTGAAGTGCAGACATTGGGACCCGAAAGAATGGAGAGGCAGGATGCCCGGGGAATTCACGGAATCCAAACAGCTGGAAATGGGGAATGATGGTGCAATTGGGAGAGTTTCCCGTCCATTTCAGATTTTCAGCAAACCGGCCGGGGCCAGCTGCAATCTCGGCTGCCGCTATTGTTACTATCTGAAGAAGGGGGATCTCTATCCCGAGGATCACGGCAGCCGGATGTCCAATGATATTCTGGAAAGCTACATCGCCCAGCATATCAATGCGTCTCAGGATTCGGTTGTCAGATTTTCCTGGCATGGAGGCGAGCCGACCATCCTGGGACCGGATTATTATCGCACTATCCTGGAGATACAGCGAAAGCATCAACTCCCTGGAAAGCGCATAGCCAATGGCATCCAGACCAATGGGACCCTTTTGACGGAAGACTGGTGCAGTTTTTTGGCGATGGAGGGCTTCTCAGTCGGGCTCAGCCTGGACGGACCGGAGGAGTTCCATGACAGATACCGTCTTACCAAAGACGGTAGACCCACGCATAAAAAGGCCGTGCAGGGGTATCAACTCCTTCGACGGCACGGCATGACGCCGGACATACTATGCGTGGTCAATGCTCATAATGTGCAGCACCCCAGGGAGGTTTATGGTTTTTTCAAGGAGATCGGGGCGCGATACATCGGATTTCTGCCCCTGGTCGAACCGGAGCCGGCGGGAGAGAACGGTGTGAGCCCGGCGACTGTTCCTGCGGAGGATTTTGGCACGTTTCTCTGCGCTGTATTTGACGAGTGGCGGGACCGGGATATCGGCAGGATCAAGGTACAGCTATTCGAGGAAGCAGCCAAGACCGCATTCAATCAGGATCACGAGCTCTGTATCTTCCGTCCAACCTGCGGGGATATTCCCGTCATCGAGAAGAACGGCGATTTCTTTTGCTGTGATCATTTTGTAGACCCTGAGCATCGGATCGGGAATATCAGGGAAACTCCCCTTGCACGCCTGCTGGAGAGTCCGGACTTGATCGCCTTCGGACGGCTTAAACGGGACGGCCTGCCCCGTTACTGCCGGCGATGCGAGTTCCTGGCCATGTGCAACGGCGAGTGCCCGAGGAACCGATTGATTCGAAGCCCAGATGGAGAGGAGGGGTTGAACTACCTCTGCGCAGGATACAAACGCTTCTTTAGCCACATCCGGTCGTTTGTGAAGGGACTGGCGGCCCTGCAGCACAGGGAAAACCGGCCAACTCCCCGGAGCGGGGCTCCGCTCCGGACAAAAACAGGCCGCAACGATCCCTGTCCTTGCGGAAGCGGCAGGAAATACAAGAAATGCTGTCTGGGGAAATGACCCGGATCTATGTTTTCAGTTTCTCCTTCAGGAATTCAATCGTGCGCTTCCAGGCCAGCTGTGCAGCCTCCTTATTATATCGCGCCGCGTTGGTATCGTTGTGAAAGGCATGCTCGGCGCCTTTGTACATGTAGAGCCGGTAATCTATGGAGGCCTTTTTTAAAGCCTCTTCAAATGCGGGGATACCTTTGTTTATACGATCATCGTTGCCCGCATAGTGGAGAAGAAGAGAAGCTTTGATTTTAGGGACATCTTCAGGTGAGGGCTGCATGCCGTAGAAAGGCACGGCCGCTTTCAAGTCAGGTGAGTTTACCGCAAGCTGGTTGGCCATCCCTCCTCCCCAGCAGAAACCGATGACGCCGACGTTTCCGTCGCATTGGGGATAGGTCTGCAGGTATTTCAACGCGGCGGCATAGTTCCTTACAGTGGTCTCCCTGTCAAGTTGTTCCATCATGCGCCGGGCCTTTGCCGGATCTTCGGGCGAGCCTCCAAGGGGGGACAGTGCATCAGGGGCTATGGCCAGAAAACCCTCTACGGCCAGCCGCCTGGCAACATCTTCGATGTAGGGGGTGAGACCCCAAATCTCGTGGATGACGATAACGCCCGGTACTTTTGCATCTCCTCTGGGCCGTACCAGATCCGCACGGATCTCGCCCGTTGCCCCCGGATAGTCCACGTATTCCGACCGGACACGGGGATCGTCCTCTGAAATGATTCCCGCAAGCGCGCAGTAGTTTTCCAGGAAAGGCAGCAATGACGAAGCAGCAACAGCTCCTGCTGCGACAAGGGTCAGCTGGGTGAGAAATCTTCGACGATCAAACAATCCGTCTTCACTGGCATAGCGAAGATCGATAGATTCGTGTTCCGTCTTTTTTTGCGCCATGGTTTTTTTCCCCTACGGTCCAACCGGCAGGCAAGTCACGATGCAAGGGCCTTCGCCACCATCCCCCTGGCCCATTCCCTTCCATCCTCCAACTCCGCTTCATCGGGGTGCCCCGTTGCACTCTGGGCCTCTGCAACCCAGGCCTTGTGCTCGGGTTTTTTTGCAAGCTGGTCAAGGAGGCTGAGTTTTACCTTTCCCCGACAAGCAAAGGTCCCGATTACCCGCTCCCTCACGGAAACACCCAGGGCCTGATAGAATGCCGTAATGGCCAGTTGTCCTCCCTTCAGGGATCCGTGGGTACCGAAGAGGGCAAGCTTCTTGCCTTTCGGGATTGTCTTCAAAAAGGATTCCACTTTTGCAGGCAGGCCCTGTGCATGAACCGGAAAGCCGCAGAAAATAAGATCATACACTTCCAGATCCCGCGCTTTATCAATCGGCGCGATCTCTTTTCCCACCTGTCCGGCGCCCTCGTAGATCGCCCGGGCGAGCTTTTCAGTGTTTCCCGTCTCCGAATAGTATGTCACCAGTGCCTTCATTTCACCCTCCTTCGGTAGAAAAATTTTCAAGAAAAATTTACAAGGTTTTCATGATAATTGCAAGGAAATTGGAGCCGGCATCGAATCATCTGGACAATTTTTCGATCCAGGATTACCATGCTTCAAAACAGTACGATTATGCGTTCCCTGAAATGCCGAACAGTTTTTCAGCTCTTGCCTGAGGACGGGCTAACCTGCGTAAGTCTCTTGGAGGCTGTCATGGTTCAGAGAAACAGGTCCATCGGCGTGACGACACGTTTGCTGTTTGGGTTTATTGGCGGTTTTTTCGGTACCCTGATTTTTCACCAGCTGACGCTCGCGGTATTGTGGGGCGTGGGCTTTGCGCCGTTCAGGCCTTTTCCGATGGCGGCAACCCAACCGTTCGGAGTGCCGGCGATGCTTTCGCTTGCATTCTGGGGCGGCGTTTGGGGAATCCCTTTTGCACTGATCGACAGGCGCTTTCCACGCCGCGGGGGCTATTGGGTGACGGCATTCCTGTTCGGCGCCGTGCTGCCTTCGGTGGTCGCCCTTCTGGTGGTGCTGCCGCTCAAGGGCCGGCCGATGGGCGGCGGATGGCATCTACCCCTCCTGTTGACCGCCTTCCTGATTAACGGTGCGTGGGGCGTCGGCACGGGGATAATTCTTAAGACCTTGTGCTCCTGGTTCAGCGGCTCGTCAAGAATGACCTGAACCATCAATGATCCAAAGCCTCCCTCACATTTCTCGACAGCTTCTCGAGGGTGTAGGGTTTCTGTATGAAACCCCTGCAGCCGCGATCCAGTATCTCTTGTGCCTGTCCGTTGAGACTGTAGCCGCTCGATAGGAGCACATTGATAGACGGATCGATCTGCTTCAAGCGATCATAGGTCTCTCCGCCGCTCATTTTCGGCATGATCATATCCAGGATGACGAGATCAATCCCCTCCTTTTCCTTGCGATAGATCTCCAACGCTTCCTGTCCGCTTTTGGCCGTTTTCACGTGGAATCCCAATCTTGACAGGAACTGGTGTCCAAGTTCTACGATCGCATCCTCGTCGTCCACAAAGAGGATGGTCTCGCTCCCATTGAGAATGCTCCTGCTCGGTTCCGCCGTCTCGCGAATTTCCTTAGCCGTTGCCGGAAGGTAGACATTGAACGTGCTCCCCTCACCCTTTTCGCTGTATACGTTGATGACACCATTATGGTTTCTGATAATTCCGTATGCGGAAGCCAGCCCCAGTCCGGTCCCGCGGCCCATCTGCCGGGTTGTGAAGAATGGGTCGAAGACCCTTTTCAGGACGGCTTCATCCATACCGATCCCGATATCCGTAACAGATATTCTGACGAATCTTCCAGGCGCGATTCCGTAAGCTCTGACTTCGTATTCACTGAGAGTGAGATTCTGGGTCTCTATAAACAGTTCCCCCCCTTCAGGCATTGCATGCCAGGCATTGACGTAAAGGTTCAAAAGCACCTGTTCAATTTGGCCCTGGTCCACCTCCACGGTCCAGAGGTCTTCCTGAAACCGTTCGTGAATGCTGATCTCTTTCTTCGTCCGGCTGAACAGATCCGCGCTCGCCCTGATCAATTCGTTCAGGTTCGTCGGCTTCACTTCATACTTTCCCCTCCGGGCAGCCCCCAGAAGCTGCCTTGTCAACTCGGAACCATTCTTGACCAGCTTCTCTATGCTCCTGAGGTTCCCGTAGTGGGGATTTTCGGAATCCATGTCCAGGAGGACCAGAGAAGCGTTTCCCTGGATGCCCATGAGAAGGTTATTGAAGTCATGGGCTATTCCGCCCGCCAGGGTCCCTATGGCTTCCATCTTCTTGGCCTGGAGGAGTTGGGCCTCCATTTTTTTCTGTGGGGTCAGATCCTTGAGAAAATTGAGTGTTGCCGGTCTTTCTTCCCAGGAAATCGGGAGATGATTGAGTTCGACCCACAGAATTTCTCCCTTCTTGTTTACGAGACGAAAAGACTGGGTGCTCAGGCAACGTTCCTCGGTTTCAGGCTTGTCCTGATATCCTTCAGGAAAGACAGTCCTGTCTTCTGAATGAACAAGATCCAGGAAGGACATGCTTGCCAATTCTTCCGTCGAATAGCCTGTCAGTTCTTTGGTCCGGGAATTTGGGAATTTCACCGCCTCATCCTGAATGATGAAGATGCCTTCATTGGCATTTTCCACCACCAGGCGATGCTTCTCCTCACTCTCCCTCAATGCGCGTTCCGCCTTCCTCTGTTCAGTTCGGTCCCGTGAAATCCCGCGGAAGCCTACGGGTTCTCCGGAAGAATTCCTGATAAGCGAGGCCGAAGACTCGGTCATCACTACTGAACCGTCCTTTTTTATGACCTCGAAGTCGATGAACTTTGCGGGAACGCCGGTCTTGTATATTTGGTTGTAGATAGAGAAAATCTGCCCTCTGTCTTGAGGCGACGAAAACTGCCTGTAATTCATGTTCATCACTTCATCGCGAGGGTAGCCGTGAATCCTGCACAATGCTTCGTTGAAGTACGTAAAATTCCCAGCCAGATCTACCTCCCAATACCCCTCTTCCATGGTCTCGAGAATATTGCGATACCTTTCCTCACTCTGACGGAGAGCATTTTGAGCCTCCTTCAGGGAAGTGATGACCGTGGCCACCACCAGCACGCAGGCCTCTCCTTTGAACCTGATCGGCCTCGCTGACACGAGGTCGTCCATGATATTCCCGTCCTTGGCCTGGAACCGTACCTCAAGTGCGTCTACCCCGCCGTCGCACTCTAAGGCTTCAGTTAACCGGAGCCGGTCGGAAGGATCAGGGTAGAGGTTCAGATCCAGGCTGGTCTTTCCGATGATCTCCTCGGTGCTGTACCCGGTCAGCCGGCAAAAGGCCTCATTGACTTGGATGTAACGGCCATCCCCTGCGCGGAGAATGGCAATGGCATCAGGGGCCAGCGCGAGAACACTCCGGTGACTTTCCTCACTTTCCTTGAGCGCTTCTTGGACCTGGTTCAGGGGGGTGACGGCTTTGCATACAGAAATAAGACGTGCTTCTCCCTGATACCGGATGGGCATGACAGACAAAAGGTCATCCCGGACACTCCCATCCTTGACTCTGAACCGCACTTCAAGTCCATCCACCCGGCCGTTCTTTCGAAGACATTGCGCTATTCGATTCCGGTCGGCGAGGTCCGCATACAGATTCAGTTCCAGAGGGGTCCGGCCTATCGCTTCCTCTACGCTGTACCCAGTCAAACGAGTGAAGGCTTCATTGACGAATACGTAGCGGCCGTCAGACACACGGTTGATGGCGACGGCATCGGAGGTCATGGCGAGGAAGGCTGCGAACATCTCCTCATATTGGCGGAGAGGTACATCAAGGGAGCGGGCGTTCCCCTGTAAATGCTCCTGTAAAGATCTGGGTTTGGCCATGGTTCCCTCAAGATCTGGAATCCGCTTCTTGAGCTCCGCGCAGGTCGGCTTTTCTGCCATCTGTTTCTCCAGGTATTTTTCTCCCGGGTGATGCGTTGTTTCCACCCTTTTGTCACGAAAGCGGTATTGCCCCTTTTTCCCATCGGCAAATTATACATTTCGCATGAAAATTTTCCGCTTCGTCGACATCGCCCTCAACATCGTCATGCTGCCTCTCAACGTGGGCGGAATTCTTCTCAATGATTGACAAACGGCCGTCGACAGTGATATGGCACAGTCAAACAATATCGAATAAGCTGTTCCCGTGCATACAGGAACCGTTTCTCCAAAATATCGGACCGTTGCCCCTCTGAATGGGGTTGACGGGTATGAGGGACGAATCGGGTGCTTTCCTGACCGAATCAGCTAAGAAGTTGAGGAGGTTCACAAAGGAATAAACCCAGAGTATATGCGCAAGGGTGTCCGTATGCAGGATACGAGGAGTGGAGAAAAAAGCGAGAAAATAAAGCAGACTGTTGCACAGGTGCGCCGTGACCAGGAACGCCGGGAAAAGACCTACCGGGAACGGGCACTGAAACTTTTCCCATGGGTGTGCGGGCGCTGCGGACGGGAATTTTCCGGCAAGAATCTTCGCTTGCTTACTGTTCACCACAAGGACCACAACCATGAGAACAATCCTCCCGACGGAAGCAACTGGGAACTCTTATGTGTGTACTGTCATGATAATGAACACTCGCGCTATCTGGATGCGGAGTGGTCTGACGGCCCCACGCCGGGGGGTAATCAAGGGCCGTCCTCTACCTACAAGCCCTTTGCGGGCCTCGATTCCCTGCTGAAGGACAAGAAAGAATAGCAGCCTGCTATTCTGACCGGGCATTTGATGACGGAATGACGGAAGAAAAGGCTCCCTCCCTGAGCCTTCCTAAGAGACTCCCTGATGCCTCTCGCTTTGCGGGAAGAGACTCACTCAGTTCCGGCATACCATGATCTTGGATCTTCCTCTCACTGTTTTTACTTTTTCAACGAACCTGAAATGCTTCTCCAAGGCCTCCCTTTCATGCCTGAGGGTGTTTAAAGCCCTCTTGGCGCCCATGGAAAGAAGCCGGATATAGAGCAGTGTCCTGATTACAGGATTCTCCGGGAGGTCGTGTTCCATCATGAGGAAAGATCTTCCCGGCTTGAGGATCCGGACACTTTCCTTTAACATTCGCTGCCGGGTTTCTCCCTTTAACTCGTAGAAAGCATGAGAACAGGTCACCGCATCAAAGCTATTATCTTGGAAGGGGAGATATGCCACGTCTGATGCCAGTATTTCGATATTTGTGTACGCACTGGTTTTTGTCCTGCAGACTTCCAGCATGCCCAGTGAAAAATCGACTCCCACAATAAGCCCCTTTGCTCCCACCCTCTGCTGCAGGTATCGCAATAATGTCCCCGTTCCGGTGCACATATCCAGGACGGAATCCCCTTCGCTGACAGGAATTCTAGCGGAGAAGAATTTCCTCAATTCACCTTGGGTGTCACGGGAGTGAAGGGCAACAAATCGGTCGTAATATCTTGAAAAGGCGTCATAGTATCTTCTTCTGAAATTTCTCATGGCCATCTCCCGCAGTGTGTTATTATATATATCAACGGACATTAAGACAAAGATGAAACACAACCATAACACACCAATTTTTTCCCCTGCTGGTCGGAAAACCGGGAAAAAAATTCCGCTGCCTCCATCCTGTTGCCTTCGCATATAGGACTATTTATCCATGAATACGAATAGTTATGCTCAATAAGGGAGATTTGGCACGGTCTTGGCTTTAGAACTCCTCTATGAATTAGGATGCATGAGGGTCACCCGCGAATCCGGGGTCCTTTGAGACTTGGAGCGTTTTGCAGAGAAAGGGTATGGATGGATTGGGAGCGTTTTGATAGTGAAACTGCTGGGAAATTGAATGGATGCATTGCAGGGGTGAACACAAACGAGCGTTCGGGATTCATTTCCGTCGGAGAGCTGTTTCAACAGAATGGGCCCGAACATCGGTCCCAATGGCACATTCCCTGGTCGGACCTGATGATGACCATGTTCATCCTTTTCGCGGTGATGTACGTCTTTGCATCTTCCAGACAGCCGGCTGTCACACCAAAATTGAAAGACACGGCACCCGGTATTTCCACCGTCTATAACCTCAGCAAGACGACCGTGGAAAAAAATCACCTGGAGAATTTTGCTTCCGTTGAGCTCGTTCGCAATAAAGCGGTCCGCATTCTCCTGACCAGCGACCTTATGTTTGACACGGGCAAGGCCGATCTGAAAGGCGGGGCGGTCGAAGTTCTCAGAAAGATTGCGGCAATTTTGCGGAGAACGCCGTACCTGGTAAACCTGGTTGGTCATACAGACGATATCCCCATCCATACCAGCCAGTTCCCGAGCAACTGGGAACTTTCCACGGCACGGGCCTCTGCGGTTGCCAGATTCCTCACGGAGGAGATGAAGATTCCTCCGGAACGTTTCTGCATAAGCGGATATGCTGATTACCATCCCCTTCGGCCCAACGTTTCCCCGGAAAATCGGGCAGTGAATCGAAGGGTTGAGATCATAATTACCAAGGAGACAATTTGAATATGCGAGGGCATATCTGGAGAGAAAACAGCACAGGGCTGGGTATTTTCATTTGCATCGTCATTTTCGGATCGGGATTCCTGCTTGCAGGAAACATCGGTCTTTATTTCAACCTAATAGGGATGCTCATTGTTGCAGCCGGCACGCTTGGCGCAACTCTGATCGGATGTTCCACCAGGCGTTTGAAGATCGTGTACAAAATCCTGGTGAGATCCTTCCGCACACCGGTAAAACAGCCTCAAGAAATCGTGGAAATACTGGTTGATCTATCAGTAAAAAGCAGGATGAGGGGTATCCTTTCTCTTGAAGAAGATGAAGGAGAGACTTCGCTTCTGTTTTTGCGGAGGGCACTCGGTTTATTGGTTGACGGATATAAGACAGAAGAGATCACCGAGATCCTCACGACCGAGATGTATTTCTTCAGGCTGCGGCGGGCCGAATCCGAGCGGGTTTTGAGAACCATGGGCGACCTTTCCCCCTCGTTCGGAATCGTGGGGAGCATCATCGGCCTCATCGGGATGATCGCGGGCTCAGGAAACACGTCGACCATCCTGTCCACCATACCCATCGCCCTGACTTCCACCCTTTATGGGATCATTTTCACCAACTTCTTTTTCCATCCTTTTGAGGCCAAGATCGCGGAGAGAACAAACCAGGAACTGCTCCTGCAGAAGATCATAATGGAGGGTGCCATTGCCATTGCAACGGAGCTGAACCCGAGAATCCTTGAAGCGAAATTAAAGTCGTTCCTGACACCTTCCTCCCGAAGAGGGAGGCTGGTTTCCCTTCGGAGAATCCAGGAGAAATTCAAGATCCAAGACGCACCTCTGACTCCGTCGTTTCCACAACCACCGACCGTCGGGCACACGGAAGGAGTGGGATAAGAATGAGTCTTCTTGCCCTCAAGACAAATTTGACGTATAAATGTCCCTGTCGACCGGAAGTCAACAATGGCAAGGGTTAGTTCTGGCTGAACCCTCCCTCTCTGGAGTAAACCCAGGAGAGGCTCTCCAGATCCGGGATCTGGAAAACCGTGAGGCTCAAGGAGGACGCCATTTCTTCCGTTCCGAGGCTCCGGGCTCCCCCACTGATAAGTCACGAAAAGACGGTGCCCTCTCACCAGTCACTTCAGAAAAGGCGTCCTCCTTGAGCCTCAGGATGGTTCCCGCTCTGCGGGAGGAGACTCACTGCGGCGCTGCTGAACGAAACCTGTTTTGAAAGGGATCGTTATGTCACGATTGCTGGCCATCCATGGAAGTCCGCGGCGAAAGGGCAATACTGCTCTGCTTTTGCATGAGGCGATAAGGGGAGCTCGTGAGGCGGGCGGGGAGGTGGAGGAAGTCGTTCTCAGGGATCTCAAGATGTCTCCATGCCTTGAGATTTATGGGTGCAAGAAGACAGGCCGGTGTGTCATAGCGGACGATTTTCAGAAAATCTACGATCTGCTTCTTTCCTCTCAAGGGATCATCCTGGCATCACCCATATTTTTCTATACGGTCAGCGCCCACACAAAGATCCTGATGGACCGCTGTCAGTCTTTGTGGGTAAAGAAATACTGGATAGAAAAGACGCCTTTTGGAAAGCGTGACGCAGCCAAGAAGGCCCTTTTTATATCCGTTGGCGCAACGAAGGGGAAAAAGCTGTTTGACGGCGTTCTTCTCACCGTCAGGTATTTCCTGGATACCTTTAACGCGGAGCTCTGGAAATCTTTGCTCTATCGAGGCCTTGATTTCGAAGGCGATGTCCTGAAACACCCTGAATATCTCGAAGAGGTCTATCAGGCCGGAAAGGAAATGGCCCGCATCCTTCAGTAAGTCTCTTGTTTCCCGTTGTGGGAACGACCATCATCCCGGACCTTGAGAAGACCCCTTTTGCATTTGGGGCATAATTTGACCGACTGGTCAAATCATAGTATGCTCTCCGCAGCCATAGAAGAGGGCAAGCACACGTTTTGAAGAACCAGCACGAGGGAATGAGTTATGGCCTTGTCACGAAAAAAGAGCTCGGTAAAGGCCGGCCTGCCTCCGGGCACGCTGGTCCATGTGGGTGAAAAAAAGACCGAAAAGGTTCGGATACGGCTCATTGAATACGACGAACAGGGAATTCGAGAGACGGACTTGGACCCCGGACATGATTTCAGTTCTCCTGGAGAGCGACCCTCCGTAACCTGGATTAATATAGACGGGCTCTGGGATGTTGGACTTATAGAGAGGGTCGGACTGGCTTTCGGCCTTCATTCTCTGGCGCTGGAGGATATCGTTAATACCAATCAACGCCCAAAACTGGATGATTACGAGGATTACCTTTTCCTGGTGTCAAAGATGATTTCCTATGATCCGTCCCAGCGCAGCCTGCAGAGTGAACAGTTGAGCATAGTATTAGGCAAACATTTTTTGCTGACATTCCAGGAGAAGCCGGGGGATATCTTCGATCCGATCAGGCAAAGGCTCAGAAACGGGAAAGGCAGGGTTAGAAAAATGGGGCCGGACTACCTGGCCTACGCCCTCCTGGACGCGGTGGTGGACAGCTACTTCCTTGCGCTCGAAAATGTTGGCGAGGACATCGAAGATCTGGAGGATGAAATCCTCAAAAACCCAGGAACCTCAACGGTGCAGCGTGTCCATGGCCTCAAGCTGGATCTGCTGTTCGTACGCAAGTCCGTGTGGCCCTTGAGGGAGATCATAAGCGGCATGGAACGGGGAGAATCCGATCTCGTCGAGCGAAAGACGATTCTTTTCTTGAGAGACCTGTATGACCATACCATCCAGGTCATCGACACGGTAGAAACCTATCGCGATACCGTCACCGGACTTCTGGATATCTACCTTTCCAGCCTGAGCAACAAACTGAACGAAATCATGAAGGTGTTGACCATCATCGCAACGCTTTTTATTCCCCTCACCTTCATAGCGGGGATTTACGGTATGAACTTCAAATTCATGCCCGAGCTGGAATGGAAATGGGGGTACCCGTTGGTGATTCTGCTGATGGTCATTGTGGGTGCGATCATGCTTGCCTGGTTTCGAAAGAAGCGCTTGATGTAAGAGAAGACTCCATGCGCTCCGCCGGATTCTGCAAACAAGCCTCCTCCTGCGGGGGCTCAGGGAAGAAATGACTTCCTCCCTGAGCACAGGGATTCACCGGATGCTCTTCTAGGCCCGGGTCGGGAGAGCCTTTTCCGGGTTTATACCGGAGAGGAAGGATTCGGTTACGACTAATCTGCTGAAATGGAGCACACCATAAAGTGATCGATTGGCCTATGGGAAGCCTGTTCGTTTTCCTGGGTATCAGACTGGCCCTGTCGAGTCGACGGTAAGTGCAAAGCCTCAGGGGCGCAAAACTCTCCACTTAAACAGCCACGATAATGGTTTACTGTTCGGTGCCGGTGTTTTATAATCCTTATACACTGCAACGGGAAGGGAGAAGCGGGTGGAAACAGCTGTTGTCTCGGGAATAGTCGGTTTTGCGCTCTGTGCGGGGATTTTTCTGGTCTTCTGGTTAACGAGGCTGAGAAGACCCCGAAAGCCGGGCAAGGTGGATGTCATTTCCACGGTTGAAAGATTCAAATCGGTCGGAGAGCTGGTGGTATTCAAGGTTTTTACGAAGGAGATCATAACCACTTCCGATCACTGGTTTGGAGAGACAGGGAAGAAATATTTCCGGTGGCTCGCTTCCGAGAAGAAAATGGCAATGATCTTTCAATTTGATATTGACTTCAAATATGACCTCCACAGTCCTGATTTTGTCGTTGAGCCCCTGGAGATCGATTCCTATCTCCTGAAGATGCCAAAATGTCTGTATAAATCTCACATCGAGAATATCAGTTTCTATGACGAACAGCGCGCAAGGCTCCTGCCGTGGCTGCTGCCTGATTTGTTGAGCAAGGCCTTCAGCGACAATTTCGGTGAAGAAGCGAAGAACCGGCTGGTTGCGGAGGCAAAGGACCAGGCTTCCCAGATGGCAAATGAACTGGTGAAACGGATGCAGTCCGAAGTCCAGAAATCAGCCAGGCAGACCCTGGGCCTGCTGGCCAAGGGATTCGGCGCAAAGGAGATAACCATCACGTTCAGTGATGTTGAGCCCCTCCAGGCAGAAGTGAATTATCAGCCCCGGGCAGGAAATGGGAAGGGAGACAAGATGGAGGGACATGAAACCGCGCATCTGTAAATGTTGCTGCGGTCATTCGTTTCAAATGAGTGAAAAGGACGGCTCGCTTTGATTTGCCGGTGGGCAGAAGTGAAGGAGGGAGGAAGATGTCGCTCATTACTATTACATCGAGCATTGCCTGTGGAGGAATACTTGCTGCCAGGCGTGTAGCTGAAGAACTCGGCATGGTCCTTTATGACGACGACCGAATACATGAAGAGGCGGTGAGCATGGGCTACACATCTGAAGACATGAAAAGCTTCGACCAGACGGCGCCCGGGCTCCTGACCCGTCTCCTGAGGAGGAGACCCGCGGAATACCTGGAATTGATGGCGGCAGTGGTCTACGAGGTGGCCCGGCGCGGCGAGGGCATTATCTGCGGGAACGGGGCACCCTATTTCCTGAGAGATTTTGGGTGCGCTCTTCACTTGCGCATCCATGCCTCTGAAGCCTTTCGAACGAAGCTCCTTATGGAACAGGAAAAGATGAGCGAGGCGGACGCGAGGAAACTGATCCAGAAAGAGGACAGCGATCTGCGGGGGTTCATGCAGTTTTCCTTTCAGATGGATTGGAACGATCTCAGCCTTTACGATGCCATTATCAACGTGGACAAGATCGGTTTGAATTCAGCAGCGGCGCAGATCATCGAAATGGCCAAGACACGGGAGATCCGCGAGTGCAGCCTGACCGCCCTGGAGTCAATGGAAAGACTGTCGCTCCTGAAAAGAGTGGAAGCCGCGATCCTGAAGAATAATGTCAATCCGCAGGAATTATTCTTCGAGGTGCCCGAGACCGGTGTCGTAAAAATAACGGGATTGATAAACCCCATGCGAACGGTAGGGGGTATTCTCGAGATCGTCAGGGCGGTACCCGGGGTCAAAGACGTTATCTGCGAGGCAGAGCGGCACCCCCTTACCAATCTCTGAACCCCTGTTTTTTATCCGGAGCCGAAGTCGTTTTACAGGGACGGCAGATCCGATGTACTCCCGACGAGAATCGGTGAGACAGACTCAGGTGTCCGAACCCCGAAAAAAGGAGACAGAGGGAAATGGAATCCCTTTTTCAAGAATGGGAGGGTGAAACCGTTATCGCCCACCATGATAAACCCACCGGAGCGTGGATTTTTGTTGCCGTCTATTCCACGGTCCTTGGACCGGCCGCCGGCGGGACGCGGATGAAATGGTACCCGGATTTGCGTGAGGCCCTGGCGGATGCCATGCGTCTGGCACGGGGAATGGCGTACAAAAATGCCCTGCCGGGTATGCCGTGGGGCGGCGGAAAAGCGGTCATCGCCCTTCCCGATGATTTTGACCCCGGACTTCGAACCGATCTCCTTCGCCGATACGGAAAGCTGGTTCACCATCTGGGAGGATTGTTTTATACGGGTCCCGATATGGGGACCTGCTCTGCCGACATGGATGTGATTGCCGAAACAGGGGCTCCGTATATTTTCGCCTGCACCCCTGAGGCAGGAGGAAGCGGCTCCTCAGGCCCCTACACCGCGCTGGGAGTGTTCACCGGTATTCAAGTCGCCTGCGAGCGTGCTTTCGGGGATGCGTCGCTCAGGGCGCGAAAGGTGCTGGTTCAGGGGACAGGCAGCGTCGGCGGCCCCCTGATTGAATACCTCCGGGCCGCTGGAGCCCAAGTGGCCTTCAGTGAAGTGGATCGGACGGCCATCGGGTACTATCGGGATGATCTTCGATTGGAATTCGTCAGCGCTGGAGAGGTATATACGGCGGATTGCGATGTGTTTTCGCCGTGCGCACTGGGCGGGATTTTGAACGAGGAAACCATATCCGGATTGCGTTGCAGGATAGTGGCGGGAGGCGCTAATAATCAGTTGAGGGACCCTGCAGATGCCGGCAGGCTCCGGACCAGAAACATCCTCTACGCACCGGACTTTGTCGTGAATGTGGGGGGGGCCATGGCCATCCTCGGAATGGAAACACTTGGATGGGATCACGATCAGGCCGAGCAGGAGGTCTCCTCGAAAGTACGGCAGGCGCTGCGCCGGGTCTTTGCACTGGCTGCCGAAAAGGACATGACCACCGAGGAGGCCGCCGAACACATCGCCGATGAACGGCTCAAGACGGGGGCATAGAGAGGTTCAGGTCAAATAAATTCCAATTCTTTGGCAAGTAACTGCAGATCCCGACATACGTGAAAACACCACCTGCCGAGATGTGGCCAGTTATTTACGGCAGATACCCATCGTTTGGCCGCCCCGTGTTTTGCCTTTTCCTCATCGGTCTCGTAGCCTTTTATTTCAAGTAGCAGAATCCGCCCATCTTTCATTCGAACTAGAAAGTCCGGTTCGTATCCATGGCGGATGCCAAAATATTCGTATCGGATCGCGAAACCCAGATGATCATTCAAGGAATTGTGTGAAGTGAAAAGCGGACCAATTTAGTCAAAACTCTATCTCAGTGGCCTCCGAACCCGCCGATCAAAATATTTTTGCACACAGAGATACGCTTGTCGCGCGGGAATCAGACAACCCGATCCGAAAGATTAGAGGAGAGGCTTACCTTAGAGGCAGTTTTCGAGTTCCAGGGCCAGCACAACTTTTTTTGAAACCTCTTTCATTGTGTGGGGATCGAGCGTGCCCAAATACTTTACCAGCCTGTGCTTCCCAATTGTGTGAATGTTGTCAGTTTGGACAAAAGAAGATTTTGGCAGATTTGCCTTCTGTCCGACAAACACCTCCGTCGGATACCCCTTTCCTTTAGTTGTTACTTCGGCGATGGAAACCTTATTGAGGTATTCCAGGACGTTTTGCCTTGTGAGGATGACAGCCGGCCTCCTGCCTGCCTTCCCGCCTAAATCTATCAGCCAGATATCTCCACGATTCATCAATCACTCCACTGTTGCGCTTGGATCCATGCGTCCGCATCCTTGGAATCATCAGGATTTTTCTTGATGCTCTGTATCCATTGATCCTCGAACTCCTTTATCTCCTTCTTCTGAATCCAGCGCTTCAGAGCTTCCCGTATGATGGCTGAACGTGATAACTTCGCTGATGCGGCCAAGCGATCCACGGCATTAAGGAGATTCTCATCAAAGCTTATTTGTACGTTTTTCATAAGATGTGCCCGTTGCAGAGAAATATGGAAATAGATATTTGTTAGGATATATTTCTTTATATCTTTTTTGCTACTATCTGTCCAGTCTTTTCTGGCTGAGAGTGAAAGCATCCCGGGGTAACGAGATGCATCATGACCCAGAAGATGGAGATATAGGCTGTAATAACTCGATACGGATGGTCAGGGGAAGTTTGCTCAGCTCGCTCCGGGCTAGACATAGATTTCTTTTTTTGCCGCTAATTCCACCGGCTCCTCGATGACCCGCATTTCCTTCCACTTGCCTTGGCGATAGCGGAGCATGAATGCCAGGCCCAGGGCGCAGACATACAGCGTGGCGATTGTCCAGACCGTGTAGATCCCGGCATGAAAGACCTCCACCGCCAGGTAGGTGGGAACAATCATCAATCCGAGACACATGGCGGCGATGGTCCACATGATGAACCGGGTATCTCCCGCACCTTTTATGGCCCCGGAGAAAATGAGGTTCAGGGAATCAAAAAGGCAGAACACCGCAACGAACCGCAGGAGGATGACTCCCAGGTCCACTATTTTTCCATATTGCGCAGGGGTGTGGCCCTGCACCTTGAACAGATGGAGGAGGGGTTCCGAAAAGAAGACGAACATGAATGCAATGGCACCCATGTACAGCAGGGTGATCTTGAGTGCGTTTCCCGTGGCCGTCATGCCGTCCTCCGGGGTGCCGTTGCCGATGGCCTGCCCCACAAGGGTGGCGTTGCCGACATGAAACCCGATCATGGGCATGAACGAGAGCGATTCAATGGAGAGAACGATGTTGGAGGCAGCGAGCTGGATGTCGCCCAGTCTTCCCAACATCTGGATGAAGAAGGTAAAGCCGGAGATCTCCAGGAAGAACTGTACCCCGCTCGGCCCTCCGTAGCGCATCAAGCGGCGGAAAAGCTCCCGGTCAAAGGCCCGCGCGCTCCAGGTCCTGAAATGGTTCCGGTTATTCCGGCTGAATATGAGCAGGCTAAGGATGGCCACGATCACCCCGTACGCGGCAACCGTTGCAATGCCAGCACCCGCGATCCCGAGCCGCGGAAATGGCCCGATCCCGTTGATGAGGCAGTAGTCCAGGGGGATGTTGACGGCCGCCCCCGACAGGTTGACCAGCATTACCGCCCACGTGAGTCCCCTGCCCGTGTAAAAGCAGGAAAGGGCCGAACCCATGACCACAAGCCCCGCGCCCAAGGTGAGGATGTTGAAGTAGCGCACCTCGAGAGCCCTGACGGGGGGAGGATGTCCGATCAGGTCAAAGACCGGACCGGAAACAAAATAAAGGGAGGCAAGAAAAGCGGCCGCAAAAAGGGAGAAGTAGATACCCTGCCAGAGCGAGGCCCCTACCCGGTTGAAGGACCCGGCTCCGGTATACTGGGCAACGAACGCATTCACGTAATTGGCTACTCCCATGAAGAAAGAGATTGCCGTGAAAGAGGCAATGCCGGCCGGCAGCGCCGCGCTGATGGCATCCATCGAGTAGCCGGCCAGGAATATCCGGTCCGTGAACTGCATCAGGGTGATGGAGCCCATGGAGGCCACCAGCGGCAGGCTGATAGCCAGTACGTCCCTGTACCCGTTTTTTCGTTTCCAGCGACTGGTCATGATTCCTGCAAAAAACCCCAAAGTCTTCCTGGCGGCTTTGGGGTGGATAATTGACATCGGATTGTTTTTGAGCCCAAGTTAGCCGGGGAAAAAACAGTTGTCAAATTCTTTTCCGCAACGTAGCCTGGAATGAATCGGTTCGCGTCCGCAGGAGAAAGGAGGGACCCATGTGCTTCCACGATCCAATCGACAGGAGAGAGGCGGTCAAAAAGATTTTCGGTCTTGCCGGATCTGTGGTTTTGGGGACCGTGTTCGCCGGACCTCTCGGCTTCCCCAAACCGGCCATGGCCGGGCTGAAACGATCCAGGTTCCTGGTTGAGGGAACGGGCATGCATGACGGCTATTCCGTCAAGAAGCTGGTGGAACAGGTATTTGATGCAGCAGGAGGACCGGGCCGCTTTATCTCAAAAGGGGATGTGGTTGCCATCAAGCCGAATATTTCCTGGGCGAGGGTCCCTGTGCTTGCGGCCACTACCAACCCGGAAGTCCTGAAGGCCGTGATAGAACTCTGTCAGGCCGCAGGGGCAAAGAGGGTTCGGATTGTTGATCATACCATTCAGGACCCCAGGAGGTGTTTCGCCATTACGGGTGCCGGACTGGTGGCGAAGCAGACGGGGGCAGACCTGGTCTATCCGCGGTCATCCCTCATGAAGGACATGAAAATCAGGGGAAACAGGCTGGATGTGTGGCCCGTATTTATTCCCCTCGTGGAGGCGGACAAGCTGATCAACATACCGGTGGCAAAGCACCATTCCCTCAGCATGCTCACCCTTGGAATGAAAAACTGGATCGGCGGCGTCGGGGGAGGGAGGTGGTCCCTTCACCAGGACATCAATGAGAGCATAGTGGACCTTACTCAGTTTTTCAAGCCCACTGTGACCCTCATCGATGCCGTCAGAATCATGACGAGAAATGGGCCTTCAGGCGGGAGTGAGGCGTACGTGGTAAAGAAGAACACCCTTATCCTGAGCGATGATCCTGTTGCCGCTGACGCCAGGGCCGCACTCCTCTTCGGGAAGAGGCCCGGGGATCTTGGTTTTGTGCGGCTCGGAGAGAAGCGGGGGCTCGGGACCTCTGATTTTCAGTCACTGGACCTGAAAAGGGTTTCCCTGTGAAAGCAAGACACCTGGTCTGGCTGAGAAGAATCAGCCAGAGTTTCTTTCTGCTGCTCTTCCTTTTTCTTCTCGTGGAAAGCAGGCTTCCCCAGGAAATCTCCCTCAAGTATTCTCTTGTAACTTCCGGTCAGCAAAACCTGACTCTTGATTACCCCGTGGGGTTCTTCTTCCATATGGACCCGCTCGTGGGTCTGTCTTCGCTGATCTCAGGCCATCGGTTTATAAACGGTATTCTCTGGGGCGCCGGGGTGCTGCTGCTCACCCTCTTACTCGGCCGCGTTTTCTGTGGTTTCATTTGTCCGTTCGGCACCATTCATCACCTGGCAGGTTCGCTCAAGCCCTCACTGAAAGGGCCGGAAATGAGGAAGGCAAATGAAAAGAGCCCGGGCCGGCGGATCAAGTATTTTGTTCTTTTCACGCTCCTGACTGGCTCTCTCCTGGGCCTCAACCTCTCGGGTCTCATGGACCCCATCTCTTTCTTTTTTCGTTCCATGGCCCTCGCCATTCTTCCCGGAACGGGTGCAGCAATGCACTCTTTGTTTCAGACAATGGCCGACAGCCATATCAGGTCTCTGAACCTCCTCGGTTACGGAGCCGAGGCCCTGGTATCCCCGGTTTTCGGGTATGAACCCCAGGCGTACCAGACAGGATGGTTCATCGGGGCGCTTTTTCTGTTCCTCCTGTTCCTGAACAGGATCAGGCCGCGCTTCTGGTGCCGCTTTTTATGTCCCCTTGGAGCGCTGCTGGGGCTCTTTTCCCGTTTCAGCCTTCTCCGGCTCGACAAAGCGGAAGAGAAATGCACCGGATGCGGCCGCTGTACCAGGCACTGCCAGGGCGCCGCAACGCCCGTTCCGGGGCAGGAGTGGGACCGCGCCGAATGTCTCGCATGCTTCAACTGTTTTCAGGTGTGTCCGGAAAACGCGCTGGCCTTTCGCCTTGGATGGTCTTTCGGCCGGAACAGGGGCCCCGATATGGGACGGCGTGCTGTCCTGGGTGGAATTTTCGCAGGGCTATCCATTCCGTTTTTGGGGAGGCTTGGCGGGGAGAGGGACAAGGTTTCAAATGCCGGGCTTATCCGGCCGCCCGGCGCCCTGGAGGAAAAAGAATTTCTCACGGTCTGCCAGCGATGCGGCCTCTGCATGAAAGTCTGTCCTACGAATGCCATCAATCCGACAGTGGGCGAAGCGGGTGTGTCCGGGTTCTGGACCCCGAGGTTGATCATGGGCCTCGGATACTGTGAATACACGTGCACCCTTTGCGGAAGTGTATGCCCGACCGGGGCAATCAGGAAAATCTCAGTGAAAGAAAAGATAGAGAGGCCCATCAGGATCGGCTCGGCGTACGTGGAAAGGGGCAGATGCCTGCCGTGGTCCGGAAATGCGCCCTGTATCGTCTGCGAGGAGCATTGTCCCACGTCTCCGAAAGCCATTTATCTGAGGAAAGCCGACCTGGAGACCCGCGAGGGCAAAAAGAGGGAGCTTCAGGTCCCCTTCGTGGACCTCAAACGCTGCGTCGGCTGTGGTATATGCGAGAACAAGTGCCCGGTAAAGGGCAGGCCGGCCATCTGTGTCATTGCTGCGGGAGAGAGCCGTTCCTTGAAGAATCGACTTCTTTTGTAGAGCCGACGGCAGATCCATCAGCATCTTATGAGCAGATGTGCGTTCAAAAAGAGCACGAGATTTCTCGTATGATCATATTGAATGTCAAATTCCAAAATCCAAATGTCAAATGACCAAATTGATGAGAAGTTCGCACCGCTCTGCGTTGCTTCTTGTCCTGTTTCTGAACCAGGTCGGCAACCAGGGCATATTTTGTCATTTTCAGTTTATTCGGGGTAGGTTTTGAAGCAGCTGGGAGGAGCGCTGGTCCATGGACATAGCAGTAGTGGGAATCGGGGGAGTGGGCGGATACTACGGCGGAAAGCTTGCGCGCCATTATGCCGGGAGCTCTGATATTAAGATCATCTTTATCGCGAGAGGCGAACACCTGGAGAAGATCCGGGGGAAAGGGCTACGGGTCCGTTCGGCGGTGGAAACATTCACCGCAAGACCGCACCTGGCAACAGATCGGCCCAACGAACTGGGGCCTTTCGATCTTGTGCTCTTCTGTGTCAAGGCCTATGATCTGGAGGAGAGTGCGGCCATGCTTCAGGCAAATGTCACCGGCCGGACAGTGATCATCACGCTCCTCAACGGGGTGGACAACGCAGAGCGTTTGGGGAAGATTTTTCCACAGGCGAGTGTCTTGAACGGGTGTGTATACATCAGTGCCTTCATTGAAGCACCGGGTCTGGTCCGCCAGGCGTCAGGAAGCTGCAAGCTCTTTTTCGGAACGGAAAAGGAAAACCATGCAGGGTATAAGGCCATTGAAAAGATATTCACTGATGCGGGCATCGATGCGAAATACAGCGCTGATATAAGAACGGCGGTCTGGGAAAAATACATCTTTGTCTCTCCTCTCGCAAGCGCGACCACCTATCTGAAAAAGACATCCGGGCAGCTCCTGGAGGATGAACTCAGCAAGTCGTACCTGACCGGTCTGATGAGAGAAGTGGAGCTTGTTGCCAGGGCACAGGGCGTCCAATTCCCTGACAACGTGTGTGAAATTGCACTGGAAAAGGTATCGTCCTTTTCCTGCGACACCAAAACATCCTTACAGCTGGATTTTGAGAAGGCGAAAGAGAAGACCGAACTTGGGACTTTTACGGGGTATATCGTCCGGTACGCCCGGGAGAACGGTATTCCCGTGCCGTATCATCAAGAGGTCTATGATTCCCTGTCAGCGGAACAGCAGCGACGGTGAGTTAATGCAGATAGTTCGGGCTTCTAAAGGGGAGTTTGTATGCCGGACATTAAAGTAGCTGAAGGATATGTCCCGGGAGCAATCGGCGGGATTGTCTCACTCCATGCCCTTTACTACCACGAGCACTGGGGATTCGGACTGCCCTTTGAAGCGAAGGTGGCTGCCGGGCTGGCGGAGTTCCTGGAACGGTACGATGCCTCTCGCGACAGGCTTTGGGTAGTGATGCAGGAAGGTCGGATAGAGGGTTCCATAGCCATGGACGGCATCCACAGGGAGACGGAAGGGGCGCATCTCCGGTGGTTCATCGTATCGGACAGGCTGCGGGGAAAAGGATTCGGCTCTCGACTTATTGATTCGGCCGTTGATTTTTGCAGGAGCAAGGGATTCAGACGCAGTTACCTTTGGACATTCGAGGGACTGAATGCTGCAAGGCACCTGTACGAGAAGAGCGGATTCAAGCTGGTTGCGGAGCACTATGGCACCCAATGGGGGAAAGAGGTCAAGGAGCAGCGGTTTGAGCTTCGGCTGTAGCCGGCTCATGAGGCCTCGGAAAGGAGGAATCGATGCGGGTGACACTTTTGGGCGCCGGTATGATTGGGAGCGCCATTGCAGGATACCTGAAAAAGAAGGGACTGGGGGTGATTGCCGTGGACTCGAACAATGCGGCCCTGAAGAGACTGGAAACTGAAGTATCTGTGGAAGGAATCCAGGCCGATCTTCTTACGATGGAGTCGCTCGACGCGCTGGTGTCCGGAAGCGAACTGGTGATCTGTGCTGTCCCGGGATTTATGGGATTTGATACGCTGAAAAAGATCATCAAGGCGGGGAAGAATGTGGTCGATATCTCATTTTTCAACGAGGATCCTTTTCTTTTGGACGAACTGGCAAAAAGGAAGGGAGTGACCGCCGTTGTGGATTGCGGGGTTGCTCCGGGCCTGTGCAACATCATAGCGGGACACGTGGCCACGGTGTTGAACGAGGTTGATACATATGCCTGCTACGTGGGTGGACTGCCCCTTGTGCGGAAATGGCCCTTTGAGTACAAGGCGGTCTTTTCTCCTGTTGACGTGCTGGAGGAATACACCCGGCCCTGCCGGATGAGAGAAGGCGGAAGAGACGTGGTGAAACCTGCTCTCTCAGAAGCGGAACTCATGGATTTCCCCGGGCTGGGGACCCTGGAGGCCTTCAACACGGATGGTCTCAGAACCTTGCGAAAGACCCTTGCGCTTCCCTTTATGCATGAAAAAACACTCCGTTATCCGGGACACGCCGGCCTGATGCGGATTTTCAGGGAAAGCGGGTTTTTCGATAGGGAGCCCGTAGAGGTCAACGGTACACCGGTGGAGCCGATTGCCCTCATTTCAAAACTTCTCTTTGATGAGTGGAGGCTTGCGGAAGGCGAGGAAGACGTGACGATCATGAGGGTCCTGATGGACGGAAGTAAGGCGGGCAGGAAGACCACATGCGTCTACGATCTGGCAGACAGGTACGATCGCGCGACGCGAACCACCGCAATGGCCCGGACTACCGGTTATACCGCTGCCGCAATCGGGAGGCAGGTCCTGGAAGGCCTTTTTGCTAGAAAGGGTATCTCTCCACCGGAATTCATCGGCCAGAAGGTTGCCTGCTTCGAAAACCTTCTTGCTGCGTATGAGGAGCAAAATATCCGGCTGAAAGAAACCATTGTAGAGCAAGCGCAGGACGGCCATCCTTCTGCATAAGCCTCCGGGGACTCCCTTTCTTGACAGGACCGTACGGCTCGCATATACTTGCACAGTTCGTGAAAGGGGGGACCTGGCAGTTCCTTGGTTCTAGCTAAACGCCCCACCTCTCGTGGAGGACCCGGATAGGTTCTCTGGATCCGGGGTCTAGAATGACGCGCTGCTCAGAGAGGAAGCCTTTCTGGAGTGACTGGTGAGAGGGCTTCGTCTTTTCGCGACTTATCAGTGGGGGAACCCGCAGCTCGACGAAGTCGAGAATGCGGAGGGGGTAGCTATCCCACGCTGACAAGTCACTGAAAAGACCAGCCCGGAACCTCGGAACGGAAGAAATGGCTCCCTCTCTGAGCAGCCTCCGAGAAGCACCTGAGGCGTCCCGCTCAGCGGTAGAAGACTCACTGTGCTCAGAGGCTCTCATTCTTAAATACTATATTCCGGAGGTTTGGATGATGTTGGATGCTGCAAGCTTTAGAGACATTGATCCCGGCCAGCGTGTGCTCATGGGGCCGGGCCCAAGTGACGTCCCCCCAAGGGTCCTGCAGGCCATGTCCGCGCCCTGTATCGGGCACCTCGACCCCTATTTTCTGGCAGTTATGGATGAGACCCAACAGCTCCTGCGGTCCCTTTTCCGGACTGAGAACGCGCTCACCATACCGGTCTCCGGGACCGGAAGTGCGGGCATGGAGACCTGCTTTGTGAACCTGGTGGAGCCGGGCGACGAGGTGGTCGTCGGTGTGAATGGGGTGTTCGGAACAAGGATGTGTGACATTGTGAACCGTATCGGGGGAAAACTCATCAGGGTCGATGCTGAATGGGGCCGGACCGTGGACCCCCAGGCAGTTCGGAACGCAGCGAAAGGCAAAAACCCCAAGGTGATTGCCGTGGTCCACGCGGAGACCTCTACCGGGGCCTGCCAGCCTTTGGAAGACCTCTCGGCCATTGCCAGAGAGTGCGGCGCCCTGTTCCTGGTGGATATGGTGACTTCCCTCGGGGGTATGGAAGTCTCGCTGGACGCCATGGGTATTGATGCAGCCTACAGCGGGACCCAGAAATGCATCTCGTGTCCTCCGGGACTTTCTCCGGTCTCGTTCAGTGCGGCGGGAATGAACGCCGTCACAAACAGGAAAACCCCGGTGGTAAGCTGGTATCTGGACATGAGCATGGTGAGCAGTTACTGGGGAGCCGAACGGAAATATCACCACACCGCTCCGATAAATATGATATACGGACTTCGGGAAGCCCTTCGTATCATTGCTGAAGAGGGTCTGGAGAAACGCTTTGCCAGACATCAATCGAACCATCGCGCCTTGGTGGCGGGAATCGAGGCAATGGGTCTCTCCATGCTGGTCCCGGAAGCCGAGAGGCTGCCCATGCTCAACACCGTCCGCATCCCCGAAGGGACCGACGACGTTGCGGTTCGCAAGACCCTCTTGAATGCATTCGGCATCGAGATCGGCGGGGGATTGGGCGCCCTTGCGGGAAAGGTCTGGCGCGTGGGTCTCATGGGTCATGCGGCCCGCGAGAGAAATGTGTTCCTGTTTCTGTCAGCGCTTGAAACGATCTTGAGGGCCCAGGGAGTCGCTGTCAAGCCCGGCGCACTGGAAGCCGCGTCCGCGGTGTATAGCGGAAGATAGCCCTGCCGTTGCCCTACAGGTGAATGCGAATGAACAAACATATTCTCATCAGCGCACTGCAGGAAATCGTTGGCGATCCCAATGTGCTCTTCTCACAGATGGACCTGACCCTTTACGGGTACGATGCCTCTCTTGAGAAAGGCATGCCGGACGTGGTGGTACTTCCCGGTTCCACACAAGAGGTGGGGGCGGTCGTCGCCCTGGCTCACCATGAAGAGATCCCGATTATTGCGCGAGGTTCGGGCACGAACATAAGCGGGGGGACCATCCCGATCCGTGGGGGGATCGTCCTGCATTTGTCCAGGATGAACCGCATCCTGGAAATCGACATTCCCAACCGTACTGTGACAGTGGAACCCTGCGTTATCACGCAGGACCTCCAGAATCGCCTTCTTGAAGAGGGATTCACCTACGCTCCGGATCCCGCCAGCATGAAAGTATCCACCCTGGGCGGCAATGTCGGTGAAAACTCAGGCGGACCCCACTGCCTCAAGTACGGCGTGACCACAAACCACGTGCTGGGCGCAGAAGTAGTACTTCATGACGGCAGCATCGTCCGGATCGGGAACAAATCCCAGGACCACCCCGGTTATGACCTCATAGGTCTCCTGGTGGGGAGCGAAGGAACCCTTGGCGTGGTGACGAAAATAGTCCTGAAAATCCTCCGGGCTCCGGAGGCCGTGAAGACGATCCTTGCCATCTATGACACGGTTGAGGACGCGGGCAATACCGTATCGGCCATCATTGCCGAAGGGATCATTCCTGCGACCCTTGAAATGATGGATCATCTGGTCATGAAGGCCGTTGAAGAATCGGTTCACGCCGGGTATCCCCTTGACGCGGCGGCGGTCCTCATTATTGAACTGGACGGTCTCCGAAACGGCATAGAGCGGCAGGCCGGAAAGATTGTTGAGATTTGCAGGGCCAACGGGGTGAGAGAATTCCATGTCGCGAAAAATGCTGCCGAACGGGAAGAGCTGTGGGCCGGAAGAAGAGGCGCTTTCGGGGCCGTCTCGCGGCTCAAACCCAGCTATATGGTTTGCGACGGGACTGTCCCGCGTACAAGGCTCCCGGAAGTGCTGAGCAAGGTGATCCATGTGGGGGAAAAGTATCATTTATCCATCGGAAATGTCTTCCACGCGGGTGACGGGAACCTCCATCCCCTGATTCTCTTTGATGAAAGAAATGAAAAAGAATTGGCGGCTGCCAAGGCCGCTTCGTCGGAGATCCTGAAAATATGTGCGGAGGCAGGCGGGACTATCAGCGGCGAACACGGGATAGGGATTGAAAAGCTCGATGAGATGTTTCTCATTTTTTCAGATGCGGATCTCGAGGTTATGCGGCGGGTGAAAAGGGCACTCGATCCGAAGAATATTCTGAATCCCGGCAAGCTGATCCCGGTCGCGCATTCCTGACATCAAGCGACGTTTTTCGTCCCTTTGCCGGTTCATCAATCCTCATGCGAGGGATGTGGAAGAACATATGAAAGAATTTGAAGATATTGTAGGGAAAGATTTTCTGAGTACCGACCATCAGACCTGTTCACGCTACGCTGTGGACGGTATGGAGCCCCAGGCGGTCCTTTTTCCCGGCGATGTGGAAGCGCTGTCCGGAATCGTCAGAACTGCCTGTCAGGAGCACCTTTCCGTCGTCCCTTGGGGCGGCGGCACCCAAATGGCAAAGGGGGCAATCCCTTCCCGTCTTGATCTGGTCATATGTACGGAGCGCCTTGACAGGATCATCGATATTGATGCCGGAAACCTGACGGCTACGGTCCAGGCAGGGGTGCGGCTGTATGATCTCCAGAGAATTGCGGCCGGAAACGAAAATCGTTGCTACATCCCCGTTGCGGCAGGCGGAAAGGAATTGGATGAGAGTGTCTGCTCTCTGCGGGAGAACAGGGGATGCTTTGTTCCCCTCGATGTCTTTGGCGGAAGCAGGACAACGATAGGCGGCATCATAGCGGCCAATACCAGCGGCCCGCGGCGATTGCTTTACGGCCTTCCCAGGGATATAGTACTGGGTGTGCGATATGTGGCGTCTACCGGTGAGATTGTCGGGATGGGCGGCAAGACAGTGAAGAACGTGGCAGGGTACGATTTATGCAAATTGATGATCGGGTCCATGGGAACTCTCGGGATCCTGAGTGAAATGACCCTCCGGCTGCTCCCATTGCCGGAGAGAAGCGGGACCTGGATATTCATCTTCCCGGGACTCGAAGAAGCGGCAGCCTGTGTTGACGCCGTCTTTGCCGCTCCGCTGCTCCCTTGTGCCGTGGAAATTCTTAATTTGAAGGCCTGCGACGGCCTTCCCGCAGACGTGCCTGAACGGGGAGAGCAAGGATACTTCGGCGTGGTGGCGGGCGCAGAAGGGTCCGATGAGGCAGTGGAGCGCATGAAGACCGATATGGAGACTCTGGCGGATGCCGCAGGCGCCACGGAGAAAATGTATCTGGATGATGATGCCCATCGAGAATTCTGGAGTTCTTATGGCCCGCCTGCAGCAGGTTTTTTTGGAGAGCAGAGTACGGCAGCCTGCCTCAAGCTCAACTACCCTCTTTCCTGTTATCGACGGGTCCTGGAACTGGCGGAGTCGGATGAGATCCGTGATCACGTATCGCTCGCATCTTACACCCACGCCGGGAGCGGTGTGACGCGGATCTATCTGGCGGCGGAAGAGAGCAATAAGAGCCGGCTCGCGAGAACTGTGGAATGGACGGAAAGACTCCTGACACACGTTTCCGAAATCGGCGGCAACCTGGTCGTGGAACATGCGGGTCCGGAATTGAAAAAGCATTTGCCGGTTTGGGGTGCGCTGCGGGACGATGTGAAAGTCATGCACTGGGTCAAGAGGGCACTGGACCCTGAAGGGATTCTTTCTCCCGGGCGTTTTGTCGGAGGCGCGTAAAGACCTCCAACCCCCTTTCGCCGATGTGTCGCCAGGGGAGACGGCAGCACTTTAGGTATCGGGCCATGATGCGAGGATGGTGATAGATGAATTTAGCCCAGTTACGAAAACTTACCTACGACGAAGTGGCAAAATGCAGCAAATGTGGATTTTGCCTGCCAAGTTGTCCGATTTACTTAGTCCTCAGGACTGAATCGGCTTCCCCAAGGGGCCGCAATGCCGTGACCCGGGCCGTTATTGAAGGCCGGCTGGGCTGGAGCGAAGATGTGGAAAAGACCATATTTCGCTGTTTGGGGTGCGGCGCCTGTACGGCCGCCTGTTTTCCTTCCATAAAGACGAGGGACGTTGTCTTCAAGGATCGGGAATGCCTGGTGACCGAAGGTTTTTATCCGAAAGTCGCGACGGAACTTGCCGGGTATCTTGAAAACCGGCACAATATCTCCAACGAAGACAACGAAGAGCGGGGAGAATGGCAGGAACTTCTGGGGGAGCTTCCCGAGCGTTATTTTGAAAAGCAGCGTGCGGAGGTGGTTTACTTCGTGGGATGCGTCGCCTCCTTTTTCCCCATGGCACAGAAGATTCCCGCGAGTATGGTCCGCATCATGGAACGTGCCGGCGTTGATTTCACTATTCTCGGGGGTAAAGAATGGTGCTGTGGATATCCGTTGATTGGTGCGGGCATGCCGAAGAAGCTGACGAGTCTCATGGAGCACAACCTCTGCAAGGTGAAAGAGACAGGAGCAAAACAGATTGTGTTCACGTGCCCTTCCTGTTACCACACCTGGAAGAGTTTTTACAAGACGGGCGCAGAGATTTTGTCCTCAGCGGAGTTCATGTCCCGGTTGATTGGCGGGCAACGGCTTCATTTGAAAGAGTTGGAGGCGACCGTCACGTATCACGATCCCTGTGATCTCGGGCGAAACAGCGGTGTTTTTGAACCTCCCCGGGAAGTGCTTAGGGCTCTTCCGGGGGTCGATTTTGTGGAACTTAAAAAGAACAGACAGATGTGTACCTGCTGCGGGGGAGGGGGAAACCTGGAGATGGTTGATCCGGAACTCTCAGCGCGGGTGGCACAGATGAAGATAGACGAAATAGTGAAAACCGGAGCCGATACAGTGGTCTCCTCCTGTCAGCAATGCCTCCGAACCATTGCCACACGGGCCAGAAGAACCAAAACCACGTTGAAGGTGAAGGATTTGACCGAACTGGTCGCAGAGGCCCTGGAGTAAGTTGGTTCGTCCTGCCGAAACCACAGCTTCTCCGTCCACAGATGAAAGGAGAAAGAAATATGATTTCGAAACGTTGGCTGTCTTTATGGCTGCTGATGGCAGCTATTATTTTTTGCGTGATCGTGCCCCAGGCCGGTGCGGGTGAGTCAGCATCGGCAAAGGAAAAAGTGGCGGTCGTGAACGGCACGATTGTCACCCGGGGAGAGCTTGACCAGGAACTTCAGGTCGTCATGAAACGATTTGGGCGCGACGGAAAGAACGTAGGGGCTGCACAGCTTTCTCAACTCGAATCACAGGTTCTGGAAAGCCTTATTGATCGGGAACTCCTTTTTCAGGAGGCCGAACAAGCCGGTATTCGTATAGACGATAAGACGCTGGATGCGCAGCTGGAAAAACTCAAGAAACGCTTCTCCGATGAGGGGGGGTTCAAGAAGGCCATGGAGCAGATGCACCTGTCCGAACAGGATGTCCGCCGGCAGATCAGACGGGGAATGACCATCGAGCAATGGATCGACGGCAAATTTGTCCATAGCATCTCTGTTCCGGAAAAAGAGGTCAAGGAGTACTACGATTCCCACCTGAAGATGTTCCAGAGGCCCGAGGAGGTACGGGCGAGTCACATCCTGATCAAGGTCGATGCCAAGGCTGATGAGCAAACAAAGCTCAAGGCCCGAAAAGATCTCGAAGAAATTCAGAAAAAGCTCTTGAAGGGAGAGGACTTCGCAAAGCTTGCCAAGAAATATTCTCAGGGTCCCAGCGCTGCCAAGGGGGGAGACCTCGGCTATTTTCGCAGGGGACAGATGGTGCCTCCTTTCGAGAAGGCCGCGTTTGCCTTGAAGCCGGGAGAGGTGAGCGATATCGTGGTGACCCGTTTCGGGTATCACCTGATCAAAGTCAGCGATATAAAACCGGCAAAGACATTTTCCTATCCGGAAGTGAAGGAAAAGCTGACGGGTTTTCTGAAAAAGGAAAAAATCAGCCAGGCCATTGATGCGCACGTAACAGAACTCAAGAAGGGAGCCAAGGTGGAGCGATTTCTGGCTCCGAAGGATCGCGGATAGCCCATATCTATTTTTTTGCTTGACCTTTTGGAAAATTATTGCTTAAGTGCATGGAAAATGGGGCCCGGCTACCCCTGCGGGTCGATTTTACTCTGTTAGAACATGCGTTTGTGCCAGAGTGGCGACCTTGGGCTTGGGACCGGATGAGCTTTTTGAAAGGAGGCTAGCACTTTGGCAAACGGCACAGTAAAATGGTTCAGCGACAAGAAGGGGTATGGTTTTATCGAGCAGGAAGATGGTCCGGACATCTTCGTGCATTATTCATCCATCAACGGCACCGGGTTCAAAACACTGGCTGAAGGGGACAGGGTCACGTTTGACGTGGAAGAAAGTGACCGCGGTCCCGTGGCCAAAAACGTCAACAAAATGTAATAGATAGCCTCTTCAGGAAAGGCATTTCACCGTAGCGGGGACGGTGAAATGCCTTTTTTTGTGTCAAAATTCCTGTTGCGGGAGGAGATAAACGACCTTCGGATATACGAGGCGCAAGGCGCAGGGCATAACCCCTTCTAGGGGTAGCCCAAACCCGGGTCCTCTGGACGTGGATCTTCACTTTTTGAGGGCCTGTTTGCAGGCGGCAATGAGCCGTTCCACCTCCGGTTCACCGTGACACTTATCGAAACACGAAAGAGCTTCCGTGAAACGACCCAGGTTCATGCGGCTGATTCCCAGGCACAAGCGAAGTTGCCGACTCCGGGGAAAATGCTGGAGTCCTTCGAGGAGAAACCGGGCAGATAAAGCGTATTCCTGCTTCTTCTGGTGGAGGATCCCGAGACCCAGGTAGGCACGGTGATCCGGATGATACCGGAGGGCCTTCGTGTATAATTTTTCGGCCAGGCGATCCTTATCTCTGATTCCCTCTATGCGGGCATAATCTCCATGAGTGAACGTCATGGCGAGTCTTGAACAGAAGTCAGCGTGCAAGGGATAGAGGCCTTCTTCGTCCACCAGATCGATGGAGTCTGCGAACTCCGGCAGTGCACCGTAAAACGATTCCCTGAGCATTTTGCCGTAGGCCAGGACCTGTTCCTGCGTCAGGCTGGAGTCCGTTTCGAAATACATGATATCCTCAATTCTCTCCAACCAGATGTCATCCGTCGCTCCGGTCGCTTCTTTGTAGGTCTCGTAGAGGGCCGTGCCTGGAAAGATATCGAGGATATAAAAAATAGCACTCAGGGGTTTGATCCTGAGCATCAGATCGATCGTCTCCTGGATTGTTTCTGACGTTTCCCCAGGGTTGCCGTAAATGAAATAGGACCGTGCCATTATTCCCATCCTGGTGGTGCTCGAAAACGCGTTCAGAATCTGGGACGACTTGATCTTTTTGTTGAGAAGGCCCCGGATCTTTTCCGAACCGCTCTCAACGCCGTAACTCACCTGCACGCAGCCCGCTTTTCTCATCCAGGAAAGGACCTCATCGTCCGCATCGCTTACCCGTGAAATAGCGACCCAGGTGATAGCGAGGCCTCTCCTGATGATCTCCCGGCATATTTCGATGACCCTCTCCCTCTTCATGGTGAAGGTGTCGTCGGAAACGTAAAAGAACGAGACCCCTTTTTGGTGGAGCATTTCCAATTGGGTTACGAAGTAATCCACCGAATGGAATCGGACCTTGCGTCCCCAGAATGAAGGAGAACCGCAAAAGACACATTCCCATGGGCATCCCCGGGAGGAGATCACGTGCTGAAAGGTAAAGTATTTCGCGGGATTTGGAAGGTCATCGATGTTCTGGAGAAAGGCCTCCGGCTGATTTCTGCTGATATTCCTGCCTGTCCGATAGGCGATCCCTGGAATGTCTTCCAGGTCCTTTTCTGCTCCGCCATTTTCGATCCATTTTGCCAGGAGCAGGAACGGCCTTTCTCCTTCTCCCAGCACCACAAAATCCACCTCTGGAAAATGCGCGAGAAAATGCCTCCAGAGAAAAGAAGGACTGATCCCGCCGAAAACGACCTTTATATTCGGATTCTCTCCCTTGGCCAGGCGGGCTATCTCGATTGCTCCCCATCGGTTGGCCTGCAGGACAGAGAACCCCAGTACATCCGGGGTCCTTTCCCTGATGACCTTCTTAATGGCTGACGGATCATTGTTCAGCGCGTGCCAGTTGAGGAGTTCCACGTCATATCCATGTTCCTTCAACATAGCCCCCACATAATGGATGCCGATGGGCATCGCGCCCAGGTCTTCCTCGTGGATGCGTTTTTCGAGGAAATAGGGGTAGATGAGTAAGATCTTCATGGCGCCTATTTAAGCATACTTTCCGGGGAACAGCTTGAAATTCCTTACCATTTGAGCGACGGCTTCCATCCGGAGAGGCTCGAGGAAGGTTTCATAAATCCGGTCCTTCTCCGGTAAAGGTCTTCCCAGGATTTTTTTCTCGAGCAGCGCAAGGGCCTCAATGGATTTGTCGCACACCGGGTATCCGTGATCATCCGTGTACACTGACTTGTCGAGAGTAACGGGCGAGACATTGTTGATATCCACCAATTTCAGCCTGCCGTCCCCGGTCAGAATAAGGTTCCCGATCCCGGCCAGGTCTGGAATATGCCCTGCCTGGCCGATCATTTTCTTCACCCTGCTGACAAAAGACTCCACCTGACTCCTGACGTTTTCGATCCGTTTCGGCGGGTCAGCCTTCTTCCGGCCGGCAGGCGTGGGAGAGGCGCGCTGCATCATGTCCGCCAGGGCCCGGTCGTCAAGAGGTCCCCAGGGATTCAGGATTTCCCCGTTTACATACTCCTGCAGGCCGCACAGTAAGATTTCCCTGCTTTTTCCGAGCCGGTAGGTCACAAGGAACTCGTTTGATCTGGCAATATGGGCAGGAGCGAGGTAGCGCATGATGAGCTTGACTCGCGCGATTTCTTCCAGTGCTTCCTCAAGATTCCCGAAACGAGCCCTGAACAGCCTGAGCATCTTGAGGGGTCTCGCCCGGGGAAAAGACAGGTAATCACCGATTCTTATTCCCCTGGCTTCTATCTCCACGTCCCCGGGGTCCAATACCTCGAAAAGATGAGATCGAAGTCCTGTGCGGTAGTGTCTCCTGAAGAGGTATCTTGAGGGATGCCTGATAAAGTTCAAGGCCACAACATCCGCGACTTCGATATACGGTTTATCCCTGATGTCTTTCGGAGTCAAGATTCGCCAACGGTTTTCCTGTCTTCTACTTTTCCTTCCAGACAGGCTTTCTTTTTTCGAGAAAGGCATTCACTCCCTCTTGGGCGTCTTCCGTAACGCAGAGGGCCGCAAATTTTTCATTTGAATATTCAAGGGCCTTCGAATACTCCATGTCGGACATGCCATAGAAGGTCTGTTTGCCCATCTGGAGAGCGATGGGGCTCTTGGAAGCCAGCCTTTTTGCCAGATCCATGGTCGTCTTGTCCAGTTCATCTTCAGGGACCACCTTGTTCACGAGCCCCCATTGTTCTGCCGTCCGTGCGTCGATCATGTCGCCGGTCAGGACCATCTCCAGGCATCTCTTCCTGCCCAGGGATCGAGACATGGGCACGGCCGGGCCCATGCAGAAAAGGCCAACATTGATTGCCGTGGCCCCTATTTTCATCCCTTCTGAGACCACAGCGAGGTCACATGCGGCGATCAGGCCCGCGCCGTTTGCCACGGCAAAACCCTTCGCGGATGCTATTACCGGCTTCTTCATGTATGAAATCACCTGATTCATCTGTTCCATCTGGCTGATCCACTGGTAATATTCCCGCTGGGATTTGCCGAAAAATTCGGATATATCGATACCGGCCGAAAAGGCCTTTCCCTCTCCTCTGACGACAATAACCCGGACTTCCTGGGTATTCTCAAGCTGGATCAGCGCCTGGTTCAATTCACGGGCAAGCTCGGAGCTGAACGTATTCAACTGTTCCGGCCGGTTCAGGCTGATGATGCCGACATGCCCGTCCTGGTCTATCAAGATTGTGTTGTATGCCATGATGACCTCCTTGTATGTGACTGTGTGAGCAAAAAATACCGCACGCCATTGTTTTTAACATATCTTTCCATCTCTGGTAAGTCTTTTTGGCAGAGGAAAAGGGGGCTTGCAGACATCCTGCGAAGTTATCCGCCTATGAAGAGCGGGACATGAGGAACAATCTTCGGTATCAGGAGATGTGGCAGCGTCAAAGAAAGGGGAGGAAAAAAGGTTGCCAGTTGTCGGAGACACGGCAAGGATGCCCGGAGAATTCATTCATGATGAATCGTCAGCATATACTCGCGGCAGTCTTGGGGACATCCGTGTGACGATTTCGTAAGAGATGGTCCCTGCTTTTCCCGCCACCTCGTCGGCCGAGATGCAGGCTTCTTGCTGAGAACCCAGAAAAACGACTTCATCTCCCACTGCAACACCATCGAGACCGGTCAAATCCACCATGAACTGATCCATGCATACCCTGCCGGCAATAGGGCAGCGCTTCCCCTTGACAAGAACATCTCCATTGTTGGAAAGGACCCGGGGAATACCGTCGGCGTATCCCATGGGCACTGTTCCGATTCGGGACTTACACCTGGTGGTGAACGTACATCCGTAGCTTAGCGGAGTCCCTTCCGGGACCTCCTTGACCTGGACCAGTCTTGCCTTGACCTGCATGGCAGGGAGCAGGTCTATTTTTGGACGGGCCGCCATCTGGACATCCGGGTACAGTCCGTAAAGAGAAATGCCTATACGGACCAGGTCCAGATGCATGGCGGGAAAATTGATGGTTGCGGCGCTGTTGGCCAGGTGCTTGAGTGGAAAGCTGATCCCGGCCTGCTCCAGATCACCGATGCACTGCCGGAAACGGGCGAATTGGACATCGGCAAAATCGTTCAGTGGATCATCTGCCCAGGCCAGGTGGCTGAAAATGCCTTCAACGATCAGGTTCGGCAGTTTGGCGATCCGATCGATTTCCTGCACTGCCTGCATCCCCGGCTGGAGCCCGATTCGTCCCATTCCGGTGTCTATCTTTATGTGTACCCGTGCTGATTTTCCTGTTTCCCTGGCGCGCCGCTCAAGCAGAGCGGCTTGGGAATAGTCATAGATGATCGGGGTCAGCCCGTAGTGCAGGACCAGGGGAAAATCATCTTCCCATGTGCAGCCGAGAATAAGGATGGGTTCGTCGAAGCCGTTTTCCCTGAGTTCAACACCCTCTTGAAGCAGTGCTACTCCAAAGCATTTGATACCTTCTTCTCTTAAGGCGCCGGCGACGCGCACGGCCCCATGGCCGTACGCATCCGCCTTGACAATCGCCATGATATCAGCTTCATGCGAGAGAATCTGCCTGAAAGCGGCAATATTATGCCGTATGGCAGGCAGGCTGATTTCAATCCACGCCGGTCGCAATGAGTACCTCCATGTATCTCCAATAAGACGTCATCTCACCCGACCGGCTGGAGCCAGTCCCTAAAACGTTCGTCGCGCGAATTGCAGATATCGTCCATAAGCCGTCGCAATTGTTGCGTAACCGGCCCGGGAACCCCGGCCAGAACCCTGTCTTCAATCCTCTTCACGGGGAGTATTTTTGCTCCTGTGTGAGAGACGAATACTTCGTCCGCTGACAACAATTCCACCGGCGTTATCTGTTCCTCGGACGTTTCTATGCCGGCAACGGGTGCCGCTTCGAGGATGGACATCCTGGTGATGCTGGCGAGGATATTTCCCCGTCGGGGAGTTTTGAGAACGCCGTCCTTCACCATAAAAATCGATTCAATGGAGCCTTCCGCCACGTAGCCGTCCGTAGTCAAAAGGATACCCACATCGAATCCCCGGGCCCTGGAGTCTTTTCGAGCGAGCATCCCGTTCAGATAATTGGAGCATGCTTTTGCCTCGACGGGTACAGTCGCAGGATGAATCTTGCGCCACTTGGCAAAGCATATGTCGATCGGCGTCGACTCATCCAGACCCAGATCATCGACCGCCGGGACGGCACACACGGCCACGTCAAGCCTGGAATCCAGGACCAGGGATATGACAGCCTGCTCGCCGTAGTAGGCCAGAATCTTGATAAGACCACGGCCGATGTTGTTCGCCTTGACCGATTCCGCCACAGCTTCCGTCAACTGGTCTTCGCCATAAGCCATTTCCATCCGCAGAAGCTCGGCGCTGCGGAAAAGACGTTCCAGGTGTTTATCCATCCTGAAAGCGACAGGCCCCTTTGGACCGGGATGGATTCCAAAAACGTCAAAGATCGCCGAGCCGCGGCTGAAACCATGCGACAGCACATGCACATTGGCCTCGTCCCAGGGTACCATTCTCCCATTCATCCAGATTTGCAGGGCTTCAAACATATAGTTTCTCCTTTCGGTTTTCTGAGCGGGAAGGTATCAGAAAGTCACCTGGGCGCAAGTCATATCCAATGCATCCGCCACCGCCGGATAACAGACCTGGCCGTCGACGACATTCAGTCCTTTTCTCAGGGCCGGGTCTTCTGCCAGCGCCTTCTCCACCCCTTTGGTGGCGATCGCAAGGCCGTAGGTGAGCGTAACATTGGTGAGCGCTATGGTCGAAGTACGCGGCACCGCGCCGGGCATGTTGGCCACACAGTAATGCACGACTCCTTCCTCCATAAAAGTGGGATCCTCATGGGTAGTGGGATGGGAAGTCTCGCAGCAGCCTCCCTGATCAACGGATATGTCTACGATCGCGGAACCAGGCATCATCCGGCGGACTATGTGCCGGGTAATCAGTTTGGGCGCCTTTGCTCCGGGAATCAGGACCGAACCGATGACCAGATGGCTGTTGATGCACTCTTCCTCGATGTTGGCCGGGTTGGACATAATCGTAACCAGGCGTGAGTCGGTAATGTCCTCCAGGTACCGGAGCCTGAGCGGGTTGTTGTCGAGAATGGAGACCTGGGCCCCGATGCCGACGGCGACTACCGCCGCAGACAGTCCCGCCACACCTCCGCCGATGATTGTTACTCGTGCGGGCCTCACCCCGGACACGCCGGAAAGGAGAATTCCCATACCCCCGTTCTTGGCCTCGAGGCTGAAAGCACCCATTTGGATAGAGAGCCGTCCCGCTACCTCGCTCATGGGAGACAAAAGCGGCAGAGAGCCGTCATCCAACTGGACGGTCTCGTAAGCTATTCCGAGAATCTTTCTATCGAGAAGTTTCTGTGTCAATTCCCGATCTGCAGCCAGGTGAAGATACGTGTAAAGGATCTGGCCCGGTCTCATCCGGTCAAATTCCGGGCCTATGGGTTCCTTCACCTTGATAATCATGTCCGACTCCCCCCAGACGTCGTCCGCGTTATCCAGAATCCTTGCGCCGGCCTTGGTGAATTCCTCATCCTTGAACCCGGATCCCAGTCCTGCGCTCTTTTCAACAAATACCCGATGATTGTGGTCGATGAAGGCCTTCACCCCGGCCGGAGTGGCAGCAACCCTTTTTTCCGCCTGCTTGATTTCTTTCGGTATCCCAATTTTCATGGGTCTTCCTCCCTTTGCATGACTGCCTTAAAAAGTATTTAGAAGTAGGCTGCGTTATGTGTTGATATTCGAAAGGTCTGCCGCAAGAACTAATCCTTCTTCTCTGCCAGGGCGGTGTTTCTCACGTGCTTATCGTCGGGATACAGGCATTCCTCGTCCGCATGCGACTCCATCGCCTGGTCGATTGCATCGGAATCGCCGGACTTTATGGCAGACAAAAGAATGCGGTTTGATTGCAGCAGTCCCTTTGGTCCCTCAGGGAAAAGATCCTCCAGCAAGGTATTATAACCCTTCAAAAGGATATCATGAAACATATTCCAGATAATATAGAAAACGCTGTTCCCGGAAGCAAGCGCGAGTTTCTGGTGAAATTCGACGGCGATCGGAAAATAGGAATGGATGTCGGGCCCGCAGCGTTCCATTTGCCGGATGAGATTTTCCAGGTCTTCCAGATCCTTTTCGGTGGCATTCCGGGCCGCTGAATGGGCAATACCCAGCTCGACGTACTTTCTCACTTCCCAGACATTTTGAATCGATTGGGCATCCATGCGGATGAGGTATGCCAGATGTTCGCGGATGGTGTCGAGGTACTGTGTTATGTCAACTTTTCTGACGGTGGAACCTCTGATGCCGGCATTGATATCAATGAGGCCCATGACATGCAGGATCCGCAATGCTTCCCGTATGGTAGGCCTTCCCACGCCGAACATTTCACCCAATTCACGTTCCGAAGGGAGGCTGTCACCCGGTTCCAGGAGGCCGTCAAAGATTGCCTGCTTGATCTGGTCTGCAACCTTTTCAAAGAGACGGGCACGCTGAACCTGTTTAAACGGCAGCTTTTTCGCCATGATCGACCCTGCTGGTTGTAGTGTTTGATAATGGTATTACCATAAGGCAATAAGACAGTCAACTGGAAATGTTCCCGATGTCTATGGCTCTTGGTCTGTTGGCGGAAACGGTATTTGCTCTTTATCAAGTAATACAAATAGTGTATAGTGACCTCTCTTTGATCCAAGAGGTATGGAAACTATGCTGGAATCAAGAAGGGAGTGCTTCGGCATCCTGGACCGGGTCTTTCCTGTGGGAGAGAGCGGTATGAGGGAAGTGATGTCCGGGTGCTTTGAATGCGATGACAAGGTGGAATGCCTGAGAGCGGCTCTGGCTACTTCTGAAGGATTTGACTTCAGAGAAGATCTTCTGAAAAAGAGGAGCGCCGGCGGATTTATCGGCGTCATCAGACGCTGGAGCGAGAAGAAGACGCTCAGCCGTCTCATGGAGAAGGAGAGAGAGAAGAAGAGATGATCATAGAAATCACGTGTCCCTTCTGTCAGCTTTCAAAGCATGTGCCAAGCGAGAAGATTCCTGATGCAGTGAAATGGGTAACCTGTCCCCGGTGCCGCCAGCGATTCGAATTCAACAAGAAAGAGGCAGAGAGGGCTTTCAGCGTGCCGGTCCTTCCCCAGGAGATTCCGTACCAGTCTGAACGGGAAGAAGAGAAAGAGGAAACCGAAACAGCTCCCTCCCGTGGCGGCTCCCCATGGGAAAACCGCTCCGAGATCGGCCTGTGGCAGGGTATTTTCCAGACATGCAAGGCAGTCCTGTTTTCTCCTGAGAGGCTGTTCAAGGACCTGACCTATGAAGGGGGTAAAATGGAGCCGCTTGCATTCGGCCTCCTCACGGGCTCCATCGGGAGTATGCTCGGATTCTTCTGGCAGAGCCTAATTCCCGGGGGGCTGCTTCTCCTGGGGCATTCCTTCTTGTCACAGTTTGCCATAGGACTGATAGTCCTCTTTGTATTGGCCGTCATTCCTCTGATGATTGCGGTCGGAATCTTTGTCTACAGCGGAATCCTGCACCTGCTGCTCCTCATTGTAGGGGGGGCAAATAACGGTTTTGAAGCTACCTTCAGGGTGGTTGCCTACTCCCAGGCGGCCCAGATATTGGGAATCATCCCCTTTGTCGGAGGCTGGATCGGCGGAATCTGGCAACTCATTATCCAGGTTATTGGAATCAGAGAGATTCACGAGACATCCTACCTGAGGGTTATTCTGGCCTTTGTCATCCCTTTGGTCGTAGGGATTCTGTTCTTATTAGCAGTGATCATCCCTCTGGCAATCTTTGTTTTTCATCATCCCCTGGGACAAATCTGGTCGTGAGCGATGCCGATTAAAGGATGAAGGCGGTGATTTCTGTTCTGAAACTGGTTGGGAATGAAGTCTTTCTGCAAAACCTGGTGAGAGGATTATCAACACCTTTTCTTGTTGTCTTTGTCGTGGCCTCGCTTTTTATCCTGTCCAAAGGCGCGGATTTCCTGGTTGATGGCGTTGTGTCCCTTGCAAGGCGGACCGGGATTCCACGGATCATAATCGGGGCCACCATTGTCTCACTCGGGACGACGACGCCGGAGGCCTTTGTTTCCGTCATGGCGGCGTGGATGGGCAACCCCGGTCTCGCCCTCGGGAACGGGGTAGGATCCATCATTGCGGATACAGGCCTGATTTTTGGTCTTAGTTGCGTGCTCGTGCCCATGCCGGTGAACCGATTCGTGCTCAATCGGACCGGCTGGGTACAGGTGGGATCAGCCACCCTGCTGGTGATCGTTTCCGTCGCAAGTCTTGTCACCGGTGAAACAGGCCCTGTCCTGGGGAGAGGTGTCGGACTCCTTTTCCTCATATTGCTCGCCGCGTATCTGTTCGTAACCTATTTGTGGGCAAAAGAGGGCACCGCAGGAGTCGGGGAAGAGGCAGACACCTCCCATATGATCGGCCTGACCAGGACCTGGCTTATGATCCTGGGCGGACTTGCAGCAGTGATCGTGGGGGCAAGGACCTTGATACCTTGTGCCACGGAAATTGCCCGCAGACTGGCGGTGCCGGAAGATGTCATCGCCGCCACGATGGTAGCGCTGGGCACCTCTCTTCCGGAACTGGTGACGGCCATTTCGGCCATCCGGAAAGGGCATCCTGAAATCACGGTAGGGAACATCGTGGGCGCCGACGTGCTGAACTGCCTCTTCGTGATCGGGGCCTCGGCCGTTGCCAGACCCCTCCAGATACCGGGAAATTTTTACACGTTTCATTTCCCGGCCATGCTGATCATCCTCTACTCGTTCAGGGGATTTATTTTCATGAATCACTCCGGACGGTTCAGGAGATGGCAGGGGATCTGGCTCCTGGGTATCTATGTGTGCTATGTGGTTCTCCAGTATGTCCTTAATATCGGCACAGGGGGGGTATGAAAAGCATCATATATGAAGAAGTCCTGAATCCTTCCCAGCTCGAGGCGGTCATGACCGAAAAGGGACCGCTCCTGGTCATCGCGGGCGCAGGAAGTGGAAAGACGCGAACGCTTGTCTACCGGGTGGCCCGGCTGGTGGAAATCGGGGTGGATCCGGAAAATATTCTCCTCCTTACGTTCACCAGGAAGGCCGCCGGGGAGATGCTGGAACGGGCGGCCGGGCTTTCGGATGCCAGGTGCAGGTTTGTCTCGGGCGGGACTTTCCACTCCCTTGCGAACAGGGTTCTGCGCAGATACGCAGGCATGCTGGGCTTTGATCGGGCATTCACGATCCTGGACCGCTCGGACATGGAAGAAGCGATTCGGTCTCTGCTCCAGGAAAACCAGATGAACAGGGGTGTTGGAAGGTTTCCGAAGACCGGCACGCTGGCCAACATCCTGAGCAAGGCCGCCAACTTCGGCGGTTCACTTGAAACATGCATGGAAGAGGAATACTTTCAATTCCTTCCGGTCCTCGACCAGGTGGACAGACTTCGGCAACTGTATGCCGAGTATAAGAAAAATCATTCCATGATGGATTACGACGACCTGATCATCTTTTTTCGCCGACTCCTGGAGCGTGAAGAATCCGTCAGAAAAGAACTGGGTGAGCAGTACAGCCATATCATGGTGGATGAGTATCAGGATACCAATACTATCCAGGCCGACATCGTGAAATGGCTGGGTTCTGAGCACCAAAACGTCATGGTCGTGGGCGATGACAGCCAGTCCATCTACTCCTTTCGCGGCGCGAATTACCGGAACATGTTTGAGTTTCCGTCGTTCTTTCCCGGGGCGCGAATCATCAAACTGGAAGAGAACTATCGTTCCACGCAACCCATTCTGACCTTTACGAATGCACTCATGGCACAGGCCGGCGAAAAATATACCAAGTGTCTTTTCACCAGAAGAGGCGGGGGGGACAAACCGAAGGTCGTCAATACGAGGACAGATCCGGACCAGGCCCGGTACGTATCCGGGTTTATCAGGGAGCAGCTGGACCGGGGAAGGTCCCTTTCCGATTTTGCGGTTCTTTTCCGGGCGGGATATCATTCTTTCGAATTGGAAGTGGAACTGGCTCGTCTTTCTATTCCCTACGTCAAATACGGCGGGTTCAAGTTTCTGGAATCCGGCCACATAAAGGATCTTCTCGCACATCTCCGAGTCATTGCAAACCGGAACGACCCGGTCAGTTGGGGGAGAATCCTCCGGCTCCTGAAAAATGTCGGTCATGCCAAGAGCAATGCCATCATTCGGTGGATGAAAGACGAGGGGAAGGGGCCTGATCAGCTTGGGGAGTGGCCCTCCGGCGGGAAGGGCATGGAAGGCCTCAAGACTCTGGGCGAACTCCTGCGCATGCTTTCGTCAAAAGATATCGTACTGAAGACAGCCGTTGAAAAGGTGATCGAGTACTACACGCCCATTCTGGAGACAAAATTTGATGATTTCCCAAGGCGGGCAAAAGAACTGGAACAACTGATTCAAATGGCAGAGCGCTACAAGGGGATCCGGCCTTTTCTGGATGACCTCACACTTGAACCGCCGACGAGTTCAGCCGATCTGAACGGGAAACCCCAGGAGGAACGGCTCACTCTCTCCACGGTACATTCGGCCAAAGGACTGGAGTGGCCGGTGGTTTTCATCATCTGGCTCATGGAGGGCCGTTTTCCCCCTGCCCGGGCTTATCAAAATGACGAGGCCCTGGAGGAGGAGCGCAGGCTCCTGTACGTTGCGGCCACGAGGGCAAAAGACCAGCTGATTCTCTGTTATCCCGCTCAGGAATCGATCGCTTCCTGGCAGACGGCGGGGTACGGTCTGAGAAACGGACTGACCTCTTTCATCCAGGCCCTTCCCGCAGAGGTGGTTTCTTTCGAGTCGGCGAATACCTGCCTGCAGTCAGGACCTCCCCGGAAGAGATGGGTGCAGCCGAAAGGGGATTCAGAGACGAAAGGGGGAAATCATGGCTTTCGCCAGGGGGATAAGGTGAGACATCCTGCGTTCGGACCAGGGGTGGTGTCCAGGTTCCCGGATACGGACAAGGTGGAAGTGTTTTTTCGGAACGTGGGACGAAAGCTCCTTCACCTGGAGTATACGACTCTGGAAAAGGTATGAAAGGCCGGTGTGTTCAACGGCGAGTGTTGAAACTGCGTGCGCATGAACGGAGGTTTCGGAGACGGATAACCTGGGATACGGCGATGCGGTAAAATATTTGTACAGCCTCCAGAAGTTCGGCATCAAGTTCGGGCTGTCAAAGACTGCGAATCTCCTGGAGGCCTTTGGCAATCCACAGAGAGGAGAAAATTATATCCACATTGCGGGCACCAATGGGAAGGGATCGGTGTCCGCCTTTCTTGCCTCCATCCTGGGGGGGGCGGGATTCAGGGTGGGAGTCTACACCTCTCCCCATCTCCTGCGGTTTACCGAGCGTTTCCGGATCAACAACCATGAGATGCCCAGGGAATCCGCGGTGCAGCTCATCAACGAGCTGAGGAAGGCGGTGGTCGAAAGCGAACCCCCCACTTTTTTCGAGGCAACCACTGCTATGGCACTGGTCTACTTCGCCCGTGAAAAGACAGACCTGGCAATCATGGAAGTGGGCATGGGGGGACGGCTGGACGCCACGAACGTTATCCATCCCCTGGTTTCGGTGATTACCAATATATCTCTTGAGCATCAGGATTTTCTGGGTACGAGCATCAGGGAGATCGCCGGGGAGAAGGCAGGGATTATCAAGGAGGGAGTGGATCTGGTCACGGGCGTAAGAAGACCGCAGGTCATAGAGCAGTATAGGCGCCTCTGCCGGGGGAAGGAGGCCCCCCTATGGAGAATCGGAGAGAAGATCCGGTATCGCATGACATCTTCGGGCCTGCACTACCAGGGAATCGACCGCAGGATGAACAGGCTGCAGCTGGGATTGAAGGGCCATTTTCAGGCGAGGAATGCAGTCCTTGCGCTGGCTGTGACGGAATTGCTTCGGAGAAGAGGGTTTTCCGTGTCCGAATATCAGATGCGCACGGGCTTGAAGAAGGTGGACTGGCCGGGCAGGATGCAAGTGGTATCAAGGAACCCGGAAGTCCTGCTGGACGGCGCCCATAACCCTGGGGCGGCCAAGGCACTGGCGAGCGCCGTCAAAAAGGAGTACCCGGATCGACATATCATCGTTGTCATAGGGATCATGGATGACAAGGACATCGGGGGAATTCTCAAGTGGATCGTTCCGATCGCTGATCATATCATCTATACTCGTCCTCAGTATTACCGTTCAGCGACCCCGGAACGACTCATGGCTGAAGCGCTCCCTTACGGGAGATCCGGGGAAATTGTTTCGGCCCTTTTCCCGGCCCTCGACCGGGCTATGGCCCTGGCACGCCCTTCAGACCTGATTGTGGTGTGCGGCTCTCTCTTTACCGTGGGTGAAGCTTTACCGTATTTTGACCCGGCAAAGTACAGTCCGGGTCCATGAGAAGATGGAGAGACGGATGATAAGGAAGAGACGTGGAATGCGGATCACGCGAGGGACGGTTTTTTTCTCCCTGGGCCTGTCAATCCTCTTGAATATCGGCGTTTTTTTCTCCATGGCGAGTGCCGATGCCCTATTTTCAAAAGAAAAACTCACCTCAGATGAGAATACCCCATGGGAGATCACGGCAAAGCGCCTTTCCTATGATGAGAAAACAGACGTATATCATGCAAAAGGAGACGTTCTGATTGTCCGGGGAGATCAGAGCCTGTCGGCTCAGGAAGCCGTGTACAACAGGCGGACCGGTATGGCAAAGGTTTCAGGAAAAGTTCGTCTCAAGTCAGGGGGCGACATCCTGACCGGAGAGACGGGAACTTTTAACCTGAAGGAGCAGACGGGCAGGATTGAAAAAGGGTGCCTTTTCCTCAAACAGAATCACTATTACCTGAGAGGCGGCACCATGGAAAAGACAGGGGAGAGCACCTATGTGATTACGAAATGTCGCCTCACCACCTGCGACGGCGAGAATCCCGCCTGGAGCATCACAGGATCGGAAGTCAAGGTCACTGTCGAAGGATACGGGGTGGTGAAGCATGCCGCTTTTCGCGTAAAAGACTGGCCCTTGCTTTACATGCCCTTCATGATCTTTCCCGCCAAGACAAAACGGCAAACAGGCCTGTTGCCTCCCAGAATAGGCCATTCCAACCGGAACGGCCTGGATGCGGAGGTCCCTTTTTTCTGGGCGATTTCTGATCAGGCGGATGCCACCCTGTACGAGCGGTACATGAGCGAAAGGGGATACATGCATGGGCTGGAGTTTCGGTATGCCGGGGAAAAGGAAACCGAAGGGGTTTTTCTTCTGGATTTTCTCCGGGACAGAAAGGAAACCAAAGATATGACCGACCCGGATGAGCTGGAGATCAGCCCTTTCAAGAGGACCAACGAAAACCGTTACTGGCTTCGAGGCCGGGCGGACCAGGAAATGCCTTTCGGGGTGACGGCGCGTCTGGATGTGGACCTGGTGAGCGACCAGGACTATCTCCGGGAATTTCAGAGCGGTCTAGCCGGTTACGATGCCAGACCCGACCTGTCCGAGGTATCCGGGAGACCGGTAGAGGGCAGATATGCCCCCACCAGACGCTCCGCTTTGAGACTCAGCAGAGAATGGCAGGATACCAGCCTCCAGGTGCTTTCTTCCTATCACCAGCAACCGGGAGACTCCTCCGATGATATGACTCCCCAGCCGCTTGGGAGTGTGAAAGCCACGCTGTTGCCCACATCCCTGTACCATCTGCCCGTGTACCTGGGCCTGGATTCGGATTATAATTATATATGGCGCGAAGAAGGGGCAGCGGGGAACCAGCTTTCGCTGTCGCCCGACCTGCGGTTCCCGCATAAAATGTTGGACGGTTATCTGGAAGTGGAACCCTCTTTTCGATACACTGTGAACACATACAAGTTGGATGAGGACGGGCAGGGGCTGGATGACAGTGCAGTAAAAGGAGCTTATGAGGCTGCGTGCAGAATATCCACCGACCTGGAGCGGGTCTACGACACGGGATGGAAGACCGCGACGAGACTGAAGCACCGGATCTGGCCCGTTCTCACGTATCGCTACCGGGTTCCCAATGGAGACAAGGAAGAAAAGCCGTGGTTTGATCCCTTTGACCAGGAAGGCAGGGTCAACCAGATTACCCTGGCGCTGGAGAACTACCTCGATGCCAGGCTGGAGGACGGAAAGGGAAAGGTGCACTACCTGCAGTGGGCCACTTTTACCCTCAGCCAGGGATATGATATCGACGAGGCAACCCGGGAGGAACTTCCCGGCGGGAGGAAAGAGCCGTTGGCTCCCTTGACTGCGGATCTCCTGGTGACCCCTTACACGTATGTGGATATTCGAGGGAATGCTCAATGGAATCATTATGATCGTGATTTCAGCGCCGGGAGCCTCAGCCTTGATCTCAAAATCCCCAGAACCGGGGGCAGAAGGGATCATTATGGCCTTAATTTTCTCTATGCCAAAGATACCACCAAAAGCCTGGGATTCGACTGGAATGTGAATCTGCCCTACGGTTTCTCGACAGGCATGATGTTTCAGAGAAACCTGCTGGTCGATAGCAATATATATACCTACTACTGGGTAGGGTACAAATGGCAGTGTTGGGGGATACAGGTCTCCATGGCAAAGGAGGATAGAGATACCCGCTTTATGATCGGGTTTAACCTCCTGGGCCTTGGCGACATCGGCACGTATGCAAGGGAGGGCAAGTGGTCCGGGCGCTAGATAAACACCCAATGTGCCGGTCTTGACACGGCAACAGCGTTCTACTATATTCACTAGAATCCAGGATACGGCAACTCAGGTTGACTCGGGAGGCTAATGATGAAGACGAAAGTGGGAGTCCTGTCGGCAGGGGGCGATTGCCCCGGCATAAACAGCACCATCCATTGGCTTGTGTACTCTGCGCTCGATAAAGACCTGGTGCCCAGAAGGGGTTCTATGTTCGAGATAACAGGGATCCTCGACGGGTGGAAGGGGCTGATCAAGGTGAAGCCGGGGAAGAAGGAGAGCTTGAAAGAGTGGACCATGCCTCTTGACACCACAGTGGTTCGGACTTGGGACCGGTACGGGGGGACCAGGCTGGGCACGAGCCGGATCAATCCCTTTGATCCGAAAAATGACCAGTCGGAAGTCATGGTGGAGAATTACAAAAAACTGGGGCTGGATGCCCTGGTAGTCATCGGCGGATTCAATAATCTTGGTGTCGCGTACAAACTCTACCGGATGGGCATCAAGGTGGTGGGGATACCCAAGACCATAGATCGGGATCTTTCAGGTACGGACTACACCCTTGGGTTTGATTCTGCGGTAAACATCATCACCGAAGATATTGACCGGTTGCGCATCACTGCGGGTTCCCACAGCCGGATATTTGTGGTGGAATGCATGGGGAGAAACGCGGGCTGGCTGGCCCTTGAGGCAGGAGAGGCTTCCGGGGTGCCCATCATCCTGATTCCCGAACATGATTTCGCGTTGGACCGGGTGATCGAACTCCTGGAGTTGAGAAAAAGATCAGGCAAGCGTTACAGCATCGTGCTTGCTTCAGAGGGTGCGAAGCCCAGGGGCCTGGAGGAAGTCCACGAGAGACGGGGACGGGACGGATTCGGCCATTACTATCTTGGCGGAATCGGAGGATTTGTGGCGGAAGAGATCCAGAAAAAGACCAGGATGGAGGTGCGCTACGTGGCGCTCAGACATCTGCAGCGGGGTGGATCCCCGACGGCCTATGACCGGAGGATGGGCCGGAAGTTTGGAATCGCTGCCATAGACACGATTGTGAATGAAGACTTCGGCCGTATGGTGAGCCTGAAAGAGGGGGTAGTCGGCTCCGTGTCCTTGAAAAAGGCCCTCGAACGGTTGAATCTCGTGGATGTGGAAAAATATTACGATACCAAGAATTATAAGAGCCTGGATCAAATCCTCTAACTCAGGAAGATTTTTCCCGGATTCAGTATGCCCCTCGGGTCGAAGGATTTCTTGATCCTTCTCATCAGGTCCAGCCCCGGCTTTTGGATTTCCATTTCCAGATATGGGGCCTTAGTGATCCCTATCCCATGTTCGCCGGTGATGGTCCCTCCGATCTGCAGCACTTGCGCGAAGAGTTCCCTGACCAGCGGCGCTACCTTTTCCCTTTCGCGGGCATCGTCCTTGTCATACATGATGTTGACATGGATGTTTCCGTCTCCCGCGTGCCCGAAGGCCGGCAGGGGAAGGTCATACCTGGAGCTGAGGTCTTGAAGCCGTGAGATCAGTTCCGGCAGCCTGCTCCGCGGGACCACTATGTCTTCACTGGTCTTATGGGGCTTCAGTTTGTACAGAGAAGGCGAGACCTCCCGGCGGGCCTGCCAGAGCCTTTCCGCCTGTTCCGGGGTGGAAGCCTTTTCAAAATTGATTGCCCCGCCGCTTTCACATGCCTCCTCAATTTTTTTGCTTTCCTGCTCCACCGCGAAGGAATCGCCATCCACTTCCATGAGAAGCATGGCGCCGGCATCAGGGGGCATGGGGATTGCCATGTGCTCTCTGATGCAATCGAGACAGACCCGGTCCACGAATTCAAGAATGGCGGGGATGATCCGGCGCTGAATGATGCTGGAGACCGTAAGGGCCGCCTCGGATACATCAGGAAAAAAGGCGAGCATCGTTCGCTGGCTTTCAGGTTTGGGGAGCAGCCGAAGAGTTATGGACGTAATCACGGCCAGGGTCCCTTCCGAGCCCACTATCAGCTGGGTGAGATCGTAGCCGGCCACTCCTTTCATGGTTTCCCGGCCGGTTCGGATTATTTCACCGGTAGGGAGGGCTACGGTGAGGCCGAGCACATAGTCCCGGGTCACACCGTACTTGACGGCTCGGAGTCCGCCGGCACATTCAGCCACATTCCCACCGATCGTTGATATGTGCCGGCTGGCCGGATCCGGAGGGTAAAAAAGCCCGACTTTTTCGACGGCTTCCTGGAGATCGGCAGTGATGACCCCCGGTTCCACCTTGGCGACAAGGTTCTCGCGGTCGATTGTGAGGATACGGTTCATGTGCTCCAGGGACATCACCAGCCCGCCATTCACCGGGAGCGATCCTCCGCTCATCCCGGTTCCAGCACCCCTTGGTATCACCGGAAATCCCCGGCTGGTTGCCAGGCGAAGGATTTTTGCTGTTTCCTGTGTGTTACGGGAAAAGACGACGGCATCCGGAACGAACACCAGCTTTGTGCCGTCTGTGGAGTATGCCTCAAAGTCTTCTTGATTGGTGATCAGGTTGCCCGGACCCACTATTTGAGCTACAGCGTCAAGGTCCGCCGGGTCGATCATGATTCTACCTTCATGCGGCTCTTGAGGGCGTATTGCAGCGTCATGCGGTCCATGTATTTGAGATCTCCTCCCATCGGGACGCCAAGGGCAATACGCGTGATAGTGACGTCCTTGTCAGAAAGGATACCGGCCAGAAAGGAAGCTGTTGCTTCCCCTTCGGTGGTAGGATTGGTTGCCAGAATAACTTCCTTAATATGCTCATCTTTCAAACGGGAAAGGAGTTCTCCTATCTTAAGATCTTCAGGGCCGATGCCGTCGAGCGGGGAAAGGGCCCCGTGGAGTACGTGATACCGCCCTTTGAATGAACCGCTTTCCTCCAGGGCCAACTGGTCTCCCGGACCTTCAACAACACAGATACTGCCGATATTCCTGGTTTCATCACGGCAGATAGGGCACGGGTCATCGTCAGTCAGGTTGAAGCAGATCGAACAGAAGGTTATTCTGTCCTTCACCTCCAGGAGGCTCCGGGCCATATCCTGTGCCAGCGAGCGGTCACTCTTCAAGATGAACAAGGCCATTCGTGCCGCGGATTTCTGGCCGATACCGGGGAGTTTGGAAAACTGCTCGATCAGATTTTCAAGAGATGTTGGATAGATGCCCATGATGATCTTCTCGGTCACATGAGGCCGGGAAGGTTGGGGAGATTCATGCCCTTGGTCAGTTTTCCCATCTCCTCGTTCACCATTTCTTTTGCCTTGGCAAGGCCGTCGTTGACCGCGGCCATCACGAGATCCTGCAGCATTTCTCTGTCTTCGGGATCTATGACCTCGGGCTCGATGACGATGGAGACGATCTCCTGTCTCCCGTTTGCCACGACGGTAACCATTCCGCCGCCGGCCGATGCTTCAACGGTCCTGTCCCCCAGTTCTTCCTGGAGTTTGGCCATTTTTGCCTGAAATTGCTGGGCCTGTTTCATGATCTGGCCCATGTTGGGCATGCCTTTCATCGCTTTTCTCCTTTCAGTGCTATCCTCTTTTCCAGATACCTGTGATCTGGGAATCATCCAGATTGCGTAATGCCTTATAAACAAAAAATGTTATCAGGTTGAGAAAATTCCGTCAACACCGGAAAAATGGCCCAAATCCACCATCTAATTTGCGCATCATGAGTTTCACCGGGTGATTTGGCGAAATTCCTGATCATCAGCAAGGTATCAGATGCAAGGCGCCAAGGAGCGACGACTGAGTCGTATAAACAATACGACGCAAGGAGAAGCGAGCGAAGGCAACGCCGCAGATGATGCCTTGATGGTGGATCAGGGAATGGAGCATGATGTGGCAATCCTTCGCTTTCGTGTAGGGCCTGATAGGTCCCCCCGATCCAGGCTCTCTACCCCGCCATCAGCTTCAGATGAAAGCTCCCGAAAGACGGCCTGTAAGCAGGCAAACGGCACATTCCCTCCGGTTCGTTCGCTTCGCCGTCCCTGGCTTCGCTCACTGCGGATGTCGGCCCTTCCGCTGTCCTGCTCCAGGGCCGACATGCGCCGCTCCGGGAACATCCCGTTCCCCTGCTGTTCAAGCGCAACGGTATTTGATTGCTCCCTGAGCTATCCTCGGAGGGATCCGCGGTGTTTCCCGCTTTCCAGGGAAGAGCCACTTCCCCGGAAGGCGTTTTTTCTTGCGAAGCCTGCGGCGCCTATTCTATCTTGTTTCCATCCATAAATGACCATTTTTCACAGCCGCATCGTCAATCCAAAGGGTTCTACAACAATGCCCGGAGGCAGATGACCCTCTTTTTGAAAACTCATTAAACAGGATTTGAGGAAAATGAAGGATTCAACTGAGCTGGTAGGATTCGATGATTACTGCAATGAGGTGAACGGGAAAAGGGTGAGAACAGTCAATCCGCCCGTGTACAAGGGGTCTACCGTCTTGTTTCAGCGGTACGAGGATCTTGTTCTGGCAAATAGGGGGGAGTATAAGGGAGTCGCCTACGGAACGGACCGGCTTCCCACCCAAAGGGCCTTTGAAGAGGCACTCAGGAGGCTGGAGGGCGGACACATGACCCGGGTGTTTCAATCGGGAATAAACGCCATAATAGCAGCACTGTTTGCATTTACGAAGAGTGGCGATCATATTCTCCTTTGTGACAATGCGTACGGACCTACGGCCCGTTTCTGCAGGAAAATCCTTTCCAGATACAATGTGGAAATCGGAATCATTCCTCCAACGGCAGGCGCTGATATTGTCGATTTCATCAAGCCTCACACGAGGCTTATTTTTCTCGAGTCACCCGGTTCAAACACCTTTGAAATGCAGGATATTCCCGCTGTCACCGCCGTTGCCCGGGAAAGGGGAGTTATGACCCTGCTCGACAACACCTGGGCAACACCCTTGTATCTCAGGCCTTTTGATCTCGGTATCGATATCTCGATTCAGTCCGTCACGAAATATATTTGCGGGCATTCGGATGTGCTGCTGGGAGCCGTGACGGTAACCGAGGAATATGCAGAAGAGTTCAAAGAGTTCTACAAGACCATGGAGATTTTCGCGTCGCCCGACGACTGTTACCTCGCCCTGCGGGGCCTGAGGACATTGCCGATACGCTTGAGGCGGCATGAAAAGTCGGCTCTGAAGATCGCAAAATGGCTTGAAACGGTTGATGTGGTCGATAAGGTGATCCATCCCGCACTCTCGATTCACCCGGAACACCACATCTGGAAGAGAGATTTCCACGGATCCTCAGGCCTCTTTGCCTTTACTTTCAAAGAGGATTATTCAACTCAAAGAATAGCTTCCTTCGTCGATTCGCTTGAATTCTTCGGGCTGGGGTATAGTTGGGGCGGGTACAAGAGTCTCATCACCGCTGCGAAATACCCGCGTTCCGGGAGATCAAGGTACGCGGATAAGACCATCGTGCGGCTCAATATCGGCCTTGAAGACCCCGAGGATCTGATGGAGGATCTCAGAAAGGGATTTTCGGCCCTGAGTGATGCAGAGGAAAATGGCTCAACCTGAGGTCGGCTTCTTGGGGGAGCCCTCAGAGGTTATTTCGCCCTGGAAGACGTCTATAATGTCCTGGACGGGAGGAGGAAAGGCCTTCTTGGATTTGGCCGGAGCGATTCGTTTCTTGGGGCCGGAGGAATTTGGGCCCTCAAGGAGGTCTATCCGGAGGACGCGGCCGAAAAACTCCCGACAGTAGGCGCGGAGCTGATCACGTTTCTCGGGGTCGTCAAAGTAGGCGGCGGAAAAGGACCTCGCGCCCTTTCTCAGTTGCAGGGCGTCTCCCGACAGATTCAGGAATTTCCATTCTTCCAGGACTTTGGACATGGGCCGGTTCCTGCCGGCGAGAAAAGTGAGGAACCCCTGCCAGTCACCGTTCCCGGAGAGGGCTTTTGCGCTGTTGGAAGGCTCGGTGGCGCCGTTCGTGCGCCAGTCCCCTGGCGGTTCGGAAAGACCGGGAACCTCGGAAGATTGCCCGGCCGGGGGCGCGCCTGCGAGGCGTTTTTCCAGTCCTTCCACCCTTTCGAGCAACTCGCCAAAAGAAAGGAAGTCCCGCAATTGGCACGCTTGGAGCATGGAGGTTTCAAGCAGGAGGCGGGGTTGGGTGGTAAATCTCAGATTCTCCTCATGGTTTATGAGGAAGTTCAAAATGATCTGCAGGCTTTCCCGGCCCGCCTCTTCTGCCTGCTGTCGTGCTTTTTCCCGATCACTCTCGGAGATTTCGAGGAGGTCATTCTCTGGAGATATCAGGGTGATGAGGAGGTCTCTGAACTGCTGCATCAGGCTACGGTAGAATGCCTTCATGTCATAGCCATAATTGTATACCCGGTCTACGATCTCCAGGCATCCTTTCATATCTCCCCGGATGATGCAAGCGGATGCCTGAAACAGGGTGTCCCGGTCTATGATTCCCAGGGTATCAATAACCTGGTCGTCCTCCACCTTCATCCCGGCAAAGGAAATCACCTGGTCAAGGAGGCTTTCAGCATCCCTCATCCCCCCCTCGGCCTCCCTGGCAATCAGAAAAAGGGCGGCCTTGCTGATATCAACACCTTCCTGGCGGGAGATTTCTTCCAGATGCCCGGCAATCCTGTGAAGCGGGATTCTCTTGAAATCGAAACGCTGGCACCTGGAGAGAATCGTCACCGGCACCTTATGCGGTTCCGTAGTCGCGAAAATGAATTTCACATGGGGCGGGGGTTCTTCAAGGGTCTTCAGCAGGGCATTGAAGGCGGGCAAGGTGAGCATATGCACTTCGTCGATAATGTAGACACGATACTTGCTCGATGAAGGCATGTAGTTGATATTTCCCCGGAGTTCCCTGATTTCATCAATGCCCCGGTTGGAAGCGCCGTCTATTTCCTGGACATCCACGGATGAGCCGCTGGTGATATCCGTGCAGGATTGGCACTGATTACAGGGTGTTCCCGGCTCGCCCACCTCACAGTTGACGGCCTTGGCGAGTATTCGCGCCACCGATGTCTTACCTACTCCCCTGGGGCCGGCAAAGAGGTAGGCGTGTGCAAGCCTGCCGGCCTTGATGGCGTTGACTAGCGTCTGGGTAACGTGTTCCTGGCCAATGACGTCCTCAAAGCCTTGGGGGCGCCACTTTCTTGCCAATACCTCGTATGTCATTTCAATCCTGGATTTATCGATCGAGGGTGCCTCTGGAGCCCGGCACCGTCGAATGGGTTCGGCACAGAGGATCTTTCGTTTAAACACCTTATCATGGCGGGAACCGGATACCGGTACCTGGAATGGCGGAGAGAGAGGGATTCGAACCCTCGGTACCACGTTTTGGTGGTACACGCGATTTCCAGTCGCGCTCCTTCGGCCAGCTCGGACATCTC
>CAZONI010000007.1:0-90813 GCA_964581175.1 uncultured Desulfobacteraceae bacterium
TCATTTCAACAATCTTTATAGTTCTGGGGATCGTATTGATTAAGCTTGGGTGAGGAATAAGAAAAGCCATGCCTGCCCATGGCATCTTTGTGCGGCGTTATTTATTGATAGCGGCTCTGTCTCACAGACCACTCATCTTGGTTCTCTTTATCTATTTAATTTTAATTTAAACCAATCAAAATACCACAATCTTGAGCCTAATTTTGAACAACTAGAAGAACAGAGAAGATATTCCTGATATTCCCAAACGACTGCGCGAAGAATAGGGAGTACTCTTACCCGTTCCCAGTGTTACCTGCAAATCATTGGATAAGATTTCAAGTTCGATCCCGATGGCTTCATTCAGGAGTCCAAGGGGTAGGCCCCCGTTTCTGAATTCGTGTCTCAAAAGTAGGTTTGAATTGTACTACATGGTATCTGCTTGAAATTCTTTTGGTTTTACGAAAAATAAAGGACATGGCGCACGCCGAAAAACCTTCTCGGCTACCCCACCCATAAGGGCGCTGATACGCCCAGATCTGCCATGCGTGCTCATCACGATCATGCTGGCACCATCGTTTTGTACAACTGCTGTAATCCGGTCTGCCACATCTCCAACTTCAACACGTGTCTCCTTTCGAATCCCTTTGCTGAAGTCTCCAATGAGGCATGCAGAAAAATCTTGGATCATTCGTTTATCCTCTTTCTCAAGTGTTTTCTCCCAAGGATTCCCCGGAATCTTGGTTAGCTCTTCTGCCCTTCTTTCTGAAATAACGTGGAGGATCAATATTGACGCGTTAAATTTCCTGGCGAAAAAGGCAGCCCAAGAGAAGGCTTCACAGGAGTAAGCTGAAAAATCTGTCGGGACCAAAATCAAGTTCACCGTTTCGAAACCCAACACGAATGACTCCCGCTGATTGCGCCAGTCAGGGCCAAATTTTTCATAGAAAAAAGGTCTCAATCTTGCGAACCACGAACCACTTTTTCTGATTCCTTTCCGGCGCGCGATGATGATTTCCGAGATGTACTTCGGAAGATCCATCATTTTTTCTTTCGGAACAAAAGCTAGGGCCCCCTCTTCTATGGATTTCACGAAGTGATCTGGACTCATTGCATGAGCCGTGAGCATTAAGCAAGGAATCCCTTTCTCCCTGCAAAGCTTCAAAAGGTCATAGCCACGGACTCCCATGATGTCCAACACGGCAGCATCGTAATCGTTTTTTTCAAGAAGTTCCTTGGCGCTTTCATAACTTAGTGCAGTATCCATCTGATATGTGGTGAGGATCTCCGTTAGAGTCTCCAGGACATCCGGCTCATCATCTACTGCCAGAATCCGTACACCTTCAATATTTATTTCATTGTTCATATCTTATTCCCTCCTAAAAGCTTCTGATCAATTTCATAGTGCTCTTCCGAGATAGAACTTATGAGCAATCCCGCAGCATGAGCATTCATTTGGCCACCTAGGCCACAACTTTTCTGACCTGCTGTTATCTCTCATTCAGGCAAAGGTGGCGATCTGTGACCGGGGGTACCGGGGCAACCGTATGGTCAACGGCATCAGAGAGGAGCAGCATTTTGGCTGTCTTCGATTTTCACAACTGGAATCAGGCTTATTTCACCCAGCTTTTTGAGATCCGCCTCCATACATCATTTTCCTTCGAAATATTTTAACAGATTTTCAACTGCAACAGAAGTGGCTCGTGACACACTTTCAATGGTATAGCCGCCGATATGCGGTGTGGCAATCACCCGATCATGAATAAGGAGCGGACCCGTATCGGGGGGTTCACGGTCGTATACATCCAGCGCCAGCCCGGCTATACGGCCTTCAATGAGACCTTCCAGGACGCCCGCTACGTCAATGAGAGAGGAGCGGGCCGTGTTGACGAGAAAGACTCCGGGCTTTAACCGTCGAATTGAATCACGATCCAGAATCGCACGACCTTTCTCCTGCTCAGGGCAGTGGAGACTTATGATATCGCTGCTGATGAAGACGTTCTCCAGCGTCGTAAACTGAAATCTCGGCGAAGGAACGAAGTCTTGATCCGGAAAGGTATCATAAGCCATCACATTCATTCCAAAAGCCAGTGCCATTTGGGATACCAGTTGTCCAATTCTGCCGCACCCGATCAATCCGAGCGTGCGTTCATGCAACTCAAATCCTTTGCGTCTTTGCCACAATCCAGCTTTCATCTGTGCGTCACTGAAAGGAATCGAACGGGTGAGCGCCAAAATCATCCCCAGGGTGAGTTCGGCGACCCCTCGTGCATTGGCCCCCTCGGCACACATGATTTTGATTCTCAGTCGTTGCGCCGCCTCAATATCAATGTTATTAATGCCGGTGCCGTTGCGGCTGATGACTTTCAGATCAACGGCAGTCTCCAACACGGTAGCGGAGATAGGTTCCACTCCGGCCAGGTAACCGGCGCAACCCGGCAGCAGGTGGTTCAACTCATCTTCTCCGGGCATTTTTCCGGGTGCCGAAAATACAAGCTCAAATCCTTTTCGGGTCAGCAAATCCAGGGCCGGATCGCCATCTTTGGTCAAGGATCTGGGCGTAACCAGTATTTTTTTCATTATTTCCCTCTTATCAGCGCAATCGGCTGGCAATTTCCGACAGCTGGTTGAATTGCGGTCCTTTCACGGGAATCTCGATGTCAAACACCTCGGCAATCACCCGCGTCCAGCCGTGAATGAAGTATGCCCAACCGTCTTCTATTTGCAGATGTCTGCTTTTCTGTTGCGCTTCGGCTTGTTCCAGAAAAATCAGATTTCCGCGGTAGTTAAGTTCCCATATGACACCTTCGGCAGGAAATATCGCGCCATCAGTGAGTGGAGATCCCGGCGCGTCTTTACCCAGACCCGTGGCATTGACCACCAGGGACCCCGGAGACAGGTCCCTGACGACCGCATCATTGTCTATCGGGTTGGGGGTGAGAAAATACTCCACCGGCGTTGGGGATTCAAGTCTTTGGTGAATATGCCGGATTTCGTCCAAACGGGGTTGACTGCGATTCGTAACGATAATCTTTGATGGCCGGTCATTCCCATGAGACGCTTCCATTAAATAGGACGTGATCGCTATGGTTGAACCGCCGGCACCGAGTAAAAGAGCGCTGGCTCCTGTTTCGAACCAGTATCGGGGCGGCAGAAATGCCTCAATGGCAAGACCGCTGGTGATCGGATCTTTGGCATGGCCGATCAGTTTGTTGTTTCGTTTGGATATACAGCTGATTTCGCCCATGATCCGGGCATAGGGATCCAGCTCTTCAAAGAACTCCCGACAGGCTTTCAATAAATCGATTTTATGTGTGGTTACCAGGGCCCCGCGCGACAACGGGTCGTTCTTGATGAATTCTACGGCCTTGCGATAGGCCTGGGGCTCGTCGTGGGGCTTAAAATCGATCCCCTTGATGACAACATCCGTGAGATCAAGGGCTTTGGCCCATTCGGGAAACACTTTCATTATCGATGAATTGCCGGTCGTCACCCCGATAAAATACAATGTTGGTCGAGTCGCTTTCACATATTCTCTAGCTCCCATCCACGATTTCCTCCGATCTAAATTTCCCGAACCGCATCGATGGCCTGAATATGCGCCCGACAGCGCTTCAGCTGTCTCCGGTACAGTTCATTATTTTCGGGCAGGCGTCGTTTTGCGACCGGTTTTTGTCCATTGTTCGGCGGCCTTGTCAAGGTCTCCAAGAATTCCGGCAGCATAACCCGCCAGCAAGGCCAGACCTCTAGGGGCGCCTTCCGACGCTTTGATCTGAAAGACTGTTACCCCCGGCACATCGGCTTTGATCTGATTCCAGACGCGACTTTTTTCTCCGCTGCCGGTGATGCGAATTTCCGAAATACCCAGGTCCCGGCATAAAGTATTAAGGATTTGCGGGTAAATACCATACTCCAAGATTTTGTCCGTGAGATCCGGCTCAAGCCTTTCAGTTGCGGCTGAAAAAACCTAGGCAGTTCCGGCGACGTCGATGCAGATTCCGAGCCGGGTAGCACCGCAGGCCAGAAAACTGGCCACCGTGTCTCCGCATCCGGCGGCGACCAGCGTTCCGGGGGATAGCCCGCATTTCGATGCCATGACGTTCGTTGCTTGGGTACCGATGTCCACCCCGATGAGATCCTTTTCCGTTATTTCACCCTCCTCATTTCGGATTCCCGATGATCTACCCGGGCATAGGATACACTGGGCAAACGAACGGAGGAACTCCTTTCAATAAGCTATAACTTCTATAGGCTTTCAATTTGGAAAAATCAATAAAAATATGCAAATGATAGAAAATGAAACAAAAATATGCAAATTCGAAAAAATATATTGACAAACAAAAATAGACATCGCATAAGACTTGAAAACTATCAAAATCCGTACAACGATTTCTCATGGATAAACAAGCCCACTCTGCGGGTGGCGTAGTGCAGGAATGAAAATGGCCAGCGATGCCAATGACACCATGTTTGCCGAAGAGCGCAAACTCAAAATCATAGACCTCCTTAGTCAAAACAAAAAAGTGACAGTCGCCGAGCTGGTTCATTTATTCAATGTATCGAGTGCGACCATTCGCAGTGATTTGCGAGATTTGAATAATAAAGGGCAGATTATCCGCACCCACGGCGGAGCCATTATCGAAAGCGGGCCGGGTTTTGAACAGGAAACAGAACAAAAACGCGATTTGAATCTCGCCGCCGAGCAGCAAATCGCACGGATTGCGATTGAACTTATTAATGATGGCGACACGGTCATTTTCGATACCGGTACCACGACCGTGGAGCTAGCCAAGCTATTAAGTAAACGCCGTCGAGTTACGGCTGTGACCAATGATCTTGAGATTGCCAGGTGCTTGGGAGAAATGGATTCCATCAGCGTTCTAATGCTAGGCGGTGAGGTACGCAAGAAATTTCACTGTACCGTCGGTGCGGCCGGCATCAAAATGCTGGCGCAATTGTCGGTTGACAAGGCGTTTATGGACACCAACAGTCTTTCGATTTCTAATGGCGCTTCGACGCCGAACATCCAGCAGGCCGAAACCAAAAAAGCGATGATTTCCAGCGCCAAAAAGGTCATTCTATTGTGCAGTAGCCGCAGGCTCGGGAAGGATTCTTTCGCGCATTTTGCATCCCTTGATCAAATCGACACCCTGGTCATCGAGCAGATTGAAGAGAGCGAAAAATTTGAGTTTCAAGAAAGAGGCGTGGAGGTTCTCACAGCCTCTTGTTAGGAACTTCCCCATAAATAATAGCAGATCGATAATCATAAAGACAGAAGTCCTTAGGTTTTCAATATTCAATTATTTTCAGATCCTCCGGACTTGAAACGGTAGTGACGTAACTAGCTCAGAAAATGGGTTGAAAAGTCTTTTGCTCAGCAAGATCCAGCCGTACTCAGAAAGGACGGAAGCATGTGTAAAAAATCAACCTTATCCGGCCGCGATATTGATCGCACCTTTACGATCTTATTTAACTTGGCAGACGGGAAGAGTCCCTCCCAGCCCAGCACCAAGCGATACTTGGCCGATGTCAAAAAGATGTTTGTCGATCCAGCGGCAGCGGAGCGAATTCTCGCAAAAGAAAATCCCTTGGTGTATGAATTCCATGAGCTTGGGATACCCAGCGACCCAGGGGATCTCGCTTTTGGTACCAGTATTACTTATCCCGGCCAAGTGGCCGGCGAATTTTACATGACCAAAGGGCATTTTCACCAGATTCTGGAAACAGCCGAAGTGTACTACTGCTTTCAGGGCTATGGCATGATGATGATGGAGAACCCGGAAGGGCAATGGGATTGTCAGGAGCTCACGCCAGGCAAGGCGGTGTATGTCCCCAAGCGATTTGCTCATCGCAGTATTAATATCGGAAAAGCCCCTTTTATTACTTTCTTTTGTTTTCGCGCCGACGCCGGTCATGACTATAAGACCATCGAAACCAAGGGATTTCGCAAAATAGTGGTGGAAGAAAACGGAAAACCTGCCATCCTTGACAATCCGCGCTGGAAGTAACCGGAGCCCGGCGAAGCGAATCTCCTCCCACAGAGCGGGAGGCATCATGAGGCCCTCCTGAGGGAGGCTCAGGGAGAAAGCCATTTCTTCCATTCCGAGGCTCCGGGCTGGTTCTTTTTGTGGCACCCTCTCACCAGTCACTCCGGAAAAGGCTTCCTCCCTGAGCGGCACGCCCTTCCAGACCCCGGATTGCGAGAACCTATCCGGGTCCTCCACCAAAGGTGGAAGGTTTAATCAAAGCTAAGCTCTTGAGAAGCAATAGGCCCGGTTGAGCTGCGGGAGGAGAACCTGTACCGGCAGAGAGATGACGCCCCTATTTTTCTCTGCAAACCTGCGGGGTTTACGGTATTGAACTCAAACATTCCGTAGTGGTGCGGAATCAGGCAGGCAATGTTTGGGTTTTTGGCCCGACCGGTCTCAGTACCGGGTCAATTTACAGCTGTAACGATAGCGATCACCGCGATAGACTCCTCTAACATATTCGACCGCCTCGTGATTGATTGAAAACGCAAGGCGCCGGATTACCAAGGTCGGGCAGGGAACTTTCAGTTCCAACAGGCGGGTTTCCTCGCGGGTGGCCATCGTGACTTCGATGGTTTGTTCCGCCTCTTTCAATCGAATGCCTTTTTTCTCCAGAATTCTGTATAGAGACTGCGTGTAATCCTCGTCAAGGCTGAGTCCAAATTTCGCCGGGATGTAGGAATGCAGGATTCCCAGTGGTATACCGTCGACCACCATCAAACGCTTCAGCGAAAAGACGCTTTCATCCGGGGCCAGCTTCAGGAGTGTGTCGATTCCGGATGGTGCCTTAATATACGCCATCGCAATGACTTTCTTGTAGGCATCTCTGCCGACCATTTCTTCCGTGAAGCTTTTCAAAACCGGTAGCTGTTCTTCGATCTTGCGGCGCTTGACAAAGGTTCCCTTGCCCTTCTTTTTGTCTATTAAACCGTCGTAAACAAGGAGTTCGACTGCCTTTCTGACGGTGGCACGGCTGACACCGTAAATCTGCTGCAGTTCATTCTCCGAGGGGATCATATCCCCTTCCTTTAGCTCCTCGCTTTCAATCTTGTTATGAAAGATTTCCTTTAGCTGAAAATAGAGCGGTTTAAAACTATCGTGGTCAAGACTTTCGTATCTCCCCGACATGCTTTCCTCTTCATTTCCAGGCAGGCAGAAAATACCTCCTGCAGTTATGATGCCGATAGATCTTTTATGATTCCCGATGCAGTATGAACCACGTCATGCACCCGGTCATAAAAGTTGCGGTAAACCTCGTGATAAAGCCGGTCATACAGACGGCGGCGATCAGGATTCGGCACATACTCTTTCTTGACCCGCACCATATGGCGGGCGGCATCTTCGATGCCGGCATAGATACCAACGCCGGCTGCGGCACAGATGGCGGCGCCCAGGGCAGTTGTCTCGACCGTTTCGGTAGTGCACAATTTAACGCCTAGAATATCCGAAAATATCTGATTCCATAAATCGCTTCTGGCTGAGCCGCCGTACATGCGTACTTCGGAAATCGGAATGCCTGTTCCCTTCTCCATGAACCCCATCTGACGGCGGGTTTCATATGCCAGACCTTCCATGACCGCGCGAACCATGTGCGCCTTGGAGTGATCCATCAAAAAGCCGAACATAACACCTCGGGCCTCGAGGTCCCAGTAAGGTGCCGTTGCCCCCGAGAAATAAGGGATGAGCATCAGGCCCCAGTTTCCCGGCGGTGCATCAGCAGCCATGTTGTAGAAAACTTCCCAGTCGCCGGCAGGCTCGGTTTTGTCGCCGTACGAAAAGGTGGCCTTCAGCCAGTTCATCAGGGAGGAGCCGCCGCTGTATATGGAATTTTCAGGAAAATAAGTATCCATGGGGCTTATTTCGATGAAGTAATTCATATCCGGGTCCAACGGCAGATGCTCGGTGCAGGTTTCCATGGAACAGGAGGTTCCGCCGTTGACACCCAGCATCGATGGTCGGGTGACACCGACCCCCACCACCCCGCAGGGCTGATCTCCCGCAGCCGTGACGACGGGCAGCCCCTCGGGCAGACCGGTGATCTGCGCCGCTTGAGAACTAATTTTACCGGCAATCCGTCCGCCCGGCAGAATCGTCTTGATCCAGATATCGGAAGAGATCCCGAATTGACTAAGGATGTCTTCCGCCCATTGATGCCGGTGCGCCACATCGAGGCACCCCGTCATCACGGCCGCGCTTGAGGTGGTGACCAGCTCCCCTGTCAGTTTATAGGTCAAATAATCCTGAACCAGGAGGAACTTGTTCATGCGATGATAAACATTAGTTTCCTTGTCCCGCAGCCACATGGCTTTGTAGACTGTCCAGATGCCCGGGTTATAACCGGTGCGCTGATAAATTCGCTCGCGTCCCACCTTATCGAGCGCCCATTCATTTTGTTCGCTGCACCGGATATCATTCCATAGAATTGCATTGCGCAAAGGTTTCATCGATTTATCGACCGGAACTGCGGTGATACGCTGATGAGTGATTGCCAGACCCTGAATTTCGGATGGCTTTACGAGGCAACTCGCTAGTAGGTTGCGGATGGATCCGACGAAGGCATCCCACCACCACTGTGCCTTTTGTTCCACCCACCCCGGTTGCGGTCTCAGGACATCATATGCCTGTCGGCCCTGGGCCAGGGCTTCGCCCTTTTCGTCAAAGAGAATCGCTCGGGTTGACGAGGTTCCACTGTCCACACCGATTACATAGGCTTTAGCTGGGTTCATTGAAGCCAACTTCCCTTTTCTCCTGCTTGTGGCCGGTCTCGCTTTAATCCGTAAATTAGAAAACGCTCGGGCAACTATATTAAGTACCCAGTTCCAGGCCGTCACCATAGATCTGACGGAACTCGCGGATTATTTGCTCACCCCGGCTCGTGCCGAGTTGGTCGGCGCCTTCACGGATCAGTTCAAGCGCGAAATCGAGTGTATAGATTCCTCCTGAGGCTTTGATTCTGACCTCAGGGCTTAAAATTTTGCGCATGAGCCTTATATCCGCTACCGTCGCTCCCAACGGGTCGGCATTTATTTGCATCAGATACTGGGTTCGAACGCCGGTTGTCGTTTTGACCAGCGCAGCGCCAGCTTTTTCAGCGATTCGACAGGCGCGCAGTTTTTCTTCATCCTTCAGCACCCAAGTTTCGATGATGGTCTTGACTTGGCTCCCCTGGGCGGCTGCTACGACCTGTTGTATATCTTCCAAAACCAGATCGTCGTTGCGCGACCGAAGGGCGCCCACATTGATGACCATGTCGATTTGAGTGGCGCCGGACTCAATCGCCCGCCTGGCTTCCAGTGCCTTTACTTCCGGTAGATGCGATCCGAAGGGAAACCCAACGTTGGCGCTGACGTCGACTTCCAGGCCGCCAAGCAGTTCGACGGTCAAAGGGATATTTGTGGGGTTGACACACGCGACACCGACCCCCGCTTCTGCAGCATCCCGGCAGAAAGCCCGCACGTCATCATCACTTGCGTACTGCTGGCACAGGCTGAATTCAATGCGTTTCTTAAAATCAGCCAAAGAGATGTACATATTAAATCTCCTCGGTCCAGGTTACGCTATTCAAAAAGTTTATCACCGCGCCCTTCGTATCGGCCTTTGATTATCAACGGTTTTAAATACGCGATGGTTTTTTCCATGCCGTCTTCGCGGCTCATGACCACATCTTCATGTTCGTAGCTCAGGACATAATCGTAATTGACCAACCGCATTTCGGTCAGCACCCGATTCCAGGGAACCGAGCCCCAACCCGGGATACGAAAGCGGAATCCACGGTCGATGCGGCCCCATTTGCCTTGGGCTTGGAGTCCGGAGCGGCGTACGTTGTGCTCGACAACCTCGCCGTCCTTGGCATGCGCATGATAAATCCTATCGCCGAGTTCCTGGACAAAAATAACGGGATCGATTCCCATAATGACAATATTGGCTGGATCGAAGTTGAAGCCCCATTCCTTGCGGCCGCCCATCAGCGCAACACTCTTGAGGGCGGTTTCAACGTTGTAAACGTATTCGTTCGGATGGGGTTCATGGGCGAATTTGACGCCTTCTTTTTCAAAGGTGTCCAAAATTTCGCCCCAACGTTCCACGAAATCCGTGCCCATCTCATCCCATCCTTCAGGATAGGGCCAAGGGAACCAGCGGGCAAAATTCTCACAGCCGATAAACCCGCAAACCACCGGAACGTCCAGCGCGGCGGCTGCCTGAGCGGTTCTTTTCATCCGTTCCATCCCGAATTTGATTTTTTCGGCCGGTGTGCCCTTGCAAAAAGCATCGGTGTCTTTGGTATGGGGACCCAGCACCAGCTGCCCTTCGGTATGGTTGCTCAGAGCGGATATCGTGAGACCGTAATTTCTGGCCAGATCCTTTATTTTTTTGGCCCCGTTGCCGGTAAGCACTTCATCTATGTCCAGATGACCGTTGCCGGAAAATGCCGGAAGTTCGGCGGCTTCGTATCCTAATTCAGCCATCATTTTGAAGACGGATTCCAGATCCCGATCCATAAAATTGGCGGTAAACATTCCTATTTTCATCTCACCTATCTCCTTCCCGTTTATTGTTCCACTTTAACCCACGAGCGTTCCTTTTCGGAGCGCTGCAAGGCTTCAAGCACCAACTGAACCCTCAAGCCGTCTTCGAAGGTGGCGCCCCAGGGTGCGACCGCCAGATTCTTGGCAACGCAGTTGAAAAAATGGAAGATGGTGTGGCAGTGATGGTGTTCCCAGCCCAGCACGTGTCCGGGCGGCCACCAGTGTTTAATGAAGTCGTGGACTTCGGCTTCGGTCACTAAAATGGTCCGAAATCCTTGAACTTCCAGGGGGTCATCGAGGGAAAAATACTGGAGCAGATTGTTTTGTGTGAGTTCAAATTGGATTGCTCCGCGGCTGCCGTAAACTTCGATCTGCCAAAGTGATTTCCGACCGGTGGCGAAGCGGCTGGCCTCAATACTACCCAGTGCGCCGTTGTCGAAGCGAAACATGCCCAGAGAAGCATCATCAACCGTAACGGCACCTTTTTCCTCGCCGGCTTTGCCGGACAGGCCCGATGCTTCGAGGGGCAGCGGTCTTTCTTTAATAAAGGTCTCGCTGATCCCGCAGGCTTCGGTGATTTCAAGGCCGGTTAAAAACCGCGCCATATCGATACTATGGGCATTGAGATCGCCTAGCACGCCGGAGCCCGCTACTTCTTTTTTCAGACGCCAAGCCAGCGGAAAATTCGGATCCAATAGCCAGTCTTGCAGAAAAGCGGCGCGGAAATGGTATATATGGCCGATTTTACCTTCCTGGATGAGGCGTCTCGCTAAAAGCACCGCCGGGCAGAACCGATTACTGAAGGAAACCATGCTCTTAACGCCCATCTTTCCAGCCTTTTCGGCAGCTTCTACCATAGCTCTTGCTTCGGTCACGTCCAGCGCCAGTGGTTTTTCGACGATGGTATGCTTGCCCGCCTGAAGGGCGGCGATGCAGGGATCCTTATGAACGTTGTTGGGCCCGTTGTTGTCAAAAAGTTCAATGGCCGGATCGTCTATGAGTTTTTTCCAATCGGTAGTTCCGTATTTATAGCCGAAACGCCGGGCGGCTTCCTGGACGGCCCGTTCGTTTCGCCCGCAGATTCCTTCCAACACCGGTGCAGCCGGCGGAGGATAAAAGATGTACGGCAATTTCTTAAAAGCGTTTGTGTGGGCCTTGCCCATAAATGCGTATCCCAGCATTCCGACGCCGATCGCTTTTTTTGATTCCATTCCATCCTCCTTTCTCTAAACGGTTAATTGGGCAGACTTTATTTGCAAGTGAAAGATTTTTATTGACAATGACTCATTTTTATAATTAGGTGACCCCTTAAATGTACTTATATTAGGTTGTCCGTATAAGTCAATAAGAAATTGATTAGATTGCCTTAAATCCACGAAACGCTAAGAAAGGTGAGGGGCAAGGCAGCCGGTTTGCACGTTTTCGAGCCTATCAGTTCCGCACATGCTCTTTTGGACTTGGCAACTTAACAATCCATATATTTTTGATAACTTAAATGCAGATCGAGGAGGATTGCGGAATGAAAACTCTGATGATTGCTTCTCCCATCACAGTTGGGAAGAAATCGGCCCCCAATCGGATCGTGTTTCAGCCCATGGAATGCAACGACGCCGATCCGAGCGGAGACCCATCCGATCTGACCATTAAACGCTATCGACGTTTTGCGGAAGGTGGTGCGGGAATCATTTTCTCCGAATCCCTGACCTTGACAGCCGAGAGCCGGGCCCGAAAAAGCCAGTTGGCGATCACGGAAAAAAACGCAGAAGGGCTGGCACGTTTGATAAGAGAAATGCGTGCAGTCAACCGGGATTCCTTGATCTTATTCCAGCTCAATCAGTCGGGCAGACTCAGCGAAGCGGCCTTTTCGAAAGTCATCTCCGCTTATCCGACCGGGGACCCGGACATCCATGTGTTGACCGAGGAAGAGATCGAGAAAATCGGCTCCAACTTTGTTAAAGCGGCGGTTATAGCCAAGCAGGTCGGGGCCGACGGCGTCGACTTCAAACATTGCCATGGGTATGTCTGCACGGAAATGATCCAACCGGCCAATATCCGCAAGGATCGCTACGGAGGTTCTTTTGAAAATCGCACCCGGTTTTTCAGGGAAACCGTCCAGAAGATGAAGGCGGCATTGAACGACGATTCCTTTCTGCTGGGTGTCAGGTTCAATTTTTACGACGGCGTCACCGGCGGCTTCGGTACGGCGGGTCCGGATGAAGTTGTCGAAGACTCCACCGAACCGCTGGCCTTTGTCAAAATGATGGAAGACGTGGGGATGCATTACATCAATGTCTCAGCCGGCATAGCCGGTTCTGAACTCACGCAACCGTCCAAAAAATATCCGGAGGGTGTCTATCGGCTGTTTGGATGGGCCCGGGCCGTCAAAAAAGCCGTCAGCATACCGGTCATCGGGTCGGGTTACAGCTACTTAAGGGACGGAAAAAACAAATTGCCGGAACCCAATCAAGATAAAAAAAACTTTTTGTACTGGGCTGAAAAAAATATCAGAGACGGGAATGTCGATATGGTCGGGGTCGGCCGACAGTCTCTGGCGGATCCGCTATTCGTCAAAAAAATGCTGTCTGGAGAACCCAAGACGGTCAACTACTGCACCATCTGCGACCGCTGTCTGGAGCTTATGTTTGCCCAGCAAGCCGTCGGATGCGCCGTTCATGATAAATACTACCGGGAGCTTTATCGTAGCCTTAAAAAGGGACCTCGGGATAAATAGGCGGTCCGGGTAACCGGAACCCAATCGGTTGACACATCAAACCTTGACTTGATCAAAGGTGCAGATCCTGTGAGTTTGTGGGCGGGTCAGTCTACACCATCTTTTTTGGATTGCTTGAGGGGCAATCTGTATAGAGCTTTCGGACAAGGCCTACTCTCCCAGATTATGGATTTGGCTCAAGATCGTATTTGAAAGATACGGATTTTATATTTTTCTGCGACTTCCTTTCATTACCGCATCGGCGATTTTTCCCAGTTTCTAAGCCCCAAAAATTTAGAAGATATCTTCAACCTTGCCCCTGATTCTGCAGCACCCCGAGCGATAGCCGCGTTGCCCATTATGTATTTCTTCTCCACTTGGCTGCTCCTTTACTACGAAAAAACCGAATGTTATAAGCTGGTCGATTCAAAACAAAATCTCAGATAGGCTCAAAACCGTTCTATCCGTTTTTCTCCCTTCTGCCCGTCTGTCGGTGGTGGCAGGGAGAAGGTATTCTATGGTGGATTGTGGTTCGGCTATTTCCTCTCCATTCGACGGGCCACTCGTCTCTGCAGCAACCCGGTCATGACCAGGAAAAACACGGCAAGGAGCAAGAGCAGTGTGGAGATGGCGGGCAGCATAGGCTCTACCTCGTAGCGAATCACATCCCACATCTTCTTGGGCAGGGTGACCGCCGTGGACCCGCAAATGAAGAGGGCAATGACCACCTCGTCAAAGGCAATCATAAAGGCGAACAGCGCCCCGGTTATTACCCCGGGGCGGATGATGGGCACGGTGATCTTCATGAACGTTTGGAACCGGTTCGCGCCCAGGTTCAGAGCGGCGTGCTCCAGTGAACGATCGAACCCCCTAAGGGTCGCCGAGATGGGCAGGACGGCGAAGGGCAACGTCAGGGGGGTATAGGCAATCACCAAGCCCAGCTTTGTGCCGATCAGGCCCAGTTTCGCCAGGAAGACATAATAGGCCAGCCCCAAGACAATCAGGGGGACAATCATGGGCGAGAGGATGAATCCTGTAATAAATCCCTTCCCCTTGAACTTTCCCCACACAAGCCCGACGGAGGCCAAAAGGCCCAGTGTGGTGGAGCAGATCGAGGTCAGAGCCGATATCTGTAATGAATTCAGCACTGCGCTCTGCCACATAGGATGGCTGAAAAATTTGCGATACTGGTCGATGCAGAATCTGGTAGGAGGAAATTCTATGATTTCTGCAGATCCAAAAGACATGGGCACCAGGAGCAGGACCGGCACGATGAGAAAAAATATGGCGGACCCGGATACGACCCACAGGGGCCAGCCGATGTGCAGGGGATCATGCCAGTGTGTCCCTTTCCCCCGTTTCCCGCTCATGTCTTTACCCCGCCCCAGAGCCGCTCAGCTCCCAGGAAATGATTATAGATGAAAAAGATGACCAGCGTCACCACCAGCAGGATGGCGGACATGGCCGAAGCAAAAGGCCAGTTGAGGAGGTCCACCACCTGAATCTGGATGAGGTTTGACAGCATCTGTTCCTTGCGGCCGCCGAGGAGGGCGGGTGTGATGAAGAAGCCGAGGGCCATGATAAAGACGAGCAGGGCCCCCGCCCCGATGCCGGGGAGGGACAGGGGAAAAGTGACCCGCCAGAATGTCTGCCAGCGGCTGGCGCCCAGGTTCTGGGCCGCCTTCTCAAGATTCAGGTCCATCCCCATCATAACGCTGTATATGGGAAAAGCGATATACGGCACGAAAATGTGGGTCATTCCGACGATCACGCCCAGCCTGTTGTGCAGCAATGTTAAAGGATGATCGATGATTCCGAAATACTTCAATATGATATTGACCACGCCGTTTCGCTGAAGGACCAGGATCCAGGAGTAGTTCCGAACCAGGAGGCTGATCATGAACGAGAGGACAATGGCCAGAAGGAAGATGTTGCGGACCCCTGGACGTGCACGTCTCAAGACGTAGGCCAGAATATAGCCGATCACCAGGGCCGTGAAGGTGGTCAGAATACTCAGTTCAATGGTTATCCACATCACCCGTATATACAGGGGGCTTGAAAAAAAATAGGCGTAGTGTTTGAGGGTAAAGTGAGGGTCAAAAAGGCTCTTTACCAGTATCCTGGAGATCGGGTAGGCAAAGAGCAGGAGCAGGGCAACGAGGGCGGGCGACATCAGCAAGAAGTGTCTGAAGCCCGCCCTTTGCCACAATCCTCCCCCGTTTGAAGAAAAGGATCCGGTTTTCATATCGCTACAGGTTTCCGTCATTCCGCCGGAAGGCCGGGAGGGAAACTGTTCTCGTCCTTCCGGGCTTCCTACTGGCTCAGGAGATCATCCACGTTTTCCATCGCTCGGTCAGTGGAGCAAGTTTCGGGCCCCAGTAATCCGCATCCATCTGGAACTGTTTCTTCAGGTTTTCCGGATAGGACGGGAGCTCCTTGGCCCTTTCCGGCGTAATGTATTTGAATGCATCCTTGTTTGTGGGACCGTACGCAATCCACTTCTCCATCTGTTCGCCCTGCCGCTTCGCTGACAAGGCGAATTCAATAAACTTCATAGCAAGGTCCTTGTTGGGATCGCCCTTGGGGATGCACCACCAGTCAAGGTCGAGACACCCGCCCTCCCATACAATCTCCAGGGGAACTCCCTTCTTCTGCGCGACGTTGACCCGCCCGTTCCACGCAGAAGAATATACCGCTTCCCCACTGGTGAGCAACTGGATCTGCTGAGCGCCGTTCTTCCACCAGACCGTGATACTGTCCCTGATTTTATCAAGCTTCTTGAACGCCCTGTCCACATCCAGCGGGTACAGCTTGTCCATGGGAACTCCGTCTGCTATCAAGGCGAACTCGAGGTTAAACGGGGCCTGGTCCTGAAGGGCCCGTGGGCCGGGGAATTCCTTCACATTCCAGAAATCCGCCCAGCTCGCGGCCGCCTTCTTGCCGGCGAGGGCCTTCTTGTTATAGGCCAGGGAGGTGGTCCAGAATATATTCCCCACCGCACATTTCCGAATGGCTTTTTTGTCGATTCTTGAAAGGTTCACAACACTGGTGTCAATTGGTTCCAGGAGGTTCTCAAGCTCCCCTCGGGCGACATGCCGTGTTTCGAGGTCCACCACATCCCATTCATACTGTTTATTATCCACCTGAGCCTTGATTTTGGCGATGTCAGCACCCGAAGCCTCGACGATTTTCACCCCGAATTTGTCGGCAAACGGCTGGAAAAAAGCCTTCCGTTGGGACTCCTGGTATGAGCCTCCGTAGGAACAAACCCTCAGTGTCTTTCCCTTGGCCATGGTGGTGTGCACAAAGGGACCGATCGAAGCCGCCACCAGTGCGCCGCCGGTGGCCGCACCAGTGGATACAAGGAATTCCCGCCTCGTCATACCTTTCTTTTTTCCCATTTTCCGTCTCCTCTGCGTTAAGGGTTTATGACAAAGGGATCTACTTCAGAGGTAAACCGTGGGGCACTTGCCATCCTACAACCACCTTATCGCCCTTCCTGTACCTCTCCGTCGATCCGGCACTCTGGACCTTGATCTTCAAAACCACATCAGGCTGCAAAGCCACCCGGTACACATTCGCCTCTCCCACGTAGATGACTTCCTCTATCCGGCCGGGAAAGGAATTGACCATCTCTTCCGGGAACCGGCTCCCATCCGGGAACAACTGTATCTTCTCGGGGCGCACTGCCACCGTCGCGTCTTCCCCCGGATCCAGATTGGGGAGTCTTTCAACCCATACCCTGAGACCTTCTCTTGCTTCCACGCATGCCTTGTCCTCCCTGACTTCGACAACCTTTCCTTCCAGGAAATTGGATTCGCCGATAAAATCCGCCACAAAAAGGCTTGCAGGAGCCTCATAGAGTTCTATCGGGCTCTCCAACTGGACGATCCGGCCATTGTTCATAATGGCAATCCGATCGGACATGGTCAGGGCTTCTTCCTGGTCATGGGTCACGTATATCACGGTGATATTCAGGGATTCCTGGAGATGCTTTATCTCCAGTTTCATGTGATCCCTGAGTTTCTTGTCAAGGGCGCCGAGAGGCTCATCCATGAGAAGGATGTCGGGTCGGAAAACCAGTGCACGGGCCAGGGCGATCCGCTGCTGCTGTCCCCCGCTTAACTGGTTGGGATAGCGTCTTTCAAAGCCGGGGAGTTCAACCAGATCCAGGGCCTGTCCGGTTCGATCACGAATTTCCCGGCGAGGTACCTTTCGCATCTTGAGAGGAAAAGCGATGTTGTCGAAAACGGTCATATGCGGGAAAAGGGCATAGTTCTGAAACACCATTCCGATTCCGCGATTGTTCGGGGCGACGCTGGTGATATCTCTGTCTTTGAGAAGAATCTGCCCGGAGGTGGGGATCTCAAACCCTGCAATCATGTTGAGGGTCGTGGTCTTGCCGGAACCGCTGGGACCCAGGAGGGTCAAAAACTCGCCTTGCTGAACCTCCAGTGATACCTTATCGACGGCCCTCACATCACCGAATGTCTTTGTTACAGCATGTAATGAAAGCTGGGCAGTCAATGAATGGCCTCACACCAACGAGTCTCTATTTATTCGGCGGCGTAAAGGATTTCAGTTGAAAAGGCGATAAATCAAACCAGGCCCACGAAAACTGTTTCTGAAGGATAGTATCCAGCAGCGCTAGGCTTGTCAACACTCTAGATCTCTCCAAGGGAGGCGCGGACTCTCTCGATGATAGCGCTGGTGGAAAAACCTTCGACAGTGGGAACCCGTTTTACCTTCCCGCCTGCCTTTTTTACCAGGTCCGCGCCGACGATCTCTCCTTCCGGCCAATCCGCCCCTTTTACCAGTACGTCAGGCAGCAGTTCCTGAATCACCCGCAACGGGGTTTCTTCATCGAAAATCACGACCGCATCCACGAAACCCAAGGCCGCAAGGAGCTCGGCCCTTGCCCGTTCCGGGAAAACGGGTCTGCCGGGGCCTTTTAATACCCGCACAGAGCGGTCGCTGTTCACTGCCACAATGAGGTAGTCACCAAGGAGCCGCGCCTCGTAAAGGTAGCGAGCATGCCCTGGGTGCAGGATATCGAAGCATCCGTTCGTAAAGGTGATTTTCTTCCCCGAGGACCTGAGGTCCGTGCATTCACGCTTCAAGTCTTCCAGGGATTTGATCTTTTTCAGGTAGTGCTCCATGCATCATCGCCTCAACGCCCGTCACCCAATGAAACCCACTCTCACATTGCTGGATTCGCCGTCCTCGCAACAACCAGTGCGGAAACCTTTTCCGCCTTTGCTTGTAAGAGCACCCGTGCACACTCGTTCAGGGTGTTGCCGGTGGTTGCCACATCATCCACCAGAAGCACTCTTCTGCCTGATACCCGCTCCGGTCTTTCGAGACCGAAGGCCCGTCTGACATTTTTCCGCCTTTCTGTCTTTCGAAGCCCGGTTTGCGGGGCGGTGTATCTTACCCTTCTGAGCGATAAGAAGTCCAGGGACGTTCGCAGATCCCCGGCTACATACCCTGCCAGGAGCTTGCTCTGGTTGAATCCGCGCTCCCGGAGTCTCCGCGGATGGAGTGGAACCGGCATTACCAGGGAGGCCTTTTGAGCCGGCGCCCAAGCCCGGGCAAATGAGGAGAGAAGCGGCCCCAGGGACAAGACAAGGTCTCTTCTTCCTCCGTACTTGAATCGATGGATGACGGTCGTCAGTGAACCCTCATAGAGATAAGGCGCCCCCAGCGTATCGAAAGCAGGGCGCCTCCGGAGGCACGTTTCGCAAACGTGGGGGCCGCCGGCGCGGGACGCAAAAGGTCGCCCGCAGATAGTGCAACACGGTGAATCCAAGGTACGAAAATCCGCCAGGCAGGAAGTGCATATGTTCCGGCAGGCAGCGCCATCTCCGTTGGAGTCGTGAACGATAAATGACCTGCATTCAGCGCACCTGGGGGGATAGATGAGATCGATGAGTCTGGCGAAAATATTCATTTCCCGGCTTCCTTGACAAAATCCTCGAAAGATGCATCGGGATTGATCCCGGGACACGCATCCATAGCAAGCTCCCAGTTTTCCCTGTCCCGCACGAGAGCCGGATAATAGGGCCACAGAGAGCACCGCTCGGGTTTCACGGGATGGATGCCGCATTTTTTCTCTTGATCGTAAAAAATGCAGTAGTTGCCCTCCCCCACCCGGAGATAAACGCGGCCATGCCTGGTTTCACAGTGTTGCTGGAGAAATATCTCCACCGATATGCCGAGAAAATCAGCGATCCTTCTTTCCTCATTTCCTGTCAGAAAAATCCCGCCCTCGCCGTAACAGCAAGCCCCGCACAAGCGACATTCAAAAGTCTTCATTATAGATTCCAAAAAGTCTCCGTTGATTGTTGTCAATAGTTCGCAAAAAAGGCCGAAACAATATCAAAATTAACCTACCAGCTTTTCCATATCCCAGTCAACCCGCAGCCTCAATCGCCTGTTTTCCCGCTTTTCCCGATAGATGACATACCCGTATTCCTGGCCGAAGAGGAAAAGATCTTTGGTCACCGACACGTCCTGTTTGCAATATTCAGTCAGTTTTTCCATTTCCCCCCGGCGGAACCATTCGACGGCCTGGAGGCCGTCGGCGGTCTTGCCGCGTTTCAGGGTCTCCTGGGCCAGGTGATCCAGGCTCAAGCGAAATCCGATCCGGCTGTGAACATCTTCGAGCAGGTCAAAGGTCCTGATGCCATTCATGTCCATCGGTGTGTAGGCAGAAAGGACCTTGTAGTCGAAGCCCTTTATGTTGAAGCCGACAACCAGGTCCGCGAGCCCGAGGAGGTCGAAAAGGCCGTTCATTTCATCTTCCCGGAACACCCGATACTCTTTGTCCAGGGAATCGTACACCACCGCGACCGATACCCGCATCAAGTAGGCTTTGTTCCAGCCTCCCACATCTCCGGCCGTCTTCTGGGTCTCCAGGTCCAGGTACAGGATCCTGGGGCCCTCCGGTTCCTCTGACGGCACAGCGTCCCCCTGGAGCGGGAGCGCAGGTTCTTCTTCCGTCCGGGTTGCGATTTCACTCATGGGGATATGCCCCAGGAGGCATTTCAGAAGCCACACGGCCGCTTCCTTGTCCAGGGGCTTGTTTCCCGAGCCGCATTTGGGGGAATGGATGCAGGAAGGGCATCCTTCTTCACACTCGCAGTTTTCCACAAGATCGAGGGTCCTTTCCAGTAACTCAAGGATCACTTCATACCCGCGTTTCGCGAGCCCGACTCCTCCTGCGTGGCCGTCATAGATGAAGATGGCCCCCTTTCCGACCTGGGGATGATGTGGGTAACAGATTCCACCGATGTCATTCCGGTCGCAGAGTGCGAAAAGGGGGAAGATTCCGATGGCGGCATGTTCAATGGCATGTATCCCCCCCATGAAATGGCGACCTTTTGCCTCCACGAATTGCCTGAAAACGTCCTCGATTTCGATCCAGAAACCGATAGTTTCAAAGGTCTGCGGCGGGAGGTCGAGGGGAAAAACTCCCATGAGCTCCTGGCCCGGAATGGCCCTTTTCTCATATCCGGTTACCTGCTCGGTGACTTTGAGCCTCCCTTCCCGAACCACGAACTGGCCTTTCGGCATGCTTCTCCGGACCTCTCGGATCTCGGTCTCTTTATCGGAACGAACCCGGGTGAAGTACTTCAAATCCGATTCATGGACCACGATGTCCTTCTTGTCAAGAATGAGGCGATCAACCACGTACTGCTTTGCGCGGTGGAGGTATACGGCGCCCGGATGACATTCCTTGAATGCGCGAATGCCGTCCACCGTTCCCACGGCCTGCCCTGTTCCCTTCTCAAAAATCGTGTAACTGGCTCCCGCTGATCGGATATCCACGTGAAGCTGGGGATTTCTTCTCGTGCAGAACCAGGCCGGTTCGCCGTCCGCAGTCCTGTTCAACAACCCTTCTCCTTCCAGTGCCTCCAGGTGGCCGGCCAGATCATGGGGCCAGAAGACCGTATCCTCCATGGTGATCGGCCTTTCCGCGGCTGCGCAGGGGAGATGGGCCTTCGTGACGAAAGGGTTATCCGGGTCCAGTATGGCCGCTTCAAAAGAGCGGCCGAAATAATCAGCAGGGTGTTTCATGAAGTACTGGTCGAGGGCATCCGGCTTGGCCAGAAGCACCACCAGCGATTCCCTCCCGGAACGTCCCACTCTTCCGCCCCTCTGCCAGGCATTGATAATGGTTCCGGGATAGCCTACGAGAATGCATACGTCCAGGGTGCCGATGTCAATGCCCATCTCGAGGGCACTGGTTGATACCACCCCCAGAAGACGGCCGTCGGCCAGCTTTCTTTCTATCTCGCGCCTTTCCTGTGGGAGGAAACCCGCCCGGTAAGAGCTGATCTTCCCCCGGAGTGAAGGCGCAAGGCGCGATACCCAGACATGGATGAGTTCGGTCACCTGACGCGACTGGGTAAAGGCAATGGTCCTGAAACCCAGATTTATGCATTTCAAAAAGAGTCTCGCTGCAAGGAAATTGGCACTTATCGCGGGATTCACGAAGAGAAAATGCTGACCGGCCCTGGGGGAGCCGTTCGACTGGATAACCTTCAAGTGCTCTCCGATAAGATGCTCCCCAAATTCCAGGGGGTTGCTTACGGTCGCCGAAGAGAGAATGAAACGGGGTCTTGATCCGTACTGCCCGCAGAGGCGCTTCAGCCTGCGAATGACCTGGTTCAGGTGAGACCCGAAAATGCCCCGGTAGGTATGTATTTCGTCCAGGACCACAAAAGAAAGATTTTTCAAAAAGGGTTCCCAGGACTGGTGATGGGCCAGGATGCTCCGATGGAGCATATCAGGGTTGCTGAACAGGATCTGCGGAGGATCTGCCCGCATTTTTTTCCGCATGTAAGGGGTGGTATCACCATCGTATATGCCGATCGCCACCCTCTCACCCGCATCGCTCATTGCTCGGATCCATTGCTTCAATGCCTTAAGCTGGTCCTGCTCCAGGGCCTTCAGCGGGAAGAGGTAAAGTGCTTTCGAAGAAGGATTGCGGAGAATTTCTTCCAGCACCGCGACGTTGTAGATAAGGCTCTTTCCGCTCGCTGTGGGAGTGGATATGAGGACGTTTTCCCCCCGGCGCGCCTCTTCTATAGCCTCCACCTGATGGCTGTAAAGTTTTACCATCCCCAGCCGATGTAACAGGTGTGAGATTTCAGGTGCAAAAGGGAGCGGAGGTCCGAATCGGGCGTCGCTGGCGGGCAGGTAGTGCCGGTAGGCAATGGTATCAGCAAATTCCTTGTCCGTGCGGACTTCCTCTATGAACTGAGAGATATCCACCTGTACGATCACCTGAGCAAATGATTTCTGATGAAGCTGCCCTTTATGTCTAGCACAGTCAGGCCAAAATTTCAGTGTCTTTTCCCGGGAACCTGGCAACAACCGGGATAGATTTCTGAAAAAAGGGATGGCTTGACAGGAAGAAATTTGGTAGATATGGAAAAACCTCAAACGGAAGGTTCAGAAATGAGCGAAAGACAACCGCCGCCCCCAAATCTCCAGCTTTCATACAGAAAAGGAGATCTGATCGTAAAAGAAGGGGATTATGGTATTTCCATTTACCGGATACTCAAAGGGAAAGTGGGAGTAACTGTACAGTCAGGTGACAAAGAGATCCGTCTTGCCACACTTGGTCACGGCGAGATTATCGGAGAAATAACCTTTTTGAACAGGGAGATAGAGCCCCGATCGGCATCGGCCCGCGCCCTTGAAGAGACCGAGGTGGAGGTCTGGCACCCTTCTCGTCTCGCCTTGGAATATGAGCAGACGGAGCCCATTATCAGGTACATTTCAGATCAGATCCTGGGACGCCTGATCCGCATGAACAAGTTCATCGGCCAACTGGGTGCAAGAGCGTTCAAGAAACCGGTCCAGCCCGAAACGATCGCATCACAGCGATCTTTCTATCGGAAAGAGCTGGATGTATTGTGCGAATATCGCCCACTGGATATACGGAAAACGGCGTGGCTCAAAGGGAGAGTAAGGAATGTCAGTTTGAGCGGTATCGGGTTGGATGTCGGTGCCGGAAACAGTCTGAATTTTCCCCACGAATTGGGCAAGGTATTCCGGGTGCGAATGACCCTTCCAAACAGGAAGGAAGTGGAAGTGGACGCCAAAATTGTGACGGTCAGGAAATCCGGGATAGAGGGCCGCCTTGATGTCGGCCTGGCTATCGTAAATATTACGGAAGAAGCGAGAAAAATCCTGGGATTTTTTCTCATGCCTTAAAAGGAGTCACAGATGGCGATTGACCCGATCGTGCATGGATACGTGGTAAAAGAGGAGCAATACCCCGATAAGGCCGTCATAATCGAGGAGGGCAGCAAGGGGGATTGGGCCTACATCGTTCTTCAGGGAAGAGTGAAGGTGGTCAAGAAAGGCCTGAAAGGGATATTGACCGTTGACACCTTGAAAGAGGGCGCCGTTTTCGGGGAAATGGCCATGTTTCAAAAAGGTGAGGCAGTAAGGACGGCCTCCGTCATTGCCGACGGTCCGGTTCAGGTCGGGGTCCTTGACAGGGAACGCCTGTTCGATGCCTACGCAACGGTTTCCACACGGATAAAATCCCTGATAGAGACCATGATTGACCGTCTTGAAGACACAACGAATGCCATAACCGGCTTGATTGGCAAGCAACCAGGAGCAGAAACCGATGGAAAAGTGCCCCACTGAATCCCTCTACCCTTCCAATTTTCTCCTTTTTGTCGCGAGCTCTTCCTGCCATCGCTCCCATTGAAACAGCAAGTTCTCCAGCTCTTCCCTCACCGCATGATATTCCTTCATCAGAGGGACAGACTTCTCTGTGTCTTTCAGAACCAGGGGATCTGCCAGAGCTTTCTCCAGCTCTTCCTGTTTCCCTTCGAGAAGGCCTATTTTCTGTTCAATAGCTTCCAACCGTTTCAGGATCGGATTGAGTGTCTCATTAGCCAGGCGCCGTCTCTCGGCCTTGTCCCGGCGTTTTGCCTTGCGATCGTATTCTCTCACCTCCGTGCGTGAAATATCCTCGGTTTTCCCGTGCCCCACTTCCTGCCCCTGGGAAACAGCATCTTTTTCCACGCGTGCAAGGTGGTCATAATACTCATACAGGTTTCCCGGATATTCATCGATATTACCGCTTCGAATATCCCATATCTTGGTGGCAAGGCGGTTCACGAAGGCCTGGTTATGCGAGACGAACAGCAAGGTCCCTTCGTATTTCTCCAGGGCATCGGTGAGTATCTCCGAGGAAGCGATGTCCAGATGATTGGTGGGTTCGTCCATGACCATGAAATTTCCCGGTTTGACCAGGAGCTTCGCCAGGGCAACCCTTGCCTTTTCTCCACCGGAAAGGACGGCTATGCGCTTGTCCACCTCCTCACCCGAAAAGAGGAAGCTGCCGCAGATGGTCCTTACAAAGCCGATCGTTTCACGAGGAACCGCCTGGGACACCTCTTCCATAACCGTTCTCTGGGGGGCAAGCATGTCGGAGTGATGCTGGGCAAAATAGTTCATGGAAACCTCGTGACCCAGGACAATATGCCCTTTGTCAGGGGGCAATTCCCGCGCGACCATTCTCAGCAAGGTGGTTTTCCCGCACCCGTTGGGACCGATGACGGCGACCCGATCCCCCCTGAAAACGGCCAGGTCGATCCCTTCGTACAGGGATTTTGCACCGAACCTCTTGGCGAGTCCGTGGATGGAAACCACTTCTTTCCCACTCCGCTTGACCGGTGGAAAAGTGAAGTGCATGGTCTTTTCTTTCCTGCCGGTTTGTATCAGCGCCTCTTTCTGAACCAGCTTTATCTTGCTCTGCGCCTGCCTGGCCTTCGATGCCTTGGCTCGAAATCGTTCTATGAATTTCTTTGCTTCTTTTATTTTCTGTTCCTGGTTTCTTGCCTTGGCTTCAAGTGCCCTTTTCTCCTGCTCCCGAGCCCTCAGGAAAAAATCATACTTGCCGCTGTAGGTCCGCATGCCGTCGGTCCCGAAACTGATGATGCGGCGCACCAGGCGATTCAAAAAATCGCTGTCATGGGACACCAGGACAATGGCACCCGGAAACTCGTCCAGGAACTTTTCCAGCCAGCGGACAGATGGTATGTCGAGGTGATTGGTGGGTTCGTCCAGGAGCAGGACGTCCGGCCGGCGGTAGAGGAGCGCAGCCAGGGCGGCGCGCATCTTCCATCCCCCGCTCAGGGTGGAGATATGGGCATTAAATTGCGATTGCGTGAAGCCGAGTCCCAGGAGGACTTTCTCTGCGTCGTATGCGGGGAACCGCACGGAAATTTGATCGAGATGCTGGTGAATCTCGGCAAGCTTTTCCGCAAGAATCGCCTGTTTCGCCGGATCGGAAGTTTCCTTCAGGGACTGTTCCACTCGTCGAAGTTGCCCGTTGAGGGCGTTACGGCCGGGCACGGAATCAAGGACGTACGGGAGAAGCAAACCGGAAAGTTCCGCCTTCAGGTCCTGGGGCAAATACCCCATGGTAACGCCTTTTTGTACCCGTATCTCTCCGTCGTCCGGCAACATTTCTCCCACGAGCAACCGGAGCAGCGTAGTCTTGCCGGAACCATTCCTTCCCACAAGACCGATCCGGTCACCGGGGGTGATCTGAAATCCAACAGCATCGAAGAGGTTCCTGCCTGAAAGGAACAAGGAAAGGTTATTAACAGTGACGAGGCTCAATTCGACGGATTCCTACCCGACGATCTTCTTTATTTTGTCGGCCTTTTTTTTCACATCCATCACCTTCTTGACCCCGGGCACTTGTTCCAGGACCTTGCCGGCCACTTTTGCCTCAATGCTCGGCGTACCCGATTTTTCTTCAGAATCCTTCTCCTCCATCTTCTTGGCCGGCTCAGGTTCTCCTCGGATGTCGTTCTTGATGTTCTTGAACTCCCGGACTGCTCCTCCGATACCCTTCCCGATCTCGGGAAGCCGCTTGGCGCCAAAAATTAACAGTACGATGACAAGGATAATGATTAATTCAGTTGGTCCAAGCCCAAACATGTATTTCCCTCCTTTCAAAACGAGCGCCATTAGATTCCGGCAGCGCCCTGAGACGTCATCTACGTGAACTTCCTGACGCGGTTCAATTGGCGGTTGATGACTCCATACCGCACCGGAAGCATATCATATGACAGAGTGTACACTCTTGTAAAGCATCGAAATCTGACTCCCGTCAGGACTATCCTACCGCTGGAGTTTATCCCATAACCCTTTTTACAATCGTCTTCAACGGCCCCTCGTATCGTTTTACGATCATCACCGGCGTCTGGGAATACCGCGCCACCTTTTCCGGGATCTCCCCGAACAGGACGCTGGAAAAAATCCCTTCCTTGGATGCTCCGAGGACAATAAGGTCATACTCTTTGCCTGCTCTCACCAGTGCTTCCGCGATTCTCTTTCCCTCAATCAGCTGTACCTGGGCCTTTCCTTCCAGCCCGGTAATACGGGTGGTCTTCCTGATCCACTCTCGTGCCATTTCACGCTGGTACTCGTTTGCGTCAGACGGCACCACGTAACAACAGCTTACCTCGTATCCATACGCCTCCCTGTAGCGAGCCACGAGTTCGGCTGCCAGGGTAGCGTGGGGGCCTCCTGCAGTCGGAATCAGAATGCGCTTTATCGTAGGGGCCGCGTTGAGCTTGACCGTGATCAAATCACAGGGCACCAAACGAACGGTCTTATCGGTTACCTCGCCGAAAATACGGTCGCGGGTAGTGGTATATCCCTTCCATCCCATAAGGACCAGGGAGGCCTTCTCCGTCACGGCGGCCTCGATGATGCCGTCATAGACATGGTGCGCAATACGGAGAGCCGAGCGGGTTTCCACCCCCTGTTCCCTGCCGTAACGGATGGCCGTTTTCAGGAGAGGCGTCTTGTGATGGACCCATCGCATTCCTTCGTGGGGGGGGAGGTTAATGGGGATGTCAACTACCCCGAGAACGATGATCTCTCCTTTATGCGCCTTCGCAAGAGGAATCGCAAGTTTCATCAGCGGAATGACGTTATCCGGATTATGCAATGGGATGAGGATCCGGTAGTCATAAGAAGTCTCATTCTTCGGCTGTTGGACAGCGAGCACCTGGGGCATCTCCGCGGCCGTTGTCTTCTCAAAATACACAAAGTAGACGAAGAGCCCCACGATGATCCAGGCGATGGTTATGTACCACGCCCGTGCGTCGAAATTGAACTGCCCGATGGCCAGGATCAGGTTGAGTACAATTGCCGCTATGGGGGTAACGGGATAAAACGGTACCCGAAAACCGCCTTTCAGCTCCGGAAACTTACGGCGCAGGGCAATGAGGGAAAGATTGACCAGCATAAAGGTCAACAGGAACATGACACTGGCTGCGGATCCGATAACATGAATGGGAAAGAGCACCGCCATAAGAAGGATAATTACCCCGGTCACTGCAATGGCGATGTGAGGCGTCCTTCGGTGGGGATGAATCGTACTGATCGAGCGGGGAAGCATTTTGTCGCGGCTCATGGAAAACGCCACGCGGGAAGATGCCAGGATCGTGGCATTCAAGGCGGATACGGTGGAAAGCAATCCTCCGAAAATGATGAGTGCGACCCCGAAGAACGGCATAAAATTTTCCGCTGCCTTGGCAATCGCCGTTTCCTGGTAGCGCCCGAGGAACTCCCAGGATGTGCCGGAATCCGGCCGGATGGCCCCGATACAGACCACCAGAACGAGCAGGTAAATTGAAATGGTCACAACAAGGGAAATCAACGTGGCCTTGGGAATGGTTTCCTCCGGGTTCTTGATCTCTTCGGCGACGGTCGCAATGAGGTCGTAACCTTCAAAAGCGATGAAGGTAAGCCCCATGGCCATCACAACGCCTCCGAAACCTTTCGGGAAGAAAGGCCTGAAGCTTGCCGCCGCTTCAACCGGGATGTGAAATATCTGTTTCAACCCATACAGGATGAATATGCCGAGGATAACAATCTTGGCCATGGTAATGACGTTTTCCACGCTGCCGGTCAGTGCCGTTCCCCGCATGTTGATGAGGATGAAAACAACACCTACCACCGCCGTCATAACCAGTGCCGGCGCATTATGGCCCATTGCAGAAAATACGAATTTAGAAAGTCCAGGGAAATAGTGGTGGACGAATTCCCAGAAATAACTTCCAAACCCCCGGGCGTAGAGGGCGCAGGCAATAATGTAACAAAACCACAGCATCCACCCGGAGACGAATCCAGCCGGTCCCGGGAACGCCTTTCTGATGTATGAATATCCGCCCCCCGACCTTGGATATGCCGAAGCGAGCTCCGCGTAGCAGAGCGCGGTAAGGAGGGTAACAACACCGTTGAGAGCAAAAGCCAGCAGTGCTGCGGGGCCGGCTTCACCGGCCGCCATTCCGGTCAGCACAAAAATCCCCGCGCCGATCATCGCTCCGATCCCGATCATGGTCGCGTCGAATGTGCCTAAATCGCGGGCAAATGAGACTCCGGCGGCGTCATCAGCGTTCTTTTTCGATACTGGCATTTTCCTGCTCCGTCCTGTGCTCTCCGTTTAATTCCCTGTGAGCTCGGCCCGGGATAATCCGTTGCACCTTACACCAGATAAAGTCTGTCCCGCAAGTCTTGATCCCGCATGAAAGGAAAAGGCATGCTCAATGGATGAGTGTTTCAAGTATTTACGTGTTCAGCTGAAATAGAACGCATCTCATGGATGGGACCGGGAAGGGCCCTCTCCCAGAAGGTTCAAAAAACCATCCAGGGAAAAAGGGATGCCCCGGCCTTGTTCAAGGAGTCCTATGCCCTCCCGCCCAAAAAGAGCGGCCGTGACGCCGGGGCCGCTGCCCTTTTCGTTTTCGCAGTACGGAGTGATTATACCGCAGCTCGGGCTCCTGTCCTTCACAATGGCCAAAGAAGCACCCAGCATCCGCGCCAGTCGCAGTGCCTCATAAGCTCCTTTTCTGAATGCCCCGGTGAAAGCCCTTCCCTCTGCGTCTACGACCTGCCCCGCACCGTCCAGAACATCCGATCCGTCTCCGTGGATTATGCTCGCCGGAGGGCGAGGGGTAGGCAGTCCTCCCAGTTGTTCCGGACAAAAAGGAATGATATGAACGGAAGCAAGAGCGGACGTGAGATCGGGGCAGAGATTGTGCCTGCCATCGTACCTGCACCGCACTCCGAGGAGGCAGGCACTGACAAGAACAGGGGTTCCTTTCATACGAAGAAGCACCTCATCCGACAAACTGGACCGCCTCTTCATCATCCCCCCGGGACTCGATCCTGCCGATGTGATAGGCTGTTTCGCCCATGGCCTTGAGCCGTAAAAGAACTTCATTCGTCTCTTCTTCGCTGACGACGATTACCAGCCCCAGGCCGTTATTAAAGGTGCGCAGCATCTCCTCGTCCGAAATCTGAGCCACCTTCTGCAGAAAACAGAACACGGGCGGAACAGTCCAGGTAGAACGATCGATAATGACCTTGCAGGGTCCGGGCAGGATTCTGGGCAAATTATCCGTGAGTCCCCCGCCGGTAATATGGGAAATGCCATGAATCCGAAAATCGCGCCTCAGGTTGTTGATGGCCCTTGCGTAGATACGCGTCGGTTCCAAGAGTTCGTCTCCGAGGGTGCGTCCGAAATCAGGCACATATTCCTTCACGGACATTTTCAGACCTTCGAAAAAGATCTTGCGCACCAGAGAATACCCGTTGCTATGGAGACCGCTTGAGGCGATTCCGATCAGTTGATGGCCCACGGCAATTTCCGATCCGTCAAGCAGTTCTTCATTTTCCGCAAGCCCCACGACGAAGCCGGCCACGTCGTACTCCCCTTCCGCGTAAAATCCCGGCATCTCGGCTGTTTCCCCGCCGATAAGAGAACATCCGGCTTCAAGGCAGCCGACCGCTATACCCTTCACAATCTCCTGGGCCACACGCAAATCCAGCTTTGCCATCGATATATAATCGAGAAAAAAGAGAGGGGTAGCGCCCTGGACCATGATATCGTTGACGCACATGGCGACCAGATCAATGCCGATGGTATCGTGTTTGTCCATCAGGAAGGCGATCTTCAGTTTGGTCCCCACACCGTCCGTGGAAGCTACAAGCACGGGATTCTTGATACGCTGGACATTCAGAGAATGGACCCCCGCAAAGCCTCCGATATCGGTTATTACCCCTGACTTGAATGTCTTAGTGACAATCGGCCTGATGAGGTCGACAAATCGCTTTCCCGCAGCTATGTCTACCCCCGCCTCAGCGTACTGGTCGCGTCCTGAATCCCTTTTCATCGATTTTCCGATCCCTGAAATAGTGAGTGATTGACCGAGGTTCCAACCTTTATAAGAGATTTATTATATCGTTCGATCATTTTGATTGTCAAATCTTTTCAATTTCTCCTTGTCACGGAAGAAAGTGTTTGTTAATGAAATTCTATGATTGCATGTCCCTGGCAATACCTTGAAAAGATTTTGGAATTGGGACAGCCGCTGACCTGCCTCAAAGGTGTCGGCTCCAAGCGTGCCCGCCTTCTCGCCGAGAAAGGAATCAAGAGCATCCTGGATTTGTTCTATTTTTTGCCGACAAGGTATGAGGACAGAACCCGCCTTCTGGCCATCGGCGACGCAGCCGACGGGGAACGGACATGGGTGTCCGGTACTATCGTGTCCGCGCGAGAAGACTTCTTCCCAAGGAGCCGAAAGCGTCTTTTCAGGGTCCTGATCGAAGACCCGTCCGGGCGGCTTCACCTCGTCTGGTTTCACTACCGGAAGGCACACCTGGCGTGTATGGCAAGAAAAGGGGCAACACTTCTCGCCTTCGGCCGGATTCAGGGGAGCGGAAGTCAAAGGCAGATGATCCACCCGGAAATCATGCCCGGTATCCCGGAACAAACAAAGGACTTCCTCGCGGTCAACCCCGTCTACCCTGCGATTGATGGAGTATCCCAACACACCATGAAACTGTTGATCTCGACGGCCTTCAGACTATATGGAGATTGCCTTCCGGACCCGCTTCCCGCTGACATTCGACAATCCCGGGCCCTGCCGGAGCTCGTGCGGGCTCTCAGAGAGGTCCACATGCCTCCCGTTCAGAGTTCAGTGCGCCTGCTGAATGCCATGGAGACCCAGGGTCACCGCAGGCTCCGATTCGATCTTGCCTTCAAGACCATGCTCAACCTGTCTCTCAGGAAGAAGGCCCGCAAAGGCCGGCCGGTTAAACCGCTCACCGTGCCTTCGGATCTGGAAAAACGGCTCCACGCGATCCTGCCCTTTACCTTGACAGGGGGGCAGCGCAATGCGTTGCGGGACATCTTGCGGGATTTCGGGACTGGATACCCCATGAGCCGATTAATTCAGGGAGACGTTGGCTGCGGAAAAACTGTTGTTGCAGCTATTGCGGCCTACGTTGCGATCCGCAATGAAAGACAGGTTGCCTTCATGGCTCCCACACAGGTGCTCGCCCGGCAACACTGGGCATCCTTTCGGAATCTCTCCGGTACAATGGGCTTCGAACCGGCGCTGCTCACCAGTTCCCTGAAGGCAACGGAACGGAAAAGGATTTACGAGGAAATCCGGGAGGGCAAGGTGAATGTCATAATCGGCACTCAGGCGCTTGTCCAGGAGTCATTGACCTTTTCCCACCTGGGCCTGGCCATCATTGATGAGCAACACCGTTTCGGTGTCAGGCAGCGTGCACTCCTTGACAGCAAGGGGAATCGTCCCCATCTGCTGGCCATGTCGGCAACCCCGATCCCCAGAACCCTCTGCATGACCTTTTACGGGGACATGGATATCTCGACTATCCGGGAATTCCCGAAGGGCCGTTTGCCGGTCGTAACCCGCCTGGTGGAGAGAAGCAGGAAAACAACCGTGTACCGGTTCCTGAAAAAACGGCTCGAAGCCGGACAGCAGGCACTGGTAATCTGTCCGGTTATCGAGGCAGTGGAAGACGAAGACCTGAAGGACGCCGTGGAAATGGCCGAGAAGCTGGAACATCTTTTCTCTCCCCTGTTTCGTGTTGCGTTGATCCATGGACGCCTTCCTGCTCGCCAAAAAGATGCAATTATGGAAGATTTTCGAAATGGCGGTATCCATCTTCTCGTGAGCACTACGGTCGTTGAGGTGGGGATCCATGTCCCCAACGCCTCGGTGATGGTCATTGAACAGCCGGAAAGATTCGGCCTGGCACAGCTTCACCAGTTGCGCGGGAGGATCGGGCGCGGCCCCGTTCAAGGGGTGTGTCTTCTGATGCTCTCGGACCATCTCACTGAGCAGTCAAGAAAGCGGCTTGCTGTTCTGACCCGGTCGACCGACGGTTTTGAGATCGCGAGGAAAGATTTGGAACTGCGGGGACACGGGGAAATCATGGGGGTGAAACAGGCGGGGACGGGGGAATGGGACATCCTGGACGTACTCAGGGATCCTGATCTCTTCATGGCGGCACGGGAAGAAGCAGAAAAGATCGTGAAAGAAGACCCCGGATTCATCCAGCCATCTTCCCTGCCTCTGCAGGAGATACTGGAGCCGGAATGGAAAACGCCTCTGGAAATATAGATGATTTGGTTACAACTAATCTTTTGCTTTTTTTCGGCCGGTGAGGTAAAAAATACATTTTTGTGCCCGGGAAATTCTTCGGTTCAGGAGGATATCCCGTGGGTAATTGTATCGCGCTGTGCACGCAAGGAGACTGATTATGCAGGAATTCAGGAGAATGAGCCGGCTGCCCCCCTATGTCTTTTCGGCCGTGAACAAGATCAAGATGGAGGCCAGGAGAAACGGGGAGGATATTATCGATCTGGGCATGGGAAATCCCGACATACCTACGCCCAAACATATTGTGGACAAACTGGTGGAAGCAGCCCAGAAAGGTCAAAACCACCGGTATTCCGCTTCCATGGGCATTACCAAGCTGAGGCACGCCATCTGCGACTGGTACCGGCGCCGATTTGATGTTTTTCTGGATCCCGACGAGGAGGCTATCGTCACCATCGGGGCGAAGGAAGGGCTCGCTCACCTGGCCCTTGCTACACTGAGTCCGGGAGATGTGGTATTCGCTCCCAATCCAACGTATCCCATTCATCCGTATTCCGTTATCATCGCAGGCGGCGACCTGCGGAGCATTCCTATCGCCCCCGAGAGAGATTTTTTTGAGGATCTGCTCACGGCGACCAAACAGACCTGGCCCAGTCCACGTATGCTGATCATATCCTTCCCCCATAACCCCACTACCACGGTCGTGGACAGTAGCTTTTTTGAAAAAATAGTGGACTTCTGCACCGAACACGAAATTATGGTAGTTCATGATTTTGCTTATGCCGACCTGGTTTTTGACGGGTATGAGCCGCCGAGCTTTCTCCAGGTTCCGGGGGCCAAGGAAATCGGGGTAGAACTCTTCACGCTCTCCAAGAGTTATTCCATGCCCGGCTGGCGCGTGGGTTTCTGCGTGGGAAATGCGAGGATCGTGGCCGCTTTGAGAAGAATAAAGAGCTACCTGGACTACGGAATTTTCCAACCCATTCAGATAGCCTCCATTATCGCTCTGAACGGGCCGTACAATTGCGTGGAGGAAATAGTGGGCATCTATAAAGAACGGCGTGACGTGCTCATAAACGGTCTGAGGCGCGTGGGCTGGAAGGTGCGAAAACCCAAAGGGACCATGTTTGTATGGGCGAAAATTCCAGAGCAATTCAGAGAAATGGGCTCCCTTGAATTCTCCAAGATGCTCATTGAAAAGGCTAAAGTGGCGGTCTCTCCGGGAGTCGGTTTCGGGCAGTACGGAGATGACAGCGTCCGCTTCGCCCTGGTGGAAAATCCGCACCGCATCCGGCAGGCCATCAGGGGGATCAGGCAGATTTTCTAGGGGAGAAAAATATGGGGCAGATAAACGTGGGAATCATCGGTTTCGGAACAGTCGGCGCCGGCACCGTGGAACTCCTCCTGAAAAACGCGGAAACAATCGCCGCCCGTGTGGGGGCGCCGATTGTCATCAGGAAGATAGCCGACCTAGACGTTGAAACGGATCGAGGGATGACTATCGATCCCGGACTTCTGACCACGGACGCGATGGACGTGATCAATGACCCGGCAATTGACGTGGTGGTAGAACTGGTGGGAGGCCTCGACAAAGCCCGGGAATTCATGCTCATGGCCATGGAGAAAGGAAAGCATGTGGTTACCGCCAACAAGGCTCTCCTTGCAGAATACGGCCGGGATATCTACGGTTCCGCCCGGAGACTCGGAGTTCACCTGGGCTTTGAAGCCAGTGTCGGCGGAGGAATACCTATTCTCGGCGCCCTGGCAGGGGGTCTGGCAGCCAATCGAATTCAGACCATGGTTGGGATCCTCAACGGGACTTCCAACTATATCCTGACGAGGATGACCAGAGAGGGTCTTGCGTACGAAAGAGCGGTGGAGGAGGCTGTAAGACTTGGTTTCGCGGAGGACCCGCCGACCCTGGATGTAAACGGCACCGACGCAGCCCATAAGCTGGCGATTCTCCTCTCCGTAGCCAGCGGCGTTCCCATGGATTTCCGGAGCCTCTACCGTGAAGGAATCGAAGGGCTCAGCCCGGATGACATACAATTCGCGGGAGATTTCGGGTACCAGATCAAGCTCCTGGCCATCGCCAGGCTGGGTAACGGGTGGATCGAGGCAAGAGTGCATCCCGCCATGATCCCAAAGGACCATATCCTGGCCAACGTGAACGAGGCATACAACGCCATCTATCTGGAGGGGGACTTTGTCGGACCGAACCTCTTCTATGGTCTTGGAGCAGGGAGGCGTCCCACGGGCAGCGCCGTGGTCTCGGATATCATGGAGGTTGCACGGAAAATCCTGCAGGGCGTCGGTGGATGGGGACACTGGCTGGGACAGGACGAACCATCTTCCCATGAAATTGTGGTACGTCCCATTGATCAGCTGCACAGTATTTATTATTTCCGGTTTTCAGCGCTCGATCGTCCCGGCGTGCTCTCAAAGATTTCGGGCATTCTCGGAGACAACGAGATCAGCGTGTCGTCGGTCATCCAGAAAGGGCGCAAGACAAGGGGGGCCGTACCCGTTGTCATGATCACCCATGAGGCCCTTGAACGCAACGTATTCAGGGCTATCTCTCTGATTGACAAACTCGACATCGTGACGGACGATACGGTCATTATCCGGGTTGAAGAGGGCTTTCCCAATGGACGAGAGTAACCGGTCGCCCAAGTATATTGTTCTCATCGGGGACGGCATGGCAGATTTCCCGATTCCCGAGCTGGGCGGGAAAACCCCTCTCGAGGTGGCCAAAACTCCCAACATGGACCGAATCGCCTCCTGCCGCCTAGGCCTCGTGAGAACCATACCTCACGGCATGGAGCCCGGCAGCGATGTGGCCAACCTTGCCCTGCTCGGCTATGATCCCGCGAAGTATCACACCGGACGCGGACCCCTTGAGGCGGCCAGCATGGGAGTCTCCCTGGAGTCGGATCAGATGGCTTTCCGCATGAACCTGGTTACCCTTTCCCGTAGATCCCACGAAGAAATAATCATGGTCAGTCACAGTGCGGGCGAACTATCCACGAGAGAGGGAAACGCGATTGTCGCTGATCTGAAGAAGACCCTGGAAAAGCCGGGGATTCATATCTACCCGGGGGTCGCATACCGTCACCTCCTGGTGTGGGAGAACGGACCTGACGACATTGAAACCATACCTCCCCATGACGTGCTTGACCAAAACATGGCACCGTATCTCTACGACAAGGCAACGGGGCCGATCCAGGAGGCCATCCGTTCTTCATGGCCGGTCCTGGAGAATCATCCGATAAATACAGACCGAAAAGAACAGGGCCTTGCAGAGGCCAATTCCATCTGGCCATGGGGACAGGGGAAGGCCCCAAAGCTCCCGTCTTTCTCACGAAAATTCGGACTCAAGGGCGGCGTGATTTCGGCGGTTGATCTGATCAAAGGGATCGGAGTATATGCGGGCCTCCAGCCCCTGCATGTGGCAGGCGCGACCGGGTATCTGAACTCCAATTTCAAAGGCAAGGTGGAAGCGGCTCTTGCACATTTGGAGAAGATGGATTTTATCTTTCTCCACGTGGAGGCCCCCGATGAAGCAGGGCATCATGGCGATATCGCTGAAAAGATCGAGGCCATTGAAGTTTTTGACGCAAGGATTGTCGGACCGGTCCTTGAAGGCCTGCGGTCTTTCGGGGATTTCAGGATCATGGTTGCCAGCGATCATTTGACTCCTATCGTCAGGAAGACCCATACCGCGGACCCCACTACCTTCGCGTGGGCCTCGAAACACGAGTTGGAAGCACGCCCTGTGACCGGTGCTTTCACCGAATCAGCAGCCCGAAAAAGCGGCATGTTTTTTGAGCGCGGTTACGACCTCATGCCCGCCTTTCTGGGATCGGCATAACCGCTTGACATGAGTGACTGTTTTGAAATAGCTTTCAGGTAATCCTCAATGTTGTGCAGCAGCAACCAACACGCAACAGACAACCGCCAAAAAAAGTAAAAGGAGAAGAGAAAATGAACATCCTGTTTTTCGGACCGAACGGCAGTGGAAAAGGCACGCAAGGCGCCATCGTCAAAGAGAAGTACTCTATTCCCCATATCGAAACGGGCGTCATCTTCCGTGGCAATATCTCTCGCGGTACCGATCTCGGAAAAGAAGCGAAAGGGTATATCGACAGGGGTGAACTGGTCCCGGACAGCATCACCATTCCCATGATCCTGGACCGTCTCAAGGAAGATGACTGCAAAAACGGGTGGCTCCTGGATGGATTTCCCCGAAATCTGACCCAGGCGCAGGAAATGGACAAGGCCCTGAAAATCGAGGGCATCCATGTGGATACAGTCATCGAGATTGTTCTGGATCGCCGGATCGCAAAGAACAGGATCATGGGGCGCAGGCTCTGCGTCAACGACAACAACCATCCCAATAATGTCTTCATCGATGCCATCAAACCGGACGGCGACCGTTGCAGGGTGTGCGGCGGGAACCTCAAAACCCGATCGGACGATCAGGATGAGGCGGCCATCGATCAGCGTCACAACATCTATTACGACGATGAAACGGGGACCGTGGCGGCTGTCAATTTCTACAAAGACCTTTCCGCCGGCAACGACGGCGGACCAAGAATAATCGAACTGGATGGAAGGCCGGGGGTAAAAGAAGTCTCTTCCGAACTGATGGCGAAACTGGAGGTCTAGTCAAGGACATGGAATTCTATACAGCCGTCAACTGTATGGATGGACGGGTACAGATTCCCGTCATCACCTATCTCCAAAACCGGTTCGGCGCTGCCTATGTAGATATGATCACCGAGCCGGGCCCGAATCGTTTGCTTGCCGACCAAACCGATTCAGCGCTGGTGGAATCTATCCTGAAGAGGGTGAGAATCTCCGTTGAAAAGCATGAATCAGGGGGAATTGCGGTGGTCGGTCACTATGACTGCGCGGGGAATCCTGCTCCGGAAGAGACGCAGGTTGCCCAGACGGAAAAGGCAGTCAGGCTTCTGCGGAAAGAGCACCCTGACATTGAAATTGTCGGCCTGTGGGTGGACAAGAACTGGGAAGTGAGCGATCTGCAGCTGCGGGATGGTATCCCGACTGCGCGGGAATGACGGAACGGTTCGATGTACCGCTATTTCCGGCTTATGCTGCGAAAAACTGCTATGTCGTGATCCGGGCGGGGATAGTGGTGATGGGAAGGATCACGGTAAACGTTGTCCCCTGCCCTTCTTTGCTTGCCACACTGATACGCCCGCCGTGCTTTGCCACGATTCCCTGGGAGACGCTGAGCCCCAGACCGGTCCCCTTGCCTTTGCCTTTGGTGGTGAAGAACGGATCGAAAATGGACGGCAGTATGTGGTCGGGAATACCCGACCCAGTGTCTATGACTTTCACTGCCACATAGTTGGGGTCATCGGCAGGAAGCACAATGATCTGGATCCTGTTTCCCTTGGAAGAAGCATCAACGGCATTCAGGATAAGGTTCAAAAACACCTGTTCCAGTTGCTGAACATCCCCGTGCACGCGAGGCAGGTTGTCGGTGGCCTGAAATTCAATCTTGATGCCTGACAGCTTTATCTGGTTCGAAGCCAGGGCGATGGTCTCCCGCAGCAGTTCGGTCAAATCCAGGGATTCCAACTGAGAACTGCTTTCCCTGGCAAAGTCGAGCAGATTGCTGATGATTTTCTTGGAGCGGCCCGACTCGGTGATCAGGTCCTGTATCATGTCCCTGCGCTCGTCATCATCCAGGGAGTCATAATCCTCGAGGAGCATGTGGGCCGTAAGTGTGATGTTGTTCAAGGGATTATTCAGCTCGTGCGCCACTCCTGCCGTCAGTGTACCGACAGCCCGCATCTTGTGCGATTGGACCAGGATGGCCTCCCGGTTCTCCAGTTCCAGGATCATCTGGTTGACGGCAATGGCCATGTCGGTAAATTCATCCTGGTAGCGCTTGGCGGGGGTAATAGGGGTAAAGTCCCCGGACGCAATTCGTTTGGCATACCTCGAAAAGCGCCTTGTATTGCCGAGGATCCTGCTCCCCAGGAATGACGCGTTCAGGACCAGGAAAATGAGCAGGATGACGAGTGAATAGATGTGTATCGTACGCGAAAGGGAAATAATTTTGGATAAAGCCGCCCTATCTCTTCTTATGAGATCCTGGGCCATGGAGACCATTTGCCCGCCATATTTTCTCAATCCCAGTTCGGTCTCCTTCTTCAGGCGAAACTGGTCCGGTACAAAAACATCACTCTCCTGCATGACCGAAAGCTTCTCCAGGAGCCTCCGATACTTGTCCATGTCTGAAACGATGATTGCGTGCGTATCCTCCCCCAGGATTTTCCTGAGTTCGCCTTCATTTCGTTTCAGTGTCTCCCCGGCCTTTTCGACATTATCCAGAGCATCATCCAGATTGGTCCCGTAGAGAAAAAAATTCTTTTCAAAGCGCCGTGCCTGGACAATTTCAAGGGTAAACTCATTGGCGATTTCCAGAAAATGGAGTTTCGTGGCGACTTGGGAACTGGTCATTATGAGGGCTGCCGCGATTCCCGCGGCAAAGAGGAAGACCAGAAGAAAGCTGAGGTAGATCTGGAGGCGCAGGGTGATACGTTTTCGAGAAAGAAGGGCCTTGTGGGCTTCCTCCACCGCCTTTATGCGGTCATACGTTCCCTCGAGAACGCCTGCTTCTTCCTCCACTCCATTCTTGTACAATACTTGCTCCGGGGTCATGTCCCTGCATCCGGCGCCGGTGCCGGCGCCGTCCTATCCGTTGTCTGTTGCGGGGCTTTCAAAGTCGATGGACGAGCCCAGGGCCTTTGCGGCCTTGGCAATCACTTTTCTGAGATCATCAGGTTTAAACGGTTTCGCGATAAAATCGAAAGCCCCCTTTTCCATTGCCTCGCGGGCCACAGCCATCATGGCGTAGCCCGTAATCATGATCACCTTGGTACGTTTCGATTTCTTGACCACCTCTTCCAGCACCTGCAGGCCGTCAATCTCATCCATCCGGATATCAGTAACCACGATATCAAATTCTCTCTCATTGATACGGTCCAGGGCCGCCTTCGGATCTTCAAAGACCTCTACGTCACAGCCGATCTTGGCAAGGGCCGGTTTGAGTCTCTTGCCCACAATGGGCTCATCATCCAGGAGCAGAACATCCAGCCGTTCAGACATGACATCCTCCTTGTTTGCTTATGATTCGCTGAAATTTCCGCTGGTTCTCTTGTGCAGCTTTCCCCCTTTCCAAATCAAGAATCGAGGCACGCTTGCTGCCGGCGGGGAGATTTGTAACCACAGACTCACCGCGCGCTCTCAGCCGCCTGTCTGAAAATGTCAGTGGCCACATGCACTTCTACATAACCCACGCCCTCGACGCCGCTGGCCAACTCCTTGATGGCCTCAGTCCTTTTCCGCTTTTCCCTTTTCACTGCCTTGGTTTCCACCACCACCGTTCTTCCATCCGCTGTTACCTTGGCGTCGGGAAACCGCTCCATAAGCAAAACCCGTACCCTACAGGCGAGCTCTTTGTCCCGGAGACATTTGATCGAATAGGTCATGGGTTTGAATTTCCGGTACCCCGCCATATCGACTATGGTTTTCACCGCCTCGTCGGGGTCTATCTGGCTCAAACTGATCACCATGTCGTAGTTGGAGGGATCTGTTTCATCCAGGTTGAAGGTGTCGAGCGACCAGTTCCTGCGTTGTTCTTCACGCCGTTTGAGCATCTTCTTCACCTTTTCGGGGGAGGCGTTTGCTTCCAAGGACAGTTCGGTGGCCAGCGCACCGGGGTCCGAGAGAACCCGTACTTTCAGGACATGCGAAACGCCCAGAACATACAGGTGTGCCGCCAAACCATGACAGACCACGTTGTCTTCAAGGAGATGTCCGAAGCTAGCCTCCTGAATGTAGGCAAGGTACCTGCTCCTGAGCTTGGAAGAAAGGCCCAAAAAGGATGGGGTCTCATCCAGCGCCTTCACGAGCTTTTCCTCCTGCAAACCATACTTCGCACATACCGGCGGCAGGATTTCCCGGTCCACATAATCGTACCCAATGGCCCGTCCGGCTTTTTCCCCGATTTCCCGGCCGGTCCTATAGGAGTCAGAAGAAATGATAATTATGGGCATAGTAGCATCCTCTCAGTTTAGGGGTGGGTTTCCGTTTTCCCTCAATTCAATGGATCTTCGGTTGTTCCGGTTAAAGAGTGCCTTCAGGCAGTTTCAAGTTATGGAGTACGGGCTAGGCTCTTCTTTCTCATGAAGCGGCCTTCTGCGGTTTGCATACAGGCAGGTGAGCCCTGAAACGCCGGATTATCTCTTATACCGCATCTTGAGGAATGGGCACTCCTGCATGGACTTCAAGGTTGTTTATCCCCTCAATCTCCTTTTCCAACTCCTTTGCCTTCTTCTTAAGCTTGTTGACCTGGCGATCGCCGGCCTCGGTGAAAATGAGGACATTTCCGCTCTCAGCGGTGACTCCCACATCAAAAAAAGGGTCCACAAGAGCGGCTTTCACCTGGCAGGCCTGCTCAAGGTTCTTCATTTTCCTGCGGTGACTTTCCGTGGTCTTGAATTGGTCTCTTGTGGCTGCCTGGCAGATAAAATCAACAGCGTCGGAGACCGTCAGCTTACTTATGTGAACAACCAGGTCGTATAGAGAACTGTCCCAGGGATCTACGCCATAGAGGGTTTTAGTCCATCCTCTCCGTTCCTCATCATCCTTTTCCAGGAGAACACGGGCCTCTTCTTCGTTGATGACTTCCCGTTCCACCTCAGCCTTGATCCGATCACCCATATCGGCAATAATCCTTACCTTGAGCACGTTTGGCACGCCGGTGAGCAGCACGTGGCCGGCAAGGCCGTGATAGACCACGTTATCGTTTGCTACCCGGTGCATCAGCGCGCTCCGGATATAGGCGATGAAAATCTGCTTGCCGTGTTTGAACCGGTCCAGGATTGAAGGCGCATCATGGATGGCGCGTATAAGCTTTACCTCAGGGATATGGAAACGGTCGCTGGCATCCAGGAGAACATCCCGGCTCACACACTCGTATCCCAAGCGCTCGGCGACCTTTTCGGCCACCTCCTTCCCCTTACTGTAAGATCCGCGCGATATTGTTATGATTGCCATGGTATTTCTTCCCTGCTTTCCGGGTTTACACACCATAAACCACGTAAATCATTCCGATCATAACCACAATAAAAACAACACTTATCACGATCCCCGCCTTCATGAAGTCCACACTCCTGTATCGTCCCGGTCCCATGTACAGCGCGTTGACCTGGTGCGTGGGCAGCATAAAGGAATTACTGGTAGCAAGGCCGACAACAAGTGCCGCCATGCGGGGGTCCGCGTGAGCCGCCATGGCCATGTTGACCACAAGGGGCACCAGAAGCACCGTGGCGCCCACATTGGATATTACCAGGGTAAAAACAGTCGACAGGATCCCGATAACCGTCAGAAGAATAATGGGCTGCACTGTGCCGATGGCATTCAACACGGCATGGGCTATCCACGCGGCCGTTCCCGTCTTCTCGGTTGCGATACCCAGAGGGATGAGACCGGCCAGCAGAAAAATAGTCCGCCAGTCGACCGCCCTGTAGGCTTCATCTATGCTGAGCACCCGGGTGACAACCATGCCCAGGGCACCGGTCATGAGGCTTACAGAAAGCTGGATCTTGAATATCATGATCATCGTCAACGCCACAGCCAGCCAGAGCCCCGCCCACAGGGCCTTTTCGGGACGCATCAGTTCCACGTCTATGGGCGTTGTAAAAAGAAGGCTCCTTTCTTCCTGGAGCAATTTGAGCCGGTGCCAGGTACCCTGTATCAGGATGGCATCGCCCACATTGAGGACAAGATCCCCTATTTCTGCCCTGTACGTCTCTCCATGCCGGTAAATAGCAAGCGGTGTCACGCGAAAACGGTCCTGCAGATTTATCTGGTTGAGGGTCTTGCCCGCAACAGGGGAACGGGGAGCCACAACTGCTTCCACGGTACCCGATGTTGTGTCGGACACGTCGTCCTTAAAAACCTCCAGCGCATCCTTGAGCATCATGCCCTCTTCTTCTGCCATGCGACGCACATCTCTCTCCCGGCCATATACCAAGAAGTCTATATCCGACCGGACCTCTGCTTCCGGGGCGGGGGAAAGAAGCTTGAAATCAGGAGGTTCAATAATGCCGACCACATTGACAAGATAGCGGCGTTTCAGATCCTCAACGACCACAGGTTCCCGATAATGGGTAAAATCAGCAGGAGTATGCAATTCATAAGGCTCGCCCAGTTCTTCGAGGGCATGACGCAGCTCGGGTGCCGGTCCTGCTTCGGCGGAGTCCATGGATCCCCTGGGCAGGATGAACCGGCCGAAAAGGATGAAGCAGGCGATCCCGCTCGTAACCAGGGCCAGACCTATGGGAGTGACGTCAAACAGGTGAAAAGGTCGGAGATGAAAAGGTTCCAGGAGGTCATTGAGAAGAATCAGCGGGCTGCACCCCACCAGGGTAATGGTGCCGCCGAGAATCGCGGAAAACCCTACGGGCATCAGGAGCTTGCTCAAAGGGATCTTGAGCATCTTGCTCACCCGCTGGATGGCAGGAAGAAATAGTGCGGCTGCGCCGATATTCTGCATGAAACTGGAGATACCGGCTACTGTCAGCGAGATGGCAATAACCACACGCGATTCGCTTCTCCCGGCGACCCGGAGCACCGGCCGTACCAGTCGATTAATGAGCCCCGTTTTATCCAGCCCGGCGCCGATAATAATGACCGCGATGATAGAAATAACCGCATTACTGCTGAAACCGACAAAGGCCTCTTTCGGTGTTACAAGATGAAGGAGGGGGAGGGCCACCATCATGAGAATCGCAACCACATCGACCCGCACCCATTCGGCGATGAATAGGAAAATGGCTACCCCGATCATGATCATCACGAGGATCATTTCAGTCGTCAATGGTTCCATAGATCAGTTTCCTCTCGAGGTTTCGCCAGGGCTGAATATGGGATCATTCAGAAGCGACGTTTGACCGTTGGATGATAGGAAAAAGAGGAGGTATAAGTCAAGAATAAAACAGCGCTTTTGGTCTGTTGCACGGGATGAGGTCGAGCTGCACGATAAATGCGTAGTCCAGCGCGAAAAATAATGGTATAAGCTAAAAAGGATACGTTATCATGGAGAAAATGCCGTAACCACCGAGTTCGAAAACAGATTTTTCTGGCCGGCACAAAGCTCCGAAGGACCGTTGAAATCCTCTGAAAAAAGTAAACAGTTGCATCAAGACTTTTTTCACGCTGGAGAGGAATATCCTTTCCCAGATCCCCTTGAAGGGTTTCATTATGAAAACCATTCGGGCAAAAATAGCCGTCTTTTTCGCATTATGTCTTGTCTTTGTAGGAGTGCTCTCCGGCCTCTACTATCAGAACACAATGAGCCTCGGGAAAAAGCTTGTTATCATACAAAATTTTGACGATCTCCTGAAAAATATTCTGGAACTGCGGCGGTATGAAAAAAATTTCACCTATTATCATGATCCGGCAAGCCTGGACGAGAGTGTATTCTATTTTTTCAAGATCGAGGATGCTTTCAACCGATTCAGGCAAGAGATCACTCAGGTTGTGGGCACGAAAGAATGCGATGCATTTCAGAGGGATATGAACGATTACAAGGACATTTTGGGACAGAGCATGAGCCTGGCCAAGACGGGCACGCCAAAAATGAACCTTGAAGGTATCCGTGAAAAAGGCAAGGCCCTTGTGGACTTTGCCCAAAAACTTATCAAAACGAAGCGTCGGAGAATAGAGCGCGCTCTCGGTCAAAGCCTCATTATGCCGTTCGCCTCTTTTGCAGCCTTCATCATTCTGATCGCGGTGGTGTTCCAGTTGGTAAACCTCGGTATATTGAGACCCCTTTCCCTCGTGGAACGGGCAACAGAGGAAGTGGCCAAAGATACCTTCACGCCGATCGTCTACCAGGAAAAAAAGGGGGACGAAATATCGCGCTTGATTGCAGCGTTCAATAAGATGGCCGAGGAACTGGAATCAAGGCAGGAGGCGTTGCTCCAGTCCCGTAAAATGGCGTCCATCGGAACCTTCACATCGGGTATTGCCCATGAACTCAACAATCCCATCAACAATATGTCCCTGATAGTCGAATCCTTGATGGAAGATGATGAGAGAATGGACCACGCTGAACGTATGCGGCTTTACCGGGACCTCATGAACCAGGCCGACCGATCCAGTGAGATCGTGCGGAACCTCCTTGAGTTTTCCCGGGCAAGGCATTCGCACTTGGAGGAAGTTTCCCTAGAAAGAGTGGTGGATAAAACGGCCCAGCTCGTGAAGAACGAACTGCGTTTGAACCGAATTACATTTTCCAAAGAAATCCTTGGCCGGATACCACGTTTAAAGATAGATAAGAGTGGGATCCAACAGGTCTTGCTCAACCTGTACCTCAACAGTATTCAGGCCATGGACGGGGGAGGAGAGCTGAAGGTATTGGTCGGCCTGGATCATGTCAAAAATGAAATCAGAATGGACGTGATGGATACGGGAAGGGGAATAGCCCCTGGGGATCTTGAGTCCATCTTCGATCCTTTCTTTTCCACAAAAAAAGAGGGGGAAGGGACGGGACTGGGACTCTCGGTCTCCTACAATATCATAAAGAAACACGGAGGCCGGATAAGCGTTGAGAGCCGGCCCGGAAAAGGCGCTTGCTTTTCAATATTTCTTCCTCTGGATGAGAATAAATGAAACACTCCTATGGAATCCACTCCCACTGTGTGGCGGTCATTGACGACGAAACCGTCGCCTGCCGCGAAATAAGGCGGGCTCTCATGAAGGACCATCATCAGGTAAAAATCTTTCATGACGGGGAATCGGCGTTAAAAGAATTGAGCTCTGATCCCTGCGATCTCGTCCTTTGCGATCTCAGGCTTCCAGGCATGGACGGCCTGCAAGTCCTCAAGAAAATAAAGCAGGATCACCCCTGGACCGAGGTAATTATCATAACCGCTTACAGCACGGTTGAAACGGCGATAGAGGCTATTCGTGAAGGAGCATTTCATTATGTAACAAAACCGGTTAAAATGGCTGAACTCAGATCCCTCGTTTCTCGATCCTTGGAAAAGGTGCGTTTGGTTCAAGAAAAAGAATCTCTCAAAAAGGCTCTTTTTTCCATATCCCGAAAACAGGACCTTATTGGCCGCAGTCATGCAATCATGGAGGTTCAGAAGCTTGTACGCAAAGTCGCCGACCTGAACTGCAATGTGCTCATTCAAGGAGAGAGCGGGACCGGCAAGGAAATCGTTGCCCGATCCCTCCACTCTCAAAGCGCAAGACGCGACAAGCCTTTTGTTTCTTTTAACTGCGGCGGTTTCACCCAGGAGCTCATCGCCAATGAGTTGTTCGGTCATGAAAAAGGCGCCTTCACAGGAGCTGTGGATACCAAGGTAGGCCTTTTGGAGGCCTCCGACAAGGGCTCTATTTTTCTTGATGAGATCGGCGAAATGCCCACCAGCATGCAAGTAAAACTACTCAGATTCGTTCAGGAAAGAACCGTTCTGCGTGTCGGAGGAATCAAGCCCATTTCGGTAAATGTGCGCCTGATCGCCGCCAGCAATCAAGACCTAAAGGCATTGGTGAGAGAAAGAAAATTCCGTGAGGATCTTTTTTTTCGTCTTCATGTCGTCCTCATTTCACTGCCGCCTTTGAGGGCCAGAAAAGAAGACATCCCCATTCTGATCAATCACTTCCTGACCCATTACAGAGCATTATTCGGCAAGAATATCTCAGGCCTCGATCCGGAGGCCATGGAAATACTTCTTCGCTATCCTTTTCCCGGCAACGTTCGTGAATTGGAGAACATCATTGAACGTACCGTAGCTCTCGCTGACGGACCTGTTATTCACCCCAAAGACCTCCCCACCGACCTCCAGCAGCTTTCCATCAGTGCCCTGGACAACGGTGTCCTTCCGTCTTTGGAAGAAAAGGAAAAGGAATACATTCATCAGGTCCTTATCCATACCAATTACAAAAAGGGGCTTGCCGCCGAAATACTAAAGGTGCCAAGGACGACTCTCTGGCGCAAAATGAAAAGATTTGGTCTCGCTTAGCTCTGCGGCTTCTGCCCCTGGTTTCCCCTTTTCAACCTGAAACAATACGCAAAACCCTTTGTTTTCATAAGATTAATCGGCAACGTTCTGTTTTCGTGCACCATTCTTGTTCCAATATGCAACGAATCATTCCTTGCTACCATCAGGCTCATGGCGCTAATTGGCTGAAAATACATGCTAAATTTACTTGGCATGAATCTTGTCTATTGGCTTTGTGTGAAGAACAGAATTGCTGAGGAGGCGTGAAGAATTGGTCAGTCAAAGGAGAATTCTGGTCCCCCTGGGTCCACAAAGCAAGGACCTGAAAGGTGTCTACCATGCACTTGCCCTGGCTGAAAGGATGAAGGCGAAAATTCTCATCCTTCAGATTGAAAATCAGAAGGATGAGAACGGAAGTAACATCTGGAAAGAGAAAGTCCTGCTTGACCTGGTTAACACCGCTTCGCAGGAGGGACTGGCCGTCTCACATCACATTGCGTATGGGACAGTGGAAAAAGAAATCCTGGAGTTCATAAAGAATGAGTCCATAGAACTGGTGGTGCTGGGAGAGGAGGATCAAATGGCTCAAGCTCTCATCCGGATCAGGACGAAAGTACCCTTTCAGATCATCCAGGTGAAAGAAAAAGACAACGTGGACTATCTCTAAAAAGGAGGTTAGCTCAGAATGTCTATTGTTATGATTTCGAGCGCCGCGCATGACGTCGGAAAAGAGCTTGCCCTGAGCCTTGAGAAAAAGACGGGCTGGCCGTCGTTGAGCAGGACCGAGTTGGTTGAAGAGGCACGGGAGCACGGGATTAAGCTGGGACGCCTCGAGACTTCCATCATCAAATCACCGGTTGTGCCTGAAAGACTGGCCAAGGAAAAGAACCTCTACCTGGCGTTCATTACGGCGATCCTCTGCGAAAAAGGCAAAGGGGGCAATCTGATCTACCAGGGAAGGGCGGGGCACCTGCTCCTGCCCGGAGTCACTCACCGGCTCCGGGTAGGTTTGATGACACCCGGCGAAATGCGGGTCGAGAACGCCATGCGAGATTTGAGGTTGCCGAGAGAAAAGGCCCAGGTCTACCTGGACCAGTTGGACGAAGACTTCAACAAATGGGTGCGTTATGTTCACGGTGTGGAGCGATTGGATCCCGCTCAATATGATCTTTTTGTCAATCTTCATAATGTGAGCCTGCCAAATATCTCTGCGACCCTGTGCAGTATGGCCGAATTGCCGGATTTCCAGCCGACTCCGGTAAGCCTGAGATTGATGGATAACCTTGATCTAACTGCCCGGGCAAAAGTGCTCCTGGCAACCCATGAACTGACCCGGGATCTCGATCTGGGAATCCGGGCCGTGGATGGTGTGGTTACCGTCACGTATATGCCCCGTCAGGAAGGCGCAGCCGAAGCCATCTTGGAGGTGCTGCAAGGGCTCAAGGGATGCAAAGAGGCCAGATGCACAATGGCGGAGACCAATATCCTATGGGTTCAGGAATCATTCAGCGCCGATTCCGAGAACTTCCAGGAAATCGTCCAGCTATCCCGGCGGTGGGGCGCAGCTGTGGAACTCCTCCGGGTAGCGCCACCAGCACAACGGGTACAGGGCCTCCCTGAAGAAAGTCATGGGATTGAAAGGATTCCTGTTCAAGGAACAGCAGGAGGAACATACACCGGAGGCGTGGAAGACGACAGCTTTGAGTCTGAGGGAGAGGATAACGGGCTTAGCCACACAATGGAAGCGCTGGTATCTATGGGCCGTTCCGCAGGGGGAGAAACAATCTATGGAGCCAAGGATGAAATCATTGACAAGATACGAGGCGAAAGCAACTGTTCTCTGGTAGTACTGGGAGACTTGTTTCTCGAGAAAGGTCGCGAGGCCCGAAAGCGCATGATACGCGAACTTTCTCTTGCCATCCGGGAACGGTTGAAGGCGCCGATCATCACCGCTGATGAGATGAGTTCTCGATTCCTTTTCGGCAAAAAACAGGCGATAAAACTTCTTGGTTTTGCTGCCCTGGTCATCTGTGTCTACATCCTGGTCTTTTCTTTCCAGAAGCCGATCCTGAATTTCCTGGGCGGAGAAATTCACGAGCAGTGGAAATGGCTGGCATCGATCACCGTGGCCCTGTTTGTTCCTTTTGTCGCGTATTGCTACAGTGCAGTTACGGGTCTGCTCTTAAAATTGATTGGGATTGACTAGACCCGGGATGATTGTCCTGCGAATCAATCAAGGACGGCAACATGCTTGATTCCTGAGCAAAGCGGAGGAGGTGGAAAATGCATCATCTGGCTGTCCATTTTGTTGACATCAATCTGGCTACCGGCTTGCAGGTTGTCCTTCTGGGATTCATCGGCGGCGTGCTGAGCGGCTTCATCGGCAGCGGCGGGGCCTTTTTCATGACGCCCGGGATGATGAACCTCGGGGTTGAGGGCGTGATCTCAGTCGCCAGCAACATCACCCACAAGTTCGGCAAGGCCATGGTGGGATCCAGGAAACATGGCGAGGCAGGAAATGTGGACAAAAAGCTGGCTGTCTTTGTGCTGGGGACTGCGATTATCGGCATCCAGCTGGCAGTCGTAATAGCCAGCAAGCTCTTTCGTGAAGGGACAGGTCACGGCGCAGCAAAGGGCGCGGGTGCGAACCTCTACATCAGCATCGTTTTTGCCACCATCCTCCTGGGCGTTGCCTTGTCCATGCTCAGTGACCTGATCAAGACCTCTCGCGAGCCCGAAGGCGGGGCGGGACCTTCCACAAGGATAGCCGATTTTCTGGCCAGGTTCAACCTTCCTCCCGTGATTCACTTCAAAGTCGCCGACACAAAGGTGAGTCTGTGGGTTATTTTGGCCGTAGGAACGGCCACCGGGTATCTGGCAGGAACCATAGGCGTGGGAGGCTTCATCGGCGTGCCGGCCATGATTTACGTATTCGGAGTTCCGACTGCAGTGGCAGCCGGTACGGAGCTCTACCTTGCCATGTTCATGGGAGCATACGGAGCACTGAGTTACGCTTACCAGGGATTTGTGGACATCCGATTGACCTTGCTGCTCTACCTGGGTTCACTGGTTGGAATCTATCTGGGTGTCTATGGGGTGAAGGTGGTCAATGAGAAGGTCATTCGTCTCGTGACCAGCCTCATTATTCTGTTGTGCGTCTTAAGCCGAATAATCGCCATTCCCATCTACCTGCGCCAGCTCGGCTACCTCAATATTGATCCTGGATGGGATCGCTATTTCAATCTTGTGAGCAAGTTCTTCCTGTTCGCCAGCGGCATTTCGGGCTGTCTTGTCATTCTGTTCTATGTGGTCCGGGCATATAGACAGAGGAGAGAAATGCACAGAACCCTGCAATTCGCAGGCGGTTCTCCCGTGAAACGGGGAGAGGCAAGTCCGGCGTAAAAAATCTCTGGGAATTTGTTTACGAATTCCAACTTCAATCCTGAGGAGGAGAAGAAATGGGAGATGGACTCGATATTCTGGTTCTGGATGATGAGCCAATCGTGGGCGAACGACTGAAACCGGCCCTCGAAAAAGAGGGACATCAGGTTGAGATCTTTGTCGATCCTAATCGAGCCCTGGAACGAATATCGGAAAAGGCGTTCGATATCGTGGTCACGGACATTCGCATGGATGAAATGGATGGGATCCAGGTCCTCGAAAAGGTATCGGAAAAGTCAAACCGGACAAAGGTCATCATGATTACAGGGTATGCCACGCTCGAGGTGGCCAGGGAATCCCTGACCAAAGGGGCATTCGACTTCATTGCCAAGCCTTTCAAATTGAGAGAAATGCGGGCAGCCATCAAGAAAGCGGCAGAGGCACTCGAGAATGAACAGGATGCCGACTAGAAACAAAACAATGACCTCAACAGAGGGAAGAGCCCTCGGGAAAAGCTCCATGCCGGAATTGCCGGGTTGTGTTTTGCCGGCCGCTCTCGCGTACCGGCAGGAAGTCTGAACGAAATCATGGGGGAAAAATATGCGAATTCTCGTTGCAATTGACCAGAATCCTTACAGCACCAACACGGTCGATGTAGTGGCTAAATTGGCGGCGAATACATGGGCCAACGTCACCATACTGGGCGTTTTGCCGAAAAGATCTCCTGTGGGAAAGATGGCGACTTCTTCAGAAGGGTGGGATATGGAACACCCTTTAGCCAGGGCGCTCCTTGAATATCAGAAAAGGTTTCTCGATCATTTCGGGAAGGATGAATGTCCTTATACGCAGCGCGATTTCGGCTACCAGCTCATTGAGGTCAGAAAAGGCGTCTGGGAAGAACTCTATGTGGCCAAGAATGCCAGAAAAGAACTGAAGGCACGGATACGGCTGGGAAATCCTGTAAAAGAGATCCTGGCCGAAGCCCATGAAGAGGAAATGGATCTCATCGTGATAGGGTGCGATTATTCCAGGGGCTGCGAATGGGAAGGAGGGGGCGGGATTCCCCAAAAAATCGTCAATGAGGCCGCTTGTTCGGTTCTGGTGTCCAAGGAAGAAAAAGATGTGAGCAAAATCGTCTGCTGCCTGGATCATGACCTGGTCAGCCAGCAATCTCTTGAGATGATCAACCAGCTGGTCACCCTGCACAAGGCTAAGCTCGAGATCATAGGTCTGACCGAGGGCGAGGAACTCAAGGCCGAGGTCGAAAGGAAGATGGACACCATCCTCAGATACTACACGGCTCGTGGTCTCGAACCGTGGATAGAGATTGTGGAGCTGGCGTCTCTGGATGCCTTCATCTCCCAGGAGGCCCGGTGGGGGCTCATGGCCCTCTGGATGGGAAAAAGATCCATGCTGGAAAAGGTTTTTCCCAAGGCCAAGGTAAGCAAGTTGATCAAAGGCAGCGAATATTCTGTGCTTATCCTCAGATGATTTTGAGGGCGGCTTCACTATCTGCCATCTCTCCATTGGAAGGGTTCGGAATCAGTGAGATGCGATGAAAATAGCCGGTTATGGTTCGAAACAAGGTAACTCTGCTGATTTCAGGGAACAAAGGTTCACGACATGGCTGCATGGTTTAAAAAATATGTGAATCTGCAATATAAGCTCAATTTTTTCATTTATCTCGGGATATGCATATTATTATTAAATTTTCCCGTGCTCTACCTGGGGGTAACCAACGTGAATCAGGGCATCCGGGATCTTGAGCTGACGGAGGACTTGTATAACACAATTCTGGAGATGAGGAGGTATGAGAAAAATTTTTTACTGTATCACAGCGAGGAAGCCCTTGAATCCACCAAATACTACCTTGACCTGGCAACAAAATCATTTTCCAAGAAATTGAGCTACTCGGAAAAATCCCGTTCCCGGATAGGAAGCACTGAGCTGGAAAGAGGGCTCAAAGAATATGCCGCACTCGACATGCTGAACGGCACTCAGGCGGGTAACAGTCCCGGCAAAGCCGCACAGGAAGAGATCAGGTCTGTGGGGAAACGGTTGGTGGATGCTGCACAAATCCTGTTGAAAGCTGAAAGAGGACATATCGCCAATGAAGCAAAAAATGCCTTGAGATGGCCGCTTGTTTTCATGGGAGCAATGTTTTTCCTGTTCGTGACGGGGGCAAGATTGATCATCAAGAAGGTTGTCAGGCCGCTTGCCAAGATAGAAAGGGCCACAGAAAAGGTCGCCTTGGGCGATTTCAGCCCGATTTCCCACATGGGCAGCGATGAGAGCCAGGTGGATCATCTGATTATCGCCTTTAATCGAATGGCAAAAGAGCTCGAAGCCAGGGAGGAACAGATTATCCATTCCAGAAAAGTCGCCTCCCTGGGAACCCTCGTTTCCGGAGTTGCCCATGAATTGAACAACCCCATCAATAACATTGTGCTGACAGTGGACTCACTCGTCGGCAAGAGAAAAATCTCCGAACAAAGGCGGTCCATGTTGTTGGACGACATCCTCACCCAGGCGCTTCGGGCAAGCGAGATTGTAAAGAATCTCCTTGAGTTCTCCCGGGCCGAGATATCCAGCTATAACCAATTGGATTTGGCGATCCTTTTGAGGGAGACTATCCAGATCGCCAGGAATCACATGACCTTGTCAAAGGTGCATCTGCATGATGAGATTTCCGCTGAGTTGCCCAAAATCAACGGAAATCATCAAGGGTTGCAACAGGTATTTCTGAACCTCATCACCAATGCCGTTCAAGCGATGCCTGGAGGCGGTGATCTCACGGTTCACACCAGTCTGGAAAATGACAACAAGATAAGAGTGCTGGTGCAGGATAGCGGTTCGGGGATTTCGGAAGAACACTTGCCTCACATTTTCGATCCTTTTTTTACCACAAAGGATGTGGGCAAGGGAACGGGGTTGGGTCTATCGGTCAGTTACGGGATTATCAAGAAACATGGCGGACAGATCACCGTGAAAAGCGAGCCTGGAAAAGGGACCACTTTTACCGTCGTTCTGCCGGCTTCCAACAAAGTGACAAGCCAATGACACCTTAATTGAACAGGCGACAGAATTACCGTTAGTGCTCTACTCTCTTGCACGAGTGATTTTTCCACTATTGCTGTTTATGACCTTAAGATTTGAATGAAAGGAGTTGACATGTCGTGGTTCATCTATTTACCTATTGCGCATCATAGCGTTCTCTTACCGGTAATTGTCGGCCTGGGATTTCTGGTCGGATTGCTGTCGGGCCTGTTTGGAGTAGGAGGTGGTTTCCTCATGACGCCGTTGCTTATTATGATCGGAATTCCTCCAACCGTCGCCGCAGCATCAGATTCCAACCAGATTGTGGCCGCATCCGCCTCAGGAACGTATGCCCATTACAGATTGGGGAATGTTGATGTAAAAATGGGCCTTATTTTGCTGATAGGAGGTGTTATCGGGGGCACTGGAGGAGTTCAGATCATCAAGCTTCTCCGCCAGTTGGGAAATGCCGATTTTCTTATTCAACTTACCTACGTCATAATGCTGGGCGGCGTTGGCAGTTACATGTTCCTGGAAAGCCTGCAAGGCCTGCGCTCGACAGAAGCAAAGGCCGGCACACCAGTCAGCAAGAAAGAATCTGCCTATGCGCGTGTGATACGCCGCCTTCCTTTCAAAACAAACTTTGACAAATCAGGGATCAACATCTCCCTGATCGTCCCTCTTGTTCTCGGAGGATTCGTGGGAATACTGGCCGCCATCATGGGCGTGGGCGGAGGCTTCATCATGGTCCCGGTGATGGTGTATCTCTTGAGAATGCCCATGCACGTTGTTATCGGAACCAGCCTGTTTCAAATACTCTTTACCTGTATAAATGTGACAATCATGCAGGCCCACAGCAATCACACCGTGGATTTTGTCCTGGCCCTGTTACTCCTTATCGGCTCAACCCTGGGAGCTCAATTCGGCGCCAAGATAAGCAGGAAGCTGAAAGGCGAGCAATTGAAAATTTTATTGGCCTCCCTGGTTCTCGTGGTTATGGTCAAGATGCTCATTGGCCTTTTGCTGCAACCCCATATTCTGTTATCATACTATGGAGGTGACTAGAAGATGCAGTTGAGAAAACCGCTCCTGGTGCTGCTGAGCACCGTAGTGCTCCTCGTTGGCGCCGGGCCCGCGTCGTCCGCACAGACACCTGCTCTTGGGATAAATCCTGCGCATCTGGATATCGGCACTTTTTTTTCCGGGCGCCGCATATCCCTGTCGGGGTCGATTCCCTCCGACCGGGACATGGTCATTGAAATCAAGGGGCCGGACGAAAAAGGCGCATTCAATATGAAAGGTCGGGTCGGGCCATTTTGGATGAATCGGGGAAAGGTCGAATTGGAGAAGGCCCCTTTCTTATACATGTTGCTCCTCCCCGAAGGAAAAGAATGGCACGCCTCGTTGTCTTCATTGGGTCTCGGAATCGAACAACTGAAGCAAACGCTGGTCATCAAGCCTCATAACGCGAACCTTGATGTTGTTTTCCCGAGATTCGTCCAACTCAAACAGTCCGAGCATCTCTACGGGGAACTGCAGGACGCCGTACGGTATTCCCAGCCGACAGGAGGAATGAAGCATTTTGACGCGAAATTCTATTTCCCCTCAAGCACCGTTGCCGGGGAATACAGGATCTTAAACAGACTTTTTCATAACGGCAAGGTGGAAGAGACTACCGTCCGCAGCTTTACAGTGGAGGAAGTGGGTTTCATCAAAGCCGTCCGCGAACTTGCATATGACAGAGGTCTTATCTACGGCATACTGTGCGTCCTTATTGCACTGTTTGTCGGGGCTGTTATCGGGTTGCTCTTCAGGCGTACAGAGGCCCATTGATGCTATACCTTGGTAACGCACTTGCGGCATTGAAAAACCTCCTTCTGAGGGAAAAAGAAAACCAGGTCCCTTTTTCCGATCTGTTCGTCTGGTTTCAAAACATACTGAAAAAGAACAATGCCGCAATGGAGCTCATCGCAGACATGGGCGGAAAAATGGGAGGAGAGTTTATATTTGATAGGAAATACCTGTCCGACAGTGTCAAAAAATTACAAGAGCTTGTTCGAAGCAGTGCTTATGACCTGAACTACATTACGGATAATCAGTACCTGGAACTGTACGGCGTTATTGAAGACCTGGCAAAAAAGCTGGAAATTGAACTATCAGGAAAGATGGTGATTCACGGGGCCAAGAGAATATATGCCTTGAACGAAATAGAAGATGGAATGGAGGACCTGGTCGGGTTTAAGACCTACAACCTGTCCAGGATCTTGAATCTCTCAGGAGTCAATATACCTGACAGCTTCGCCGTTACCGTCGGCGGCTTCAGAGATTACATGGCATACAACAACCTCTTCGAAAAAATAGAAGGCTCTATTGAAGAATGCAGGAATGGACAGAGATCTGTCGAGTCGGTCTCCAATTCCATTCAGCTCATGATACTCGGAGGAGAGATCCCTCCCGAACTCAGACGTCAGATCCTTGCTGCTGCAGAACGGATTTCTCAGGGGAAACCGGGGAGCTGCTATTTCGCAATTCGCAGCAGCGGTGTAGGTGAAGATGGAGACCTGAGTTTTGCCGGACTTCACGATTCATTTCTGAACGTCCAATTTGATGAACTGTTATCCAATTATAAGAAAGTACTGGCAAGCCTGTACAACCAGGCCGGCCTGGAGTACCGACTGAGGATGAATATCCTATCCCTGGAAATGGCCATGCCGGTACTCTACCAGAAAATGATAGACAGTCGTGTAGCCGGCGTCCTATTTACGCTCGACCCCAACAGGCCCGACCGACCGGAAAGCCTCCTGAGCGGGACCTGGGGATCCGGGAAAGTCGTCGTGGAGGGAGATGAAGGGGTGGAGACATTCCGCATCTCTCGCAGTCCTCCTTATCCTGTCGTAGAACAACAGACAAACTCAACGCCCCACATGCCGGGTTCTCTTCACACAGGCCCTTCAGAGAAGGGCTCGGATGAACCCAATGCCGGACCTTGTCTCACCTCGAAGGAGGTCCCCCCGATAATGGATGTGGGTCTCATCCTGGAAAGATACTTCAAGAGACCCCTGGACGTGGAATGGAGCATTGATGAAGGTGGACAACTTTGGATACTTCAGGCGAGGCAGCTTCACATACCCCGTCAAAAACGGATGGAATACACCGAACTGAAGGGGGCTACGGAAGGACACCGTGTTCTTTTCAAGGACAGGGGGATGATCGCGTATCGCGGTATCGGCGCGGGTCCGGTGTGGGTCGTAGACAATGACCATGACCTCACCCACTTCCCCAGAGGGGGAGTCCTGGTCTCCCACTATGCTCCTCCCTCATTGGCAAAGGTCATACCCCGGGCCAGCGCGATCATCACGGACGTTGGGGCCGTAACCGGCCACATGGCCACAGTCGCCCGGGAATTCAGGGTCCCCACCATTGTGGGGACCGATGTTGCGACCCGGCTGCTGGCTGCGAACCAGGAGGTAACCGTAGATACCGAAAGAAACATCGTCTATGAAGGCCTCATTCAGGAGCTCATTCGCCACCAACTGCTTGACGGACCCAGCTTTGAAATGACCCGTGAGTTCCAATTGCTGCGGAGATTACTCAAGAAGATCGCCCCTCTCTCCTTGACGGACCCTGATGATCCCGGCTTTGCCCCCAAGGGCTGTCAGACCTTTCATGATGTCATGCGATTTGTTCACGAGAAGGCCTTTCGGGCCCTGGTACAGGCCGGAAAAGATTCTCGATCTTTTCTGCGACGGGGAGGGAAGAGGCTGAGATCCCGGCTCCCTTTGGACCTTGTACTGATTGATATTGGGGGCGGGCTGGCGGAGGGGACCGACAAAGACATCTATGTGGATCCCGATCAGATCACCTCCTTGCCCATGAAAGCAATCTGGAAGGGACTGAGTTCGCCTGATTCCTGGAACACGGAACCGATTCCGGTGGATTTGAAAGGCCTCATGTCCAGCCTCACGAGAACACAGAGTGCGGAGGTGATGGGAAATACCTTGCCCAGTGTCAACCTGGCGGTCCTGGGTTCAAACTATGTGAACCTGAGCCTTCCCTTGGGCTATCATTTCACGGCTGTGGATGCCGCCATTGGATCTTCCCCTGAAAACAATAACATCTCTTTCCGTTTTGTCGGGGGAGTGACGGACATAACACGCCGGTCAAGAAGAGCCGCCCTGCTGGCGACTATCCTGGAAAAGGCCGGCTTCAAGGTAAAGATGAACGGGGATCTTGTCATTGCACGGGCGATTAATCTGTCGGAAGAGCTTATGATGGAGCAACTCTATCTCATCGGAAAACTGATCGGTTTTGCAAGACAACTCGACGTCCTCCTGAAGAATGATGAGGATGTGGGCTACTACTTTCAAAAGTTCAGGGAACAAGCGGAAAAACCTGTCGAAAGATATGAAGGAGGAAAAAATGGAGAAGACGACAGTCTGTATTCTGGATGATGAAGCAATTGTCGGCGATCGGCTGAAACCGGAACTGGAGGACGACGGCTACGAGGTCGAGGTTTTTACCGACAGTGCAAGCGCACTGGCCAGGGTGAACGAAACGTGCTTCGATATCTTTATTACGGACTTGAAGATGGAGGGTGTCGATGGCATGGGTTTCCTGGAGAGGGTGAAAGAAAAATGCCCTGAAAGCGAGGTGATTGTCATCACAGGCTACGCTACGATGGAAACCGCCAGGGAGTCCCTGATCAAAGGGGCGTACGACTTTATCGCCAAGCCATTCAGGATCGGAGAAATCAAGGCAGCCGTCAAAAAGGCCAAAAAGAAGGCACGGCGCCGACGCCAGGCTTGATACTTTCCTTCTTCGACAGGTCTTTTCATGCTATGCCGGAAGTTATGGAACCCGGCATAATGTATCGACTATCTTCAGTAAGGCGGAATGAACATGATCAAGGCACTCGTTTCCTTAAATGCTGATCTCGCTTCGAGTATCGCCCTCAGGTACGCCTGTCAGTTGGCAAAATTGACGGGCATGCTTCTGCAAACCATGCATGTGGTGGAACCCGAACAGGAAGGGCAAAGCCCCGGCACGGGATGGGTCCGCCGAACCTGGGAAAAGGGGTTGCTGCAGACAGCCCAAATCGAGATCTCCCGTCTTCTCAATGCCGAGAGGGCCGCCTGTCCCACGTTGGGTGTTCCCAGGATGTCCATCGGCGTCCGTGAGGATGAGCTTCTCCGTGAGCTGGAAGACGAATCTTATGACCTTTTCGTTGAAGGGGTCTTACATTCCTTTGACTCAACCTCTTTCCATAAGAAGATTCGATCCAGGCTTTATCGAGAGGCCCCCAGTTCGATCCTTCTGGTGAAAAACCTTGTGAGCCCAAAGAATGTTGTGCTTTTGTTGGAAGATAAAGTGCCGCTCCGGGCCTTGATCTCATCGTTCCTCAAGATTGTTGAGGGAGCGGAATTGGAAGTTGACCTCCTGCACTACAAGTTTCAAAGTGAGGGGAGAACGGACTTCAATATCAAAGGAGGAGACACAGCATCAGCACACCTAAAGGAACCGGGCAACACACTCGGTTCGGCGGAAAGAATGCTTGCCGCAGAAGGACGGACTGTAAGAGCGAGCCTGCTGGTCCAAGATACCCCGGTGAAGATTGGTGAACATCTGGAGGGCTATTCCCTCGTGGTATCGTTCCTCCCCCGTCAAACGGCCCTGAAGCGACCCTTGCTGGAGCTGTTGGCCCGTGTCCCGTCAGCTATTCTTCTTTGCCGGGAATAGAAGCTGATCCGTGACAGACAGGTGCCCTTCTTGAGGCGCCGGCCACTCGGAAAAAGGAGCCTCCCATATCCTCATAACTTGCACCTTTCTGAAAGTGCACTTTGACCGGACGAACCGGATGTCTCCTGCCGGCGCCTGCTCTTGCGCGACCCGACTATTCAGGTTTCACGGTCAGGGTTCCCTCTTTGTTTTTTTCCACCTGCGATCGATCAGGCCATGCGTAGTGATAACCGTTTCCGAGATACAGAGGAATCTGATCCCGGTAATGGGAGCTCTTGAGCTGCCCTGATTCTCCGGTAGGAAGCACATGAAGGGCATCTTTCATGTCTGAGAGATCGACGATCATCCGCTGGGAAACCACAGTTTTTCGGCAAGCTCATAACGTAATGTCAAATGCCAAAGCCCCAACGTCAAATCAATGTCAAAGCCGAAATGTCAAAAAAGACCTAGTACGTCAATTCTCCTTCATATGGGACGACAGAGAACATCCGACGTTTTGTCATTGATGATTTGGCATTTGTCATTCATTTGGAATTTGGATTTTGACATTTGGCATTTAAATGGCCTTTATCCTATCGTCACTTAGCTTATGATTTCCGCGGACGCCCTGAGAGAAACTTCTGAAGCTGTTTCTCATAATACTCCCTATTCTCCTTTGCTTTAGCAAGGGCTTCCTTGATCATCTTGACGGCCTCCTGCGGGTATCCGCTCACAAAATAGGCCTCGGCAAGGGTATCCAGAAAGACGGAAGAGCGCTCCAGGGAAACCGCCCTTTTTGCCAGAACAAGGGCCTGTTTCGGGTCCCGAATCCGGGGATTGCTGGAAGTTGCAAGGAGCCAGGCCAGATTATTCAAGGAAACCGGCCGATTCGGGTCCAGTTGAAGGATCTTTTCGTATACTTCTTTTGCCTTCTCATAATCCTCCATCTTCTGATAGACTAACGCCAGATTCTCATAGAGCCCAAGATCGGCAGGATGAGCGCTCAACTGTTCCTGCAAGACATTTTCCAGCGCCGCATAGGTCATCTTCTGCCTCAGAGGACTGAAGTTCAGGATGTACCCAAGCACCAGAAGGAGAAAAACGAACAGGGAAAAGCTCAGGGCCACGAAGCGGGTCTGTCTCTTGAGAAGAGAGGGTTCTCGTGCGGCATTGCGGAGGCAGTCCACACGCTGGCGGATACTGAAGTGGTGCCAGCTCGGAATATTCCTGCTCTTCCCGCTCATCAGGGCGATTCTCTCCAGGGAGCTGATGGTGTACTTCGGGGTCCCCATCACTCTGGCCGAATAAAGATCAGCCTGCCGCTCGAAATGCCGCATAAAAAAGCCCATCACGTACCTGAAATAGATGATCAGGCTGAGAAGCATGGGCAGCGAAAGGGCAAGATAGAAGAGGTTGTTTCCACTTGAATCACCGGAGGAGAGAAACCTGTCAAAAAAAGGTCGTGTCGCCAAAAAATAGAAATAGAAATCAAAAAGACCAAACGCGAGAACGAGGTAGCCGATAATAAACAGGACATAGAAAAGCAGGTGCCTGTATTTTGCATGCCCCATTTCATGGGCCAGAACCGCTTTCAGCTCGTCCACCGTCAGTATTTCAAAGAGGGAATCCGTCACGAGGATATACCGCAACCGCGGGAGTATCCCCATAATGCCCGCCGTCATCATCCTCCCCTCGAAGAGCGGCCATCGCAAGAGATGCCGGTACTTGAAACCTTTTTCGTGGAGAAAGGCCTCAAGTTCCCCAGCCTTTGCCGTGTCTTCCAGAGGCTTGCATCCCCACCATGACTGGATGAATACCGGCAGTATAATCATAAGCAGGGTAAGGAAGACGGCGAAAAATAATGTCTGGCCCGCCATGGTGTTGAAGAAACCGGCGGGCTGTCCCCAAGGACTCAGGCTCAGAAGGTCATAGATGAGGGAGAGGAGTGCCCATGGAAAAAGGATGGGGAGGTTCAAACGGGTATTTGAAAGGATGTAGGATTTTCGTGAAATGTCTATGCCGAAGAGTTCCCGATACGCAGGAACGGCAAAATACCAGATGGTGCAGAGGAAACCAAAAAAAAGGGCCATTGCCAGGAGCCCCTGGAATACCGTGAATGACTTGAATCCAGGAATGCGAAGTATCCAGTATTTGAGATTGAACAGAAAGGTGAACAGGGAAAAGAGGAAGATGGCTAGAAAAGAGAGAGTTACCTGTGCCCGCTGGAACCTGGCAGTCAACCGCCCGTCTTCTCCGGACCCCTTCCAGTACTCTGTGCGTATTCTTTCAAATACCCTGCGGCAATAGAGACCAAATCCGACCCAGGAGAGAAAGATCATACCGGAGGTCAGAAAAAAGGAATTTTCAGGACTCTTTCCGGAATAACTGACACTGAATACGAGGAGAACAACAATAAAATAAATGATGTGGTTAAACATAATGAGAGTGCGCTCTGCTCCTCAATCGCGAAGTCAACCTCCTGCTGTGCTCTCCTGGTCATTGAGCAGATGCGTTCTTCACTTCGATAAACTCCAGTTTCCCGGCTCCCGGTGTCACGGCCGGATCACCCTCCAACTGAATGGATACCCCGTAGCGAGACTCAAGTTGTGAGAGTTCCTTGCGTTTCTTGTTCTGGAGATAGGTGGCTACGTCCAGGGGAAGGATACCCCTGACCTGCGTAATCCCCTCTTTTGCCAGTCCCATCCATATACGCCTCAGAAAGGCGAGCGATCGCGCCTCCACCGACAGAACAAGCCCTCTTCCCTGGCAATACTGGCAGGTCTGATAGCTGCGTGACTCTACAGAAGGCCTGAGGCGCTGCCGCGACAATTCCAGAAGGCCGAATTTTGAGATGTGGGAGAGGTCAATTTTGGCCCGGTCATTTTTTGTTTCCTCCCGCAGGATCCTCTCAATCTCTCTCGTATGCTTCTTGTCCTTCATATCTATGAAATCGATCACGAGCAACCCGCCGATATCCCGCAGCCGGAGTTGGCGGACGATCTCAACCGCTGCTTCCTGGTTGGTATTGAAAGCAGTGCCCTCCACATCTTTTCCGCCTCTTCCCCTGCCGGAATTGACATCTATGGAAATCAGGGCCTCGGTGGGATCAATGACAAGGGACCCGCCTGATTTCAAAGGGACCACATTGCTGTAAATGGTTTCAATCTGCTGTTCAATCTGGTCACTTTCAAATATGGGTCGTTTCTCCCGGTAAATCTTGACCCGCCGCTGGTACCGGGGAGAGATGATCTTCATGTAGTCCCTGATCTTGCCATACGTCTCTTTGTCATCCACCAGGATTTCCGTTACGTCGCTGGTAAAGTAGTCCCGGAGAGTTCTCAGCCAGATGTCCTGTTCCTTGTGAATCAGGGAAAGCGGGGGCGCCTTTTTCACTCGCTTCCGAATATTTCGCCACATCCTCAAGAGCCTGTTGAGATCTCTGGACAGTTCCCGTTTATTCTGTCCGTGGGCCGAGGTGCGTACGATGTATCCGATTTCATCGGGGAGTTTGAGCTGGCTCATGATGGACTTCAGGCGCTTTCGCTCTTCCTCGTCCTCTATCTTTCGCGATACTCCGCCTCCACTCCTCCCGGGAGTCAGGACAAGGTTACGGCTGGCCAGGGACAGGTAAGTGGTGAGATGTGCGCCCTTCCTTCCCGGCATCTCCTTCGTCACCTGGACGAGTAATTCCTGTCCTTTCTTCGCGATCTTCTTGACAGGAGGGACCGGCTGGTCTTTAGAGGTATCTACGGGCGCCAGGTAGTATTCAGGGTGAATTTCGCTTGCCTGGAGGAATCCGTTCTTGTCCGTGCCGATATCGACAAAGCAGGCCTGCAGGCTGGTTTCGACCCGCGCTATCACGCCTTTATAGATGTTCCCGATTTTTTGTTCGGCCGTCGACGTCTCAATGAAGAAATTTTCAAGCTTTCCATCTGTTACAATAGCGACCCGGTATTCTTCCGACTCAAGTGCATTAACGAGCATTTTTGTGGTCATAATCTTCTACGCTGCTTTCCTTCCGTGCTGGTGGAAATGTTGGTACGCCTGGTACATGAAGGTCCTGATGGCCGCTTCCCTTCCCGGCTGGATGCCGGCATCATAGGGTGTGTCAAGGTACGGAATGCCCAATTGATTCATCATGGGTTTGATAATGGACGAGGTGATCGTACTGGGCATGCAGGTGAACGGGTAGACATTTACCACTCCATGATATCCCCCCCTGGCATATTCCATGATCCCCGGGATGCTCAGGCAGGCTTCCGTGCCTGCATCAAAAGAAAAAACATCATTCTCCTTGAGGATCCCTTCAAGGTGACCGACTTTGTGGTCCGGGACAATACCGATCTGTGATGCCAGCCGATCATAGACCTTTTTCTGCCGGAACTCCTGGTAGGAGAGCTCACTCCCGAAACCCAGGATTCTCTTCAGGTGTTTCTTCACAAGGCCGAAACGAAGCTGTTTTATGCTCAGTCGAAAGGCTATCTTGGCATCCCGCAACCGGTCATAGGACGTGTAGTTCATCCACTCTGCAATTGATGCGTTCACCACTTCCGCTCCGTACCTTTCAAGCACCCGAATGAGATCCTGATTGGCATGTACGTGCGACCTCACGTAGATCTCACCCACCATGCCGATGAGCGGTTTTCTAGGAATACCCGGATCTATTAGTGCCTTTCCATCCCGGATAACCTGCTCCATCTCATCCAGGATTCGATCGAACTCCTTGCCGGGGCCGCATTTCTCGAAAACATCCTCCATCCGGTGCATCGACTCCTCAATGAAGGCGTCGGTGATGCCCGGTTCCTTTTCGTACGGCCTTATCCTCCAGAGCAACCGATCCAGAATATCTGCAACCACCACGGAGAAATAGGAAGACCGCCTCAGATCACTGACCCGTTGACTGTCGATAATACCTGAGAGGGAATAGCCGTCATCCGTGGTGAGAGAACCGATCTTCAGGCGGTTCAAGTCAGGGAGTGAATCCAGTATTATCCTCTGGTACTTATTGTACATGCCGAACCGGCATGGGCCGCTGGATTCCGGCATGAAGTAAATGTAATTGTCCGGATTGAACGCCTCGCCCAGCCGCTCCTTCTCCCTGTTCATGAAATAGAGAATATCTCCGGTGGTGATCTGACAGGGATAACATTCCTTTCCCGAGGTATATTCCATTCCAAGATCGAGACCTTTATAGGTGTCCATAACCTTTGCCCGGATACCGAATCCCCGGAAAGTCGCCGCCAGCAGGTGCCCTCCTATCCTGTTCATCTGCGGAATCAAAAAGGTCCGTTCCTTCGGGTTGAACCTGCCCACCGTCTCGTTGAGCGATTTGAAACTCACCACTTTCTTGGATTCCATGACTTTCTCCATCGTCAAAGGCATAGCTGATTAGCTGTTTAGGCTGAAGGCTGAAGTGATGGTCTCTCAGCCTTCAGGCTGTCAGCCTGAGTAGTTACCAAAACATCAATTTGCCAGCCCGACTTTCCTCTCCACATCCCGCCGCAACTTCTGCATGGTGTTATCGATGACATTTTTGTACGCCTCAAGCCGGGTCATCACCCCGGCGACGGCGCTGTGCTCATCCAGTTCCAGAATCAGATAGGGATCCTCTCCCATGATGTGCTTGTAAAAATGTTCGATAAAGGAGTCCGCCCCGCAGCTGAAATTGGTGATGTGGAGCCCGAAGTAGTTCTCATGGGCCACAGTAAATTTTGCCGTGCGCAGGATCTGGGCCCCAAGTCCCCAGTACATGGATGGGAAATCGGATAGGTCAACCGTGGACACATCAATAAAGTCCATGGGAAGCGCATGCAGGCCGAGTTTAGCCAGGTTCTGCCCCAACCGCAGATTCAGCCGTTCATCGTAGAGATTATACGGCCGCCCGGTAACCAGCAGCACCGGCTCAAAGGCATTCACCTCGTCCAGGAGCTCCGACCCTTTTCTGGAGAGTTCCTTCTTGAATTGTTCCTGTCTTTCCAGCGCGTGGAGAACGGCCTTTCCTACCTCTTTTCTGCTCTTGTGCAGTTTCGGTCCTATCTGTTCCCAGATCTCCAAGGCCAGCATTTCGGGATCATACTTGAAATGGATCACCGGGCTGAGTATCCTGGCCCTTTCCATGGGAAAAGCGGCCCGCATCATGTAGGAGTTGCTCTGGCTCATGGGGCAGTAGAACCCCGTTTCCGAATCTACCGGCGTGTGCATATTGATTATGCTCGGGAGAAAGAGGTACGCGGTCTTTTCCATCAGTTCCCTGACATGCCCGTAGGAGATCTTGACAGGATAGCAGGTCTCCGCCATCACGGATTCAATACCCTTCAAAGAGATTTGCGCGTTGGTGGGCGGACTCATCACCATTCTCAATCCAAGCATATCAAAGAAATGGGCCCAAAAAATTCCCGTCTGATGTCCATACAGTGCCCTTTGCAATGCAACTGTGGGGCGGCCGTCCACTTCCATCATTGGATCACTCCCCAGTTCTTCGCAAACACCGGCCAGATAGGTCTCCCAGATCTCCTGTCGCAAGCGGAAAAAATTCTGTTTTCTGGTTCCCTTGGTCCTCACCACCTCATAACGGCCGCATTCTCCACCCCACACGCTGCGGCGACCATCAAAATCGTATATCTTCAGCTTGCATTCATTGTGACAGTCCGGATCAGCGTGGCATGTCTTTTCCCGGTATTCCATGCGGTCTCGTATGGCGCTCTGAAGGCCCCGGAATGTACTCTTCTCCGCATTTTCAAACTGCATTTTTTCCTGCACGCTGATGGCAGCACCGTAGGCTCCCAGGACTTCCCGGTGCGGAGGAACAATTAGGCCACGTCCGAGAACATCTTCAAATGCGGCGACAACACCCTTGTTCAAAGAAGGCCCCCCCAGAAACATGACCCTCTCACCAATCTTTCTCTTCCCTACTACCCGGTTCAGGTAGTTGTGTACGATGGCATAGCACAGCCCCGCAATGAGGTCGGTGCGTTCCACCCCTTTCTGATGGTACGAGACGAGGTCTGATTCCATGAAGACAGTGCAGCGTTCCGCGAGTTTGACGGGTGCCTTGGATGAGAGTGCGATATCCTGGAATTCGCCTACGATATTGATGCCGTACTTCCCTGCCAGTTCATGCAGAAAACTCCCGGTGCCCGCGGCACATACCTTGTTCATATCAAAATCCAGCGGGTATGCGTTCGAGATGGAGATGTATTTCGAATCCTGGCCGCCAATCTCGAAAATGGTATCTATATCGGGCGCAATCTCCACGGCGCCCCTTGCATGGGCGGTTATCTCGTCAATGATGAGATCAACATCCAGGAAGTCCCCCACCACGTTCCTTCCGGACCCGGTGGTAGCGGTTCCTACAATCTCAATCTTCTTGCCGACCTCATCACGGATGGTTCGCAACAACCGCTGGGTCACTTCAATGGGTTTTCCCTGGGTCGGCACATAACTCTTATGGAGGATCTCCCGCTCGTTGTCGATCAGGGCATACTTGGTGGTCGTGGACCCAATATCGATCCCCAGGTACACCCTGGTTTCTTTTTTCAACGGCTTTTTCCTGACTTCATTTGTCTCAGGAAAACTGGTCCTTTTAAGCGCAAGCTTTGAAGTCCGGGGAGCGGCGATCTCCATCTGCGAGCCCATGGTCTCCAGGATTTCGAGAGATACTTTGTCTTCCCTTTTCAAGGCAAGGGCCTGCATTGCCACCCCGAGCGCACCCAGCGATGTATTGTGAGGGGGAACAATCAGGTTGGGAAAATAGTCCCTGAATGCCTTTACCTGCAGGCGATTCAATGACAGGCCCCCGATGAAGAGAATGGGCTCCTCAAGCACCCGCTTGCAGACGATGGTGCTCATGTAGTTCCTGGCGTTCCCGATATGGAGCCCGTAGATAATATCCTCGAGTGTCTCCCCTTTGTTTTGCAGGTGAATCATGTCCGATTTTGTAAAGACGGTGCACCTGCAAGCGACATTCGCGGGTTTTCGGCTCCTGGCGCCAAGATCGATAAAATCGCTAAGGATAGTATCGATTCCTTCCTGGGATGTATCGGTTTCCTGCGAGTACAAGGAGGTAGCAAGCCGCTGTGCCTGCTGGTCGATAAATGATCCTGTGCCCGATGCACAGGGCCCATTGGTATTGAAGTAGGACAGTTTCCATCCGTCCTCCCTGTCCGGGGATCCGTCGTCTTCCTGGTCGATCTGAAAGAGCGCCGTATCCTGCCCGCCCATGCTGATAATCGTTCTCACACCGGGCTCGACAAAAAGGGCGCCCAGGACCTGGCTGATAGTCTCGAATTCATAAAAGGTTCCCAGCTGTTCACTCAGCTTCTTCCCATGGTTCCCGGTGAAGGAAACAGACCTGATCCTTTCCGCCCCGAATCTCTCATCGAGAAAGCGAATCAAATCGCAGACCCTCTCTTCGACCTTTCCCATGTGCCGCTCATAGGGTGATTCGTACACTATCTCTTTTGCTTCAGTAAGGACGATGCAATTCAGACTGACAGACCCTGAATCTATACCCACATAGAGTTGTTCAGCCATTTCCCTGTCCCTCCTCGTCGCGCTCAATACGGATGGTCTTTTCTCACGAATCTCATGCACCATCCCGGTGATCCACAAACTGCATTATCCTTCCCGATCATTTCCTGTCAAGGGTAATGGCTATTGGTAAGCGCTCACAAATTGCATTTGTGATATATGGCGTTGTTTCGAAATGTGTCTCACGCCTTATGTCTTACGCCTTACGCCCTACGCCATATGTCTTAAACCCTACGCCCTGCCTTACGCCCCATTAATGCGCCTCCCCCCAGTTCTTCCCGTACCCTATGTCCACTTTCAATGGTACGCGGAGAGGATAGACGCCTTCCATTTCTGTCCGAACCATGGGAGTAAGCCTTTCGAGTTCCCCTTCCGGGACCTCGAATACCAATTCGTCATGCACCTGAAGAAGCATTCGGGACGCGAAGTCATTCTCCTTGAGGCGCTCTGCTATCCGTATCATGGCGAGCTTGATCAAATCGGCTGCGGTACCCTGAATAGGGGTGTTTATCGCCATACGTTCCGACTCGCTCTGGATTACCCGGTTCTTGTGCAGGATATCAGGGAGATACCTGCGTCTGTTCAGCAGGGTGGTAACGTAACCTTTCTCCCGTGCCATCCGGATCATCTGCTCCTTGAATTGGGCGACCCCCTGGTACTTTTTGTAATACGCCTCGATATACTCTTTTGCGGCCCGGGAAGGTATGCCGGCTTCTTCGCTCAATTTCTGGGGGCCCATGCCGTAGATGATTCCAAAGTTGATGGCCTTGGCGATCCTGCGCATGTCCGGTGTCACCAGATCCCTGTCAACACCAAGAATGTCGGCTGCCGTGAGCGTATGAACATCATCGCCCCGCTCAAATGCCCTGGTAAATGCCCCGTCCCTCGAATAATGGGCAAGAACCCTCAATTCAACCTGGCTGTAATCGGCAGACAGGAGCATGCACCCCTTTTCCGCCACAAACCCTTTCCGTATCTCTCTTCCTTCGACCCCCCGCACCGGGATATTCTGCAGGTTCGGATTACTGCTGCTCAATCGCCCCGTCGCAGCCACCGTCTGATTAAAAGAAGTGTGAATCCGTCCGGTCCGTGTATCGATCATCCTGACCAGTGCATCCAGGTATGTTGATTTGAGCTTGGAGAGTGTCCGGTATCTCAAAATGAGTTCGGGCGTCCTCTGTGGAAAAGCGGTCAGCTTTTTCAGGACCTTTACGTTGGTTGAAAAAGATTTCGTCTTGGTTGTCTTGCTCTGAACAGGAAGCTTCAGCTTTTCAAACAGGACATAGCCGAGCTGTTTTGGGGATTGTATATTGAATTCCATCCCGGCCTCGTCATAGATTTCCTTTTCAATAACCTCCAGTTGTTCTTCAAAGTCGGTAGACATGGATTCAAAAAAAACCTTATCGATCTTGATCCCGGTGAGTTCCATATCCATAAGGACAGGGAGCAGCCGCATCTCAAGATTATTGAACAGCTCTTCGTTCTCGTCCTGCCGCAATTGCTGCTCGAGCAGGTGCATCAGTCGCAGGGTAATGTCTGCATCTTCACAGGAGTAATCCCTGGCCTGGTCCAGAGGGACCTCTGAAAAATTACGTACATTCCTGCCGTTGCCCACCACATCGCCATATGCGATCATTTTGTGATTCAAGTAATGCTGGGCCAGGTAATCCAGATTGTGCTGCCTGAGCCCCGGGTTGATCACATATGAGGCGATCATGGTATCGAAATGGATACCCTTCAGATCCACCCCGTGCAGCTTGAGAACTTCCGCGTCATACTTGATGTTCTGTCCGACCTTCTTGATCTCATCATCCTCCAGCACTTCCCGGAGAATCCCGAGACACGCCTCCAGGTCAACCTGCGTATCCACGCCGGGGTAAAGATGGCCGACCGGCACATAAAAGGCCGTCCCTTCTTCAAGAGAAAAGGAAAGCCCCACAAGTCCGGCTTCCATCGGGTTTTTGCTCGTGGTTTCCGTATCCAGCGACACCAGGCCGCTTTTCTTGATCTCACTGACAAGAGACGCGAGGTCTTCCAGACTCAGGCAGAGCCGATAGTGTGTCTCCTCGTCCTGTCTGGACGCAAACTGCTCCCATAGTCCTTTGAACTCAAGCTCATGAAACACCCTGGCCAGCGCCTGTTTCTTGGGGGAGCCCGCCCGGAGATTCTCCACGGCATCAACCTCGAGAGGAACAAAGCGGTCTATGGTGACGAGCCGGCGGCTCAGAAATGCCATTTCCTGAAATTTACCCAGATTTTCCTGCAGTTTTTTGCCATCTATCTCATCCACATGGTCCATCACCGCTTCCAGAGAACCGTAGGTCCTGATGAGTTTGAGAGCGGTTTTCTCCCCCACTCCCGGGATTCCCGGCACGTTGTCCGAGGCATCACCCGACAGACCCATAACATCAATCATCTGACCCGGCTCGATACCGTAGGCATTCTTGAAGGCAGCATAATCGGTTACCACGTCTTTCATGGTATCCCACATGCATACACGTGGAGTGATGAGCTGCCTGAAGTCCTTGTCACCGGTCACCATGACCACGGTGAAACCCTTTTCCTCCGCCATCCTGGCCAAGGTTCCGATAACGTCATCAGCTTCGTAGCCCGGTAATTCAAGCGTTATCAGGTTCAGGCCGGAAACGACCTCCCTGATTAAGGGAAGTTGTTGTGCCATATCTTCCGGCATGGAGGGGCGGTTCGCTTTGTATTCACTGTATATTTTGTGCCTGAAAGTGGGGCCTTTGGAATCAAAGACAACGGCGAGATAGAGCGGTTTCCTATCGGCCAGGAGTTTCAGGAGCATATTGGAAAAGCCGAATACCGCATTGGTTGGGAAACCCTGGGAATTGGATAAATTTCTGATCGCATGATAGGCCCGGTGGATGTAAGCAGTCCCGTCAACAAGGTAAACTGTTTCCGTTTCTTGCCCCATGCGAATACTATCTCCTGACAGACGGGTGAAAAGGAACGCAATTATGGAGATTGTCCGATTTTCTGCAACGCGTCATTTGGCGTATTCTACCGCCCGCGTCTCCCGAATCACAGTCACCTTGATCTGACCGGGATAGGTCAACTCTTCTTCGATCTTTTTCGCAATATCTTTTGCAAGCATGAAAGCGTGATCATCATCTACGGTCTTGCTCTCCACCATGATGCGAATCTCTCTTCCGGCCTGTATGGCATACGATTTATTCACTCCCCGGAAAGACATGGCTATATTTTCGAGTCCCTCCAATCGCTTGACATAGGATTCGAGCATCTCCTGCCTGGCCCCCGGCCTGGCGCCGGAGAGTGTATCGGCAGCCTGCACAAGGATTGCCAGGACCGATTCGGGTTCCACGTCTTCATGGTGGGCCGCAATGGCGTGAATAACCTGGTTGGACTCTCTGTATTTCTTGGCGAGATCCGCCCCTATCAGCGCATGCGGACCCTCTACCTCGTGATCAACCGCCTTTCCTATGTCGTGCAAAAGTCCGGCCCGTTTGGCCTGCTTGACATTCATGCCCAGTTCGGCAGCCATGATTCCACAGAGGAAACTAACCTCCCTGGAGTGTTGGAGCACATTTTGCGCGTAGCTGGACCGGTATCTCAGCCGCCCGATGAGTTTCACGAGTTCGCTATGGATACCGTGGACCCCCACGTCAAATGTTGCCTGCTCGCCGGTTTCCTTCATTGTCGCCTCTATCTCTTTTGTTACCTTGGAAACTATCTCTTCAATCCTTGCCGGATGTATCCTGCCGTCTTCGATCAGTCTTTCAAGCGATATTTTCGCCACCTCTCTCCGGACCGGATTGAACCCGGACAATATAACGGCCTCGGGTGTATCGTCGATAATGAGGTCAATCCCCGTAGCGGCCTCGATGGCCCTGATGTTTCTGCCTTCCCTCCCGATAATGCGACCCTTCATCTCTTCGCTGGGGAGATTCACCACTGAAACGGTCCTTTCAGCCACATAGTCTCCCGCATAGCGCTTCGTAGCCAGTGCCAGGATATTCTGAGCTTTTCGATCCGCTTCGCTCCTGGCTTCGTTCTCGATTCTCCTGATGAGTTTTGCCGCGTCGTGTTTTGCTTCCGATTCCATTGCTCCGATGAGAAGCTGTTTTGCTTCTCCGGCCGATATACCGGCAATGCTTTCCAGCCTTTTTCGCTGATCTTCGAGCAGATTCCGGTATTCCCTTTCCTTTTTCTTCAGCTCCTCTTCAAGCTTCTCTGCATCTCGCTCTTTTTCAACAATCCTGCCTTCTCTCCTATCTAGCTGTTCGCCCTTTTTCTCAAGGTTTTCTTCCTTGTAGAAAAGTCTTTTTTCCTGCGCGTGAAGCTGTTCATTTTTTTCCTTTGTCTCCTTTTCAAAGTCCACCTTCATCTGGTAAAGAGTATCTTTTGCCTGAAGCGCAGCTTCTTTTTTGAGGCTGTTGGCCTCTTTCTGGGCCTCTGTCAAAAGCTTCTTCGAATACTTTTCTATGGAATCAACCCTGCTCTCCAGCACTTTTTTTCGGATAAACGACCCCAGAAGAATACCGAGAACAAGTGCAACAACAGCGACTCCAATTATTTCAATAGAGATCATAGCGAAACCATGCTCCTTCGATATATAATCTGTGAAACGCAGTTACAGAAATGCGTCTGCCTACGGCGCGCTCCACACTTGTCCATCAGCTTCCAGCAAAATAACTGAAGGAAGAATGCTAAAGTCGAAAGGTGCCGCTGAAAAACGCCGCCTCCGTCCAGCCGCAGAGAGGGATCCTTTTCTCTAGGAGTGAGATTATGGGTTGACTGCTCAGGAAAAGATCAGTGATGGGCTACTCTGAATGAAGCACAAAAAATGGTGTATACCAGTGAGAGGATGAAAATATCCGCTCACTTAACATACTGTTATTCACGCTTTCATAAGCGGCATCCAAGCGAAGGATGGCCGGATAATAACATGGCACCATGTCACGTTCCTATATTTGACGGCTTCATTCAATGAGCCCGGCTCGTGTGTCTAATCTCAATCCTGCGCCCTCTCGTTCAGAGGAAATGCACCTCCCAGGACAGAGTCAATCTGGTTAATCAGCGCTTCACTTCTGCGCCTGTGTTCTGCAAGGAAATCCCGCTGCTCCCGTCGCAGTTGAAAATAATCGTTTGCTATATGGAAGGCCGCAAGAATAGCTGTTTTCCTTTCAGAAAGACCTTCCATGCCGTCCGTTATCTCCTCAAATTTGCTGTTCACAAACTTTGCTACTTCTTGTACCTGCTCGCCCTTTTCTTCGCTCTTAATCAGGTACTCGTGTCCTAAAATTTTTATTTTGGTGATATTTTCCAATCCCAGGTACCCAAAACTCACGCGGTAATCTGTTCCAGTTTCTCCAGAAGCCTGATAATCCTTTGTTTTGCCTTGTCTCTTCCGCTTTTGAGTTCTTCGACCTGTGCCCCGAGATCGGCCAGCTTTTCTTCCTGAATTTGCGTTTTCTCAGCAAGAGCTTCCTTCTCTTTCCTCAAGACGGTGACGGCGCGAATGAGCGATTCAATCTTTTGTTCCAGGATATCAAATTGATCTACTTCGGAAACCATATCCCAATCTCTTCCTCTCTTGTTCTTCTCTGCTGCCGGATACACTTCCAGACGTATAAGTTCAGTATTTAGGGGATGTGCACTGTTGAGGCATAAGGCATAGGGCATAAGGAGTATGGCATTTACAGACCGAAATCGCTTTTATTTCCTTGTGTCCTAGGCCTTGCGCCTTAAGCCTCACCGAGACAGCCCCGGCGGCACTCACATCAGAAAGACACCTCTGCCCCCGTCTATTGAGCTGTTGTTTTTGGTGTATACTAGCGTTAAAGCGGGCAAACGTCAACAAAAAAGGCAAGCCCCACGGCTTGCCTTTTTCAGAAAGTATTCGCCAATTTAATATGTTAGTGCTCAAGCACGACCCGTCCCGATTAATCCCTTCTTTTCCGCAACCCTTATCCGGACCACCGCACGTCGGAGAGCCGCTTCCGCCCGTGAAAAATCGATATCCTTCGCAGTCACCCGATCCTTGGAAAGGCGCTCCCGCGCCCGTTCCATAGCCCTGCGGGCCCGATCCAGGTCAATATCCTCTGTCCTCTCTGCCGCGTCTACCAGGATAGAAACCCTGTTCTCAGAGACCTCGGCAAACCCATTCGTTACCGACAAGTGCTCGGTTTTTGAACCGCTGCTGTAGTGAAGCTCACCCGGTTCTATTCCAGTAAGGAAAGGCACGTGTCCTTCAAGGACCCCAAACTCACCCAGGGATCCCGGGGCGACAACGGTATTGACCTCCTGGCTTACAACAACCTTCTCAGGTGTAACTATCTCCAACTGTAGTGTTCCCATATGAACGCATCACCCCTATTCGTTGGCCCGTGCCATTCTTTCGGCTTTCTCGCGGGCCTCTTCCACAGTACCCACCATGTAAAATGCCGCCTCGGGCAGCTCGTCGTGCTTACCTTCGAGGATCTCTTTGAATCCCCTGACCGTATCACTTACAGAGACATAGGCGCCCGGGGTCCCAGTAAAGGTCTCAGCCACGTGAAAAGGCTGGGAAAGAAAACGCTGCATCCTGCGTGCCCTCGCCACGACCAGTTTATCTTCATCCGACAGCTCATCTATCCCAAGGATGGCTATAATGTCCTGAAGATCCTTATACTTCTGAAGAGTTTGCTGGACCTGTCGGGCAACGGAATAGTGTTCTTCACCAAGGTAGTTGGCATCAAGGATTCTTGATGTGGAATCCAGGGGGTCCACGGCAGGGTAAATCCCAAGCTCCGCGATGGGCCGTGAAAGGACCACGGTTCCATCCAGATGCGCAAAGGTCGTAGCAGGTGCAGGATCAGTCAGGTCGTCCGCAGGCACATACACGCACTGTACCGATGTGATGGAACCCTTGTTGGTGGAGGTAATTCTCTCCTCCAATTCGCCAAGGTCCGTGCCCAGGGTCGGCTGATACCCCACAGCAGATGGAATGCGTCCCAGCAATGCGGAGACTTCGGAACCTGCCTGGGTAAACCGGAAGATGTTGTCGATAAAGAGGAGCACATCCTGCCCTTCCTCATCCCGATAATATTCCGCCGCGGTGAGCGCGGACAGGGCCACCCGGGCACGGGCGCCAGGAGGCTCGGTCATCTGACCGTAAATCAAAGCCGCCTTCTCGAGTACGCCCGATTCCTTCATTTCGCGGTAAAGATCATTCCCTTCACGGGTCCTCTCTCCGACACCCGCAAAGACGCTGATACCGCCGTGCTGCATGGCGATATTGTGGATCATTTCCATCATGACCACGGTCTTTCCCACGCCGGCGCCGCCAAACATTCCCATTTTTCCACCACGGGGGAAAGGGACCAGCAAATCGATGACCTTTACCCCTGTCTCGAGGACCTTAACGGAAGTATCCTGGTCCTCAAAGGCCGGTGCGTGTCGATGAATCGGGTAAAATTTTTCCGCATTCACCGGGCCCAGTCCGTCAACGGGCTTTCCAACCACGTTCAAAACCCGCCCGAGCCCTGCCGCTCCCACGGGCATCTGGATGGGTTTCCCGGTATTCTTGACTGGCATCCCGCGGACCAGACCGTCCGTTACATCCATGGCGATGCACCGAACCACATTATCGCCCAGGTGCTGTGCCACCTCAACGACAAGGTTGCCTTCGGTGTCATCGATGGCCGCATTTGTAATAAGAAGAGCGGTCAAAATCTCCGGCAGTTCCCCGTCTGCAAATTCCACGTCCACAACCGGACCTATTACCTGAATAACTTTGCCTTCGTTCATAATTATATCCAGACCTCCTTCATGATAGGAAAAACCATTATGCCTTTTTCAGTGCTTCGGCGCCGCCCACGATATCCATCAGTTCGGCCGTAATGGCCGCCTGACGGGCCTTGTTGTAGACAAGGGTCAGGCTGTCAACCAGCTCGTTACAATTCTTTGACGCGTTATCCATGGCGGCCATCCGGGCGGCATGTTCACTGGTCTCATTCTGCAAAAACGCGTTGTATATCTGTACGCTGATGTGCTTGGGGAGCAATTCAATGAGAAGGCCTTCGGCGCTCGGTTCATAGAGATATTCCGTAGCCCCGGCCCCTCCTTCTGTCACACGCTCTCCGGGAGGCTCTATGGGGAGCAGCTTGACCAAGGTGGGTTCCTGTTTAGCCATACCGATAAAGCGGGTATACTGCATATAGACCTCATCAACCTTGTCTGCAAGGAACCGGTCGATGAATTCCCGTGCCATCTGATTGACAAAGGCAATATCAATTGTGCCGTAGATATGGGTGTAGAATTTAGTGACGGCATAATCCCGTCTGGAAAAGTAGTCTTTTCCCTTCTTTCCCACCAGGGTCAGGGAACAGCCCAATCCTGCACTTTTCTTCTCTTTCATCCATCTTTCAGCTGTGGTTATGGCATGGGCATTGAAGCTGCCGCACAGGCCTCTGTCAGCCGAGAAGTGAAGGAGCTCAAGCTTTGATACCTTCTCCTTTCTTACGAGAAGGGGATGGATATCCGGTTCAATCCGGCCCGCCAGGTTTCCAAGAACTTCCGCAAATTTCAGGGCATAAGGTTCGAAGCTCTCCAGCTTGCCCTGGGTGGTTCGCAACTTTGCGGCGGCAACCATGTTCATTGCCTTGGTAATCTGTTTGGTTTTCTTAACAGCACCTATCTTATGCAGGATATCTCTTAAAGTTGCCATGTAACTATCTCTTTCCGGTCAGTTTTTCCGGTCATTGAACGGCGGGCTGAAAAATACCCTTGAATTCATCAAGGCCCTTCTTCAGTTTTTCAGCCAGATCGTCGCTTATGTCATTGGTCTTCTTTATTTCGTCCAGCAGATCCTGGTGCTTTCTGCCCATGAACTCCAGCATCTGTTTTTCATACTCGCCAACAGACTCTGCAGGCCACTCATCCAGATAGCCGTTGGCCCCGGCAAAGAGAATGGTGACTTCTTTTTCGGCCGACATGGGTTGATACTGGGGCTGTTTCAGGACTTCCACCAGCCTCCGCCCCCTGTTCAACTGCCGTTGCGTGGCCTTGTCAAGATCGCTGCCGAACTGGGCAAAGGCCTCCAGTTCCCTGAACTGTGCCATATCCAGACGCAGAGTACCTGCCACCTTTCGTATGGCCTTGGTCTGTGCCGCACCACCCACCCTTGAGACAGACAGACCAACATTGATGGCCGGGCGCACACCGGAAAAGAAAAGCCCCGGTTCCAGGTATACCTGACCGTCCGTGATGGAAATAACGTTGGTGGGAATGTAGGCGGATACGTCACCGGCTTGCGTTTCAATGATCGGCAGCGCTGTCAGGGAGCCCGCACCGAGTTCATCGTTGAGCTTCGCAGCGCGCTCAAGCAGCCGGGAGTGATTGTAAAAGATGTCGCCGGGAAAGGCCTCGCGTCCGGGGGGTCTGCGGAGTAAAAGAGAGACCTGCCGATAGGCCGTGGCCTGTTTGGAAAGGTCATCGTAAATGATCAAGGCGTGTTTTCCTTTATCCCGGTAATATTCTCCGATGGCGCACCCCGCATAAGGGGCGATGAACTGTTGGGTAGCAGGATCACTTGCACAGGCGGCAACAACCGTGGTATATTTCATGGCCCCATGACGTTCAAGTATGTCCACCACCTGGGCCACAGTGGATTTTTTCTGACCGATCGCCACATAGATGCAGAAGATGTCCGTGTCCTTCTGGTTGATAATGGCATCCACGCAGATGGCCGTCTTACCGATCTGTCGGTCACCGATAATCAATTCACGCTGGCCCCTGCCGATGGGGGTCATGGCGTCGATGGCCTTGATTCCCGTGTACATGGGTTCATTGACCGGCTGTCGTGCTATGACGCCGGGAGCCACGACTTCAAGCCTGCTGAATTCCTTGGCATCAATGGGACCTTTACCATCAAGGGGCAACCCAACGGAATCAATGACACGACCGAGGACAGCATCTCCCACCGGCACCTGGGCAATCCTTCCCGTCCTCTTGACCGTATCGCCCTCTTTGATCTTGAAATCGTCACCCATGATGGCGACGCCCACGTTATCTTCCTCCAGATTGAGGCAAAGGCCGAAAATGCCGCCCGGAAATTCCAGCATTTCCATAGCCATGGCCTTTTCGACACCATAGACGCGGGCAATACCGTCACCGACGGACAAAACCGTCCCGGTCTCACTCACCTCTATCTTCTGTTCGTAGTCCTTGATCTGGTCCCTGATTACCTGGCTTATTTCTTCCGCTCTGATTTCCATTAGCTCTGCTCACCCCTTCTCATTGTTTCTTTTAACCCCTCAATCTGGGCCTTGACACTTCCGTCCAATACTAAATCCCCTATTCTTACGACGACACCCCCAAGGAGGGATTCGTCTTCCCTGACAAAGGTCTTGACATCCTTGGCCGTAATTTTCTTGAGGACTTCCTCCAGCCTGGCAAGGGTTTCAGCTTTCAGGGGCCTGGCGGCGATGATGTCAGCCCGGGCCATTCCGGAAAGTTCATCGGTGAGGCTGGCATAGTAATCCGTTATCTCGCCAATGGCCCCGATCCTGTCTTTATCAAGCAGGAGTCTGAGGAAATTCTTCACCATGGGCCTGAACCCGCTTTTCTCCAGTACAAATTCAAGGATTTTTCGCCGGTCTTCCTGAGAAAAGATCTGACTCGAGATAATGCGGAAAAATTCCCCGCTTTCCTCGCAAAATGTGGCAAATTCCCTCAGGTTCTCACCGTATTCCCCGTAAATCCTTTCGTCCTGGCCAATACTGAGAAGCGCCTTGGCATATCGCCTTGATATCTTTGATCCTATCAATGTAGTCTCTCCACTTTCTCAATAAATTCATTGATAAGGTTATCCTGGTCTTCTTCCCTGATTTCCCGAACAATGATCTCCTTGGCCTTCTGCGCTGCGACATCAAAAAGCTCTGCTTGAAGACGACTTTTGGCGCCCTGGATCTCCCGGCGGACAGTGAGTTCCGCCTGTGCCACCATCTGATCTGCTCGTTCTCTGGCCTCCGAGATAATTCGCTCTTTCTCGGCAAGTCCTTCTGTCTTGAACTGCTCAAGGATTTCGCCCTTCCTGGCCTCGAATTCTTCAAGCTTTTTTTCCAGTTCGCTGTATCGTCGTTCCGCTTCTTCCTTTCCTTTGCGGAGATCATCCAATTTCTTCTTGATCTGCTCTCTCCGCCCCCTGAAAAATTCCTTTACGGCCGCTTTCCGCATGGCGAAGTACAGAATAACCAGCAACAGGATAAAGTTGACGGTCCGAGCGAGCAAGTCGGTCATCTGCCCGGATTCCTGCGCGCCTCCATGCCCGGCTCCTTCAGAAGCGAGAGCGAATTCAAGGGAGAAAAGGAGCGCCAAGAGGCTGCACCCGCCAAGGAAAGCCCATACCTTCGTGCTGCTCTTCTTATTCCTCATTGAACATTCCTCCCGAGAATTTTTTCAGCCAGTTCCTTTGAAAATACTGCCACCTGCTCGTCCAGGACCTTTCGAACACCTTTCACCTGCTCATCAATTTCGCTCCTACCCCTGGAAATTGTTTCCTCTACCGTGGAACTGGTTTCCTGGAGGATTCCCTTTTCTTTTTCAAATCCCTCTATCTTCAGCGATTCCTTGACGTTGAATCCTTCCTTCCGAGCCTGTACCATATGTTCCTGGATGCCCTTCTCATTTTCTTCTGCCTTCTCCTGGTAATCTCGAATAGCATGTTCAAGGGAACCCATTTCTTCGCCCCGCTGCGCGATTATGCGACGGATGGGCCGATACAGGAAAATATTGAGAAGGAAAACAAGTACGAGAAAATTGCCGATCTGGATGAATAAAGACTGATCAATCTGTAACATGGCTGGAGATCCCTCTTTCTACGTTGCGACCGATATCTCAAAAAATGATGATTTTGTTTCTGCGATTGAATGCCCCGCAAACCATGGGCACGAGCTAATTCGAATTAGGAAGGTAACGCCTTTTATAAAATATGAAACGCCTTGTCAAAGATTTTTTGAAGATTCCTGGGGAAGTACTTTGACCTTTTTATCCGAACCTTCCTTGGCCACCTGCATCTTACAATTGCCCTCGAAAAGGACCCCTTCTTCAATAATCACCTTAGGGGCCTGGATATTTCCATACACCTTTCCCGGGGCCTTGATCTCAATCCTTTCATCGGCGGCGATATTTCCCCGTATCTGACCGCTGACGATCACGCGGGCGACACGGATATCAGCCTCAATGGCGGCAGCCTCACCAATAATGAGCGTTCCTTCGGTAAATATCTCCCCTTTGAATTGGCCGTCGAGCCTGACAGCTCCCGTAAAAGAAAGCTTTCCTTCAAACTCGGTATCCTTGCCCAAAAAGGCATTTATCTGGTCTTTCGGGTGTTTCATGATTCGTTAACTCCTGGAAATGAGTTGGCAATAGCATATTCAATTTTCTTTTGCAAGAAAAATCACAAGATAATTAGTCAAACAAATTTAGTTGCATTATTAGCCACTATAATTCCATATTACGTAGAATCAAAGACCATAAGCTGACTTCCGAGGCACAAGCCTCAAGATGTTGGGAAAGACTTTCATGGGCTCGCCCCTTGATCCTTGCGCCCTACGCCCTACGCCATAAGCCTCATTTGCCTTGCCCCTTTTTCACGCCTATTAACCCACCGTTCTGCAATGGCTTAGTGAACAGGAAAGACCTGCGCTGCTCCCATTACTGGAACATGAAACGGCGCATGCTGATATTCATCAGCAAGCCCATGGCCGCCATCGTCGTAATCAGGGATGATCCCCCGTAGCTGAACAGGACCAGAGGGATCCCCACCACGGGCAGCAGGCCGGTCACCATGCCTACGTTAATCACAACCTGCCAGAACACCACTGCCAAGAGGCCGACGGCCATGACGGATCCAAAACGTTCTTTGGAGTTTTTCGCTATATTGATTGCCCAGAGGATGAGGAAGAGATAGAGCAGGAGAAGCAAAACGGAACCCACGAATCCCCATTCCTCCGCGAGAACCGAAAATGCGAAATCCGTATGCTGCTCCGGGAGAAAATGGAGACGGGTTTGCGTCCCCTGCAGAAAACCTTTTCCCCAGATAAGTCCGGAACCGATCGCGATTTTTGACTGGTTAATGTGATACCCTGCTCCCAGCGGATCCATATCCGGTCTCATGAAAGTGAGGATGCGTTGTTGCTGGTAGCTTTTCAGCCCGAACCAGATAAAGGGAATCACAGAAAAAATACCCCCGACAAGGATCAGGAAAGACTTCCAATACATCCTTACAAAGAGGACCATGGAAAAAGAGACCACCACCAGCAGCATGGCGCCCCCGAGATCCGGTTCCTTGACGATTAGGAGAGCGGGAACAGCGACAACCAGGAGGGGCTGCCAGAGGTCCCGCAAGCGATAATACCGCCGATCTCCCTTTTCCCGGAAGAACTTGGCCAGGGCCAGGACAACGGCAATCTTGGTTATTTCTGAGGGCTGGAATGAGATGGGGCCGAGGTGCAGCCATCGCTGGGAACCCGACGAGACTTTCCCCATAACAAGAACGAAGGCCAGGAGCAGTATACAGGCAATGTATCCCGGATACGCGAGGCGCTCGAGCGCGTAATAATTGAAGGTGGTCATGAGAAAAAACACGCCGAATCCCATGAGATACCAGTAGATCTGCTTATGAAAGATCTGCACCCCCCCCATGTTCCTGATAGGATAGGTGGCGCTGTAAAGGTTCAAAATACTGATCCCCGCAATAAGGAGCAGGATAAGAAGCAGCACCCAGTCAAAATTCTGCACAAGCCTGCGATCAAACATTATGATCTTCCTTTACTTCTTCCTTAAGACGATTCGGTGCGCGGACTACCACCCGTGCACTCTGCAGCCGGTGAACAAATCAGAGATGCAATCGGTCGCCGTGATCATGAAAAGCATTACTCGTGCATGGCGAGATATGCAGAGATGATCTCTTTTGCGACAGGACCAGCCGCACTGCCTCCATGCCCCCCGTGTTCAATGACCACCGCCACCGCTATCTTGGGTTCGGAAGCGGGCGCGATGGCCACGAACCAGGCGTGATCCCGCAAGGCCTCTGGAATATCCTCTTGACTGCCGCCATGATCCGTTTTTGTGAGAGACACCACCTGCGCGGTGCCTGTCTTGCCCGCGACGACGATATCTTTCAAACGCGCCTTTTCTCCGGTGCCGTGAGGTTCGTTCACCACTCCGATCAAGGCCTGCTTCACCAGCTCAAGGTAGGCATTGTCGATCCCGAGGTTCCACCGTTCCACGGGACGGAATTCCTGGATGTCGTCTCCGCCGGGCATATGGATCCTTTTTGTCAACTGCGGTTTAAAAAGCCTGCCTCCGTTAAATACCGCTGAGATCAGGCAAGCCATTTGCACCGGCGTGGTGAGCACGTAGCTCTGTCCAATGGCCGTGGAAAGGGTTTCCCCTTGCTGCCACGGGACCCTCCAACGCTTCAGCTTCCATTGTCTGGTGGGGATGAGACCCGGTTTTTCCTGGGGCAAATCCAACCCCGTGCGTGCACCCAACCCCAATTTTCTGGCATACCGGGCAATGTTATCGATTCCCAGTTCCTTCCCCACCTGGTAGAAGTACACATCACAGGATTGTACCAGGGCCGTGTGGAGATTTATCCACCCGTGACCCCACCTTTTCCAGCAGCGATACACACTGTTGCCCAGTCTGTAACTTCCCCCGCAAAACAGTTTTTCTTCAGGGTCCAGCAGCTTTTCCTGGAGCGCCCCCAAGGCGACGACGATCTTGAAAACGGACCCGGGGGGGTATTGACCGGCTACGGCGCGGTTCTGCAGCGGGTGGCCTGCTCCTTTGACCATTTCGTCCCATGTCTGCCTGTCAATTCCTTTAACAAAAATATTCGGATCGAACCATGGACTGCTGGCCATGGCAAGAATCTCCCCATCCATGGGATTCATTGCAACAATAGCACCACTTTTTCCTTCAAGTGCCTTTTCCGCTTCGCTCTGGAGTTTGCTGTCGATAGTCAGGTACACATTTGCACCGGGAACGGCGTCCTTCTTTGAGATAACATTCAGCTTTCGACCGGCGGCATCCACCTCCACCTGCTCTCCGCCCGGTGTCCCGTTCAAGAGACGCTGCCATTCATTCTCAATCCCTGCCTTTCCTATAAGATCCCCTCCGCTGTTGTTGACATACTTTCCGCTGGCCAACTGCTGCTCAGTGATTTCTCCGACATACCCGAGGACATGCACTGCCAGATGATTGTGAAGATAGTGTCTCTGGGGCCTGACCAGGATGGTAATCCCGGGGAGATTGAAACGGTGCGTCTCTATGGAGGCAAGTTCATCCCTTGAGATATCTCTCTTGATCGAAACGGCCTTGAAAGGAAAACTATGCAACCCTTTGCGAAAGGTATCGCGGGCCTTATCGAGGTCAATCCCGATGAGTTCATTCAGCCGGTTCAAAAGGCCTTCCGGGTTCTGCACGTCTTCCGGTATAACACAAAGGTCATAGCCGGCCCTGTTATCCACGAGCAGCTGGCCGTTGCGATCAAAAATCATTCCCCGCAAAGGCGGAATGTCTTCCAGGTGTATCCTGTTGTTTTCGGACTTGGCCCTATATTTCCATCCATTGACAATCTGCAGATACCAGAGACGAAATATCAGCCCGGCAAAAAAAATCAGGACCACGATGGTGACCTTTTTCAATTGCCGGTTCAGAATGTCGACGGATATGGGATCGAAGTTAGATGGTCTCAAGGGTCAAAATCCCAGCAGGGCTCCAGGGGTTCAAGGGTCATAAATTGCATGTATTATGCCATAATGCCGATTAACAGATAAAATTTCATCATGCTCCGGTGCGGTCTTCCCCTGGAAGCGCGAGCAGGTAATCAAAAAAACCGAACAAGAGTGGTGCACTCAATGCCGTCACCGTCATGGAGCCGAGGACCATCAACGGAAATGAGTGCATGACAAGCACCCGGGAAACAAAAAGGTTGAGCATTCCAATGAGCATAATCTCTTTTAAGAAAACCGCCATAGCGACCAAGAGTATCTGACTCCTCGGATGATTCAACTCAAAAAAACGGGACCCAAATTGAAGACCCCAAAACACGGCCAAATAAATAAGGGTGGAAAAACCTCGTGGACCCTCTGAAATTACGTCTATGAATAAACCCTGCCCAAAGGCGTAGGCACTGGAGGCTCCATGACCGTATCTCGTCAGCAGAAAGGCAATGACAATTGCAATGAAGTCGAAATCCAGGAAATCGGCTGCCACGGCGTGCATAAAACGGCCTTTCATCAGGGTAAAAATCAACCCTGCCAGCCACACCCCGAGATAGAATCCTATCCTCTTTTTTTCTGTTCCTCGGACGATATCTTTTCCCTCAAAATGACAAGAACTTCTTCCAACCGAGAAAAATCCACTGCCGGCTTCACCGTGATGTGCCTGAAAAGATCGCCTGGAAAGTCCTCCACGTTAGTCACTTCTCCTATTGGGATTCCCTTGGGGTAAACCCCACCGAGCCCGGAGGTTACCACAGTGTCTCCCACCCGCACATCGCTCGTTTTGATCATATAATCCAGCGCACAGACTTCAGTCTTGAGGCCGCGCACCATTCCTCTGTCCCTGGATCTCTGGATCAGCGAGTCAACAGCACTATTCTGGTCGGTCAACAGGAGCACCTTCGCATAGTGGGGGGACACCGAAACCACCCGCCCCACAACACCCGAACCATTTACCACAGGCATATCGACCATTATACCCGCATGCGCTCCTTTGTCTATTATAACAGACCGAAACCACCCGGTCGGATCGAGACCGATAACCTGTGCAGCCACGGACGGGATGTTGATAGACTGTTTGAATTGAAACAGAGCCTTCAGGCGTGCATGAGTGAAAAGCAACTCGCGGTACCGGCTGTTCTCCATCCTGAGAGTATTGAGTTCCTTCTGGAGGGCGGTATTTTCCCTGCGGACGTTCACCAGGAAAAAATAATCGGACCAGATGCCTTCCGTCCAGGCCATGGTCCATTGAAAGACTCTCTCAACAGGGGCGGTGACCTCAACCACAATTTGCTCAAGCGGGCTCCATGTCCGTTCTTGCCCTGAGTTCATTGAAAGCAAGAGCAAAACACAGGCGACGAGGAAGACCCACAGCAGGATTCTGGAATTCTGCGGCAACCCTTTCAATGGCTAACGTTTTCTCCTTTGCGACGGAAACGGCGATGGGACATGCTCTTCACTACATGTGCGGATTCCATGGCGGGTGAGAACCGGAAACATCTCATTTCTGGACTGGAAGCTTGCTCATACCCAAAATTCACTCATGGAGGAGCACTACCGAATCGTGACCTCTTTCAAAATGGAAATGTTATCCAGGGCCTTCCCTGACCCAAGCACCACTGTTGAGAGTGGATCTTCCGTGATAGTAATGGGCAGTTTTGTTTCCTCCCGCAGCAGTACATCCAGGTTCTTGAGCAGTGAACCCCCTCCGGTCAGCACAATCCCTTTATCCACGATGTCGGCAGCGAGCTCGGGGGGAGTCTGTTCCAGGGCTATACGCACCGTTTCAACGATGGTATCCACCTGTTCAGTGATAGAATTTCGGATCTCATCGGAATCTATGGTCAATATTTTCGGGATCCCGGTCACCAGGTCACGCCCTTTCACCTCAATAGTTTCAATCTGCTCACCCGGATAGGCATTCCCTATGGTCGTTTTGATAATCTCGGCTGTTCTAATTCCAATCAGCAGGTTGTATTTCCGTTTTATGTGCTGCAGGATCGCTTCGTCCATCTTGTCTCCGCCGACCCGAACAGATTTGCTGTACACGATCCCGGCGAGAGAAATAACAGCCACCTCGGTCGTCCCGCCTCCAATATCCACGACCATATTGCTGGTGGGTTCCGTTATGGGCAATCCGGCACCGATGGCTGCCGCCATGGGCTCTTCAATCAGAAATACCTCTCTGGCTCCGGCCGACTCGGCAGATTCGCGCACCGCCCTCTTTTCAACCTGTGTGATGCCGCTGGGAACACAAATGATAATCCTGGGCCGGACCAATGTTCTTCTGTTATGCACCTTTCTGATAAAATGCCGGAGCATGGCTTCTGTGATTTCGAAATCAGCGATAACTCCGTCTTTCATGGGGCGAATGGCAACAATATTTCCCGGCGTTCTGCCCAGCATCATCTTGGCCTCTTTCCCCACTGCCAAAACCCTGCTCGTACCACGCGCATCTTTCCTTACGGCCACAACGGAAGGTTCACTCAATACGATGCCTTTCCCTTTCACGTAGACGAGGGTATTGGCTGTACCCAGGTCAATGGCCAAATCATTGGAAAAAATACCGAGGATGGGATCTAAGAGCATCTGTTTCTCCTTTCCGGACCACCTCTGATTTCTGCAAGTTCCTCAAAGGGGCAAGGCAGGTGGTTTTGTCTTGACAATAATGCGAGAAGATGTTTAATTAAAGTTTTTTATTTCTTCAAACCCAAAAGGACCCAAAGGACAATGAAAAGAACGTACCAACCGAGTAATGTCAAAAAGGCACGCACCCACGGGTTTCGTACCAGAATGCGAACAAAAGGCGGCATGAACATTCTGAAAAGAAGGAGAGCAAAGGGCCGGAAACGCTTGGCCGTCTAGTTCATGCCTTTCATGCTCGACCTAATGGCCTTCTTTTTATGGAAAATTGTTCATTCTCAAAGTGTGAAAGGTTATTGAAACGAAGTGCCTTTGTCAATCTAAATCGGTCGGGCAGACGATTTCAATCAATGCATTTTATCATCATACTGAAAGAAAACGGACTGGGCATTACAAGACTGGGGGTCACCGCAACAAAAAGGACAGGCTGCGCGGCCAAGAGAAACAGAATCAAGAGACTCGTGAGAGAATATTTCAGGCTCCATAAGGTGCGCTTCCCCCAAGGACACGATGTCGTTATTGCAGCGAAGAAGGATGCCAACAAACTGGATTTTTGGAATTTACAAAGGGAACTCAACGAAGTCAGGCTTTCCTAGAAGTTCCCTTTTTCAATTCAGATACCTTCCTATCGTTTTGATAGGATTGTATCAGAAAGCCATTTCACCTTTCTTGCCTCCTTCCTGTCGTTTTTATCCTTCTTGTTCCGTGTATGCCCGTCAGGCCTTTGAAAAATATGGCATCTGCAGGGGTGGCTTCCTGGCGTTCATCAGGATCTTGAAATGCCATCCGTTACATCCAGGCGGCTATGATCCTCTGAAGTAATGGGAAATAACTTCTTAGAACCCCATATCTGTCGTTTCTTTCATAAATCCTGCTGTTGAGACAGAGAAGAATCTTATGGACAAAAAAACATTAATTGCATTCGCACTCTCTTTCCTGATATTGTTCGGATGGTCCTTTGTGTTCGGGCCCAAGAGTTCCCAAAAACCTCGACCGGAAAAACCCCCGGTTGCAACAAGCGAGGAAAAGCCGAGTTTTCCACCTGAAAAAGTCACGGTTCCTCCCGCTCCCTCTCCCGACATCGCCGGAAAGCTGCCCGTTGAACAAAATGCACAGGCTCCCGAAAAAGAAATACGAGTCGAAACTCCCCTCTATGAGGCTGTCTTTTCTAACGTTGGGCCTACCATCAAGAGTTTCAAGCTCAAGAAATACAGGGAAACGGTAGAAAAGGATTCCCCGCCGGTTCAACTGATAAACCTGAAGGCGGGTATGGGCGATTTCCTCCGGTTCAGCTTTGCCGGGAATGCTGAGAAAAGCAATCTCCCCCTGACCTACGAGTCCGACCGATCAAGCGTGGACGTTGTGCGTGGATCTGCACCTGAATTGCTGCGATTTCGCACCTTCACGCCTGACCGGCTGGTGATCACCCAGGTCTACCGATTCTATCCCGACCAGTACAGGATTGACCTCCAGGTCCAGGTGGAAAACCGTTCCCAGGCGACCGTGGAAAAATCATTCCAGACAACCCTGAACGCTCTTCCACCCGAGGGCAAAAAGAGTTATTATTCCTATATCGGACTGATGGCCCTTTCCAACGACAAATTGGAAAAGCTCAAGATCAAGAAGAAATCAAAAGAAGAGCTGGTAACCGGAAAGATAGGGTGGTTTGCCTACGAAGACGGTTACTTTATGTCGGCAGTAGTGCCCGGGACACCTGGCAGTGCCAGCTTCACCGGGGATATGGGACCCTCAGGCGTCCTGAACGGGAAATTTCAATTACCTCCAACCAAGCTGGCCCCTTCCGAAAAAATCGAGTCCTCTTACCTGCTCTACATGGGACCCCATGAACTGGAAATTTTGAAACATTTCGGCCACGGTCTTGATAAGGCGGTCAATTTCGGGTGGACGGATATCATAGCGCGGCCTCTCCTCTACCTCCTGCGCTTTTGTTACAAGTATGTGCACAATTACGGTGTTGCCATCATTCTCCTCACCATCCTGATAAAGATTCTCTTTTGGCCCCTGACGCATAAGAGCTACAAGTCTATGAAAGAAATGCAAAAACTTCAGCCAAGACTTGCCAAGCTCCGCGAAAAGTACAAGGGAAACAAAGAACAGATGAACAAGGAGATGATGGCCCTCTACAAGACCTACAAGGTGAATCCCATGGGGGGGTGTCTGCCGATGATCATCCAGATACCCGTCTTTTTCGCCCTCTACAGGATCCTCGGAGATTCCATAGAGCTACGGCATGCCCCTTTCATGCTCTGGATCAATGATCTCTCGGCTCCCGATCGTCTTTTTCACTTTGCCTTCAAGATCCCGTTTATGTCTCCCCCTTACGGGATCCCCGTGCTCACCCTTCTGATGGGGGCCTCCATGTTCATCCAGCAAAAAATGACGCCCACACCGGGAGACCCTTCACAGGCCAAGATCATGATGTTCCTGCCTATTGTCTTTACGGTCATGTTCATCAATTTTCCATCAGGCCTTGTACTTTACTGGCTGGTCAACAACATCCTTTCCATAGGCCAACAGTACCGGATCCACCGGGGACCCGCATAATATTCGGAGGAAAAACATGGACACTTATGAATTTGAAGGAAAAACAACTGAAGAAGCAATAGAAACCGCGTGTCGAAAGCTTCACGTTTCAAAGGACCAGATGACAATCGAGATCCTCGAACCGGGGTCCGCAGGTATTTTCGGCCTTGTGGGCGGCCGAAGGGCAAGGATCAGGGTCGTACCTCCCCAAGAGGAAATCCCTGAAGAAACTTTTTTCGACGATGAGTCGGAATCGCTCGAACCGGAAAGAACGGGGGAATCGAACAAACCGGATGAACCGAACGAGGCTGATCTCCTCGTTGCAAAAGAATCTCTTGAAAGAATACTCTCGCTGATCCCCATAACCACCACGGTGCGGGCGGAAAAGGATAACGGCAGGATTGCCCTGAGTATCGAAGGCGACACCTCCGGCCTCCTCATAGGAAGAAGAGGCCGGACGCTCGACGCACTGCAATATATTGTGAATAAGATAGTCAACAAGGCCCTTGAGAAGCGGGTGCAAGTCCAAGTCGATTCAGAAAATTACCGGGAAAGACGGCGTGAGACCCTGGCAGAGATGGCCCTGAAAATGGGTGACAAGGCCAAGAGGATGAACAAGCCCGTGACCACGAATCTCCTCAACCCCCACGATCGCCGGATCGTCCATCTGGCGTTAAGGGATGATAACGACCTGGATACGAGGAGCAGAGGTGATGGAATATTGAAGAAAGTGGTCATCATTCCCAAAAGATAACAAAAGCGGAACAAGCGATCGCGGAGAGTTGCAAGAAACGTTGACCCCTTCAAATGATGATACCATCACTGCTATTGCGACGCCTCCAGGCAGAGCGGGAATCGGTATTGTTCGCATCAGCGGTCCGAACGCCCTGAACATCGCGAAAACCATATTCAGGCCAAAGCGACCGGCGGTTGCTTTTCAAAGCCACCGACTCTGCCTCGGACATCTCGTGGATCCGGGGTCCGGGGCCATGCTGGATGAAGTACTCCTCGCCTTCATGAAGGCCCCCCGTACTTACACCCGCCAGGACATTGTGGAAATCAATTCCCACAGCGGATATATGCTTCTGTCCAGGATCCTCCAGTTGATCGTGGACCACGGCGCCCGCCTGGCAAAACCCGGGGAATTTACATTCCGCGCCTTTCTCAACGGGAGAATAGATCTGACCCAGGCTGAGGCAGTCGCGGATATTATCGACTCGCAATCGGAGAGGGGCCTCCATCTGGTCGCCGAACAGATCAAGGGGACCCTCAGGCGCAGAATCGAACAGGTGAGGGAAGAGGCCCTGGAAATTCTTGCCCGCGTGGAAGTGGCCATTGACTTCCCCGATGAAGACCATGAAATCTTTTCCCGGGAAAAAGGAGTATCGCGTATAAGGGAAAAACTGGTCGTACCGCTCGAGGCGCTGGTCATGGATCACAAGAGCAGGCAAATTTGGGTGGATGGCGTCAACACCGTTATCATCGGCCGCGTGAACGTGGGAAAGTCGAGTCTTCTCAATCGCCTGCTGAACGAGCAGCGGGCTATTGTCACACCTGTCCCCGGGACAACAAGAGACGTTATCGAATCCACTCTGAATATCGAAGGCATTCCCCTTCGGCTGATGGACACCGCCGGGTTGAGGCAAGGCAAGGATCAGGTTGAACGGATCGGCATCCATCTGACACGACAAAAAATGCAATCAGCTGACCTGATCCTTGTTGTTATTGATCAAAGCGACCCTCTTGAACGGGAAGATCTGGAAATTCTCGATCGCTGCCGGGGCAGGAACGCTCTTATCGTCCTCAACAAAACGGATCTCCCTGCCAAGCTCTCCGCGCCGGAACGAGAGCAGGCATCTTCCGGATTTTCCACGGTTGCCGTCTCCGCCCTCACCGGTGAAGGAATCGATCAGCTCAAGAAGGCTATTGTCGAATTTGTCCTGGAGGAAGGCCCGGGTCCGGAGGAGTCTCATGTGGCGCCCAATCTGCGGCACAGGGAGGCTTTGGGGGAGGCGCTTGCCTGCTTCAACAGGGCGGCCGACGCTCTCAGAGATTCCCTGCCCATGGAAATTCTGGCCCTGGAGCTCGGGAGCGGGCTCGATTCCCTGGGACAAATTATCGGTGAAACAACTCCTGAAGATGTCTTGGAAAACATTTTCAGTCGGTTCTGTCTGGGAAAATAATATGCAGATCAGTTGTGCAGAACATAGAAAATCCATGGAACTTCTTGGCCTGAAGGTGCGCCTGAAAGAGGGAATCTCCGACCCCGAGGAACGCGAGAGTGTGGAAGAGAGAATCCGCGAGCTGGAAGAAGAACTCAAGATGGACTGAGTCTTCTCCGGCAGAGCGGGAGGCATCACGCCCCCTCCTGAGGTTGCTCAGGGAGGAAGCCATTTCTTCCGTTCCGAGGCTCCGGGCTGGTCTTTTCAGT
>CAZONI010000008.1:0-89729 GCA_964581175.1 uncultured Desulfobacteraceae bacterium
CGCCTTCGGTTTTTACCCGGCCTGGAAAGCATCCCGGATGGACCCTATCGAGGCGTTGCGCTACGACTGAGGTCCATTTCCGCCGGCTTTGAGACCTGCCGATCGTCAGGCACCCCGCTCGATCGGCATAATAAGACAATTCGGTCCCCCCATACCTTTTGCAAATTCACCCAAATCAAGGGTATGAACCTGATACCCTCTTTCTGCCAAGAGGCCTGCCACCAGAGAATTCGAGCGGTTGATAATCAGCTCCCCATCTCCTAAACAGATTATGTTCGCCGTAGTATCCCCTCCACCGAAAATCCCAACTCCCTCAAACCCTTCTATCTCATCTTCGGATATTTGATCCCGACAATAGAGTACTTGCTTGGGACCTAGAACCATCAGCGCTTTATCCAAATGCAGAATCGTCTCGGGTAATTCTATGACCCGAATCTCATACCCCATCATTTTTAATATCCCTGACAGTTGCCTTATCCCTTCCTCATTTGTACGTATCGAGCGTCCAATAAATGCAACCTCGCCTGCCAGCACAACATCTCCACCTTCAACTGTTCCCGGTTCCCTTATTTCTCCCACACAAGGCTCCCCAAGCTCTTCTAATACCTCTGCCATCCAACCATCTTCACCTTGGCGGGTTTCCAAGCCCAATCTGAGTTTCACATACCCTCGGGGAGTACATAAAGCTGTATCCCGCACAAAGACCGAATTTGGATGTCCTTCCAACTCAACAACATCGACCACCTCGGACCCAAACTCCCTGAGTGTGGATTTCAGCACGTTATGCTGCTGAACAGCAATTACAGGGTCACCCAATTCGCCAATGTTATGCTTTTCAGGCTCATTAGCGCCTCGGGCATATTCTCGCCTTGGCGTGCATACAACAACCCGGTCCAGTCTTTCACCTTCATTTCTCAGCATTTTTGATCTCTTTCGCAGTCCTATTCTTCAACCGGTGACCACGTGGGCCAGAGGATTCGCAGCCGTCTTAATGGCAACCAGTCACTTCAACTGACTGTCTTTGCTGCCGCGTCGGGCCAGGCTATTCTTATTATTTTCAAGCCTTCTACCTTCATTATTCTGCCCCAATATACACTTCTAAGGAATAGCTGTACACCCTCGGCAACAGCGATCCCCTTCCCTCTTCCTCCTTTCTCAAGATCAGCAGTAGATATCGGGACATCCCGAGATGAAGAATACAGGAGTTTTCGGGTAGAATTACCGTATTCTCTCTATGGACCTATTCGAATGTCATAGATAATTTTATAATCAGGTTATTGTTTGCATCTGTTCACTCTATTCCTAAACTACTCCCATCCATAAGAAGAGGGGTTTGCTGTAATCACTGGATTCCGGCTTGCACAGCATCCCGGCCCCCGATCCGGGACGGAATGGCAAGTCGCCTCGCGACAACCCAAAACTTTCTTCGCCTGAAGGAGGGCTTTTTATGAAGATTGATCTAAACGGCAGGATCGCAGTTGTCAGCGGCTCTACGGGCGGGATCGGATTTGCTATCGCGCGGGGCCTGGCAAAGGCCGGCGCGGACGTCATCCTGAACGGGCGCAGGCAGGAGGCGGCAAACCGTGCCGTGGCCGCCGTGCAGGAGGCTGCGCCCGCCTGCAATGTGCACGCCGTCGTCGCCGACCTGAGCACAGCCGCCGGATGCGACGCCCTGATAAAGGCCGCACCCAGGTGCGATATCCTGGTCAACAATCTCGGCATATATCAGCTTCAGGATTTCTTCGAGATCCCGGACGCCGAGTGGACACGGTTCTTCGAGACCAACGTCATGTCGGGCGTGCGTCTGTCACGCGCCTATATGCCGGAGATGATGAAGCGCAATTGGGGGCGCGTCGTTTTCATCTCATCCGAATCGGCACTGAACATTCCTTCAGACATGATTCACTACGGGTTCAGCAAGACAGCAGTCCTGGCAGTTGCTCGGGGTCTCGCCAAGCGCGCGTCCGGAACCGGCGTGACGGTGAATGCGGTGCTGCCGGGACCGACGTTGTCAGACGGCCTCAAGGCGATGCTGAAGGAAACCGCGGAAAAGACCGGCAAGCCCATAGAGCAGGTATCCGTTGAATTCGTGAAAGCCAACAGACCCTCGTCCATCATCCGGCGGGCAGCGATGCCCGAAGAGGTAGCCAATATGGTTATCTATGCTGTCTCACCTCAGGCATCCGCCACGACGGGCGCCGCATTGCGGGTCGACGGTGGCGTAGTCGACACCATAGCCTGATCCAAGTTCACGGCTTAATGCCGCATCCATCCAGAACCGAGCCTCGGAATGGGAGGCGGGGAAGCCTTTAAAGTTTTGGATTTCTGACTCTGCGCGGACCAAGGTGATAGCGATTGCGGAGACCTCCGTCAGAGGCCTGCGAGTTGCAGATACTCTATTCTGCGGCCATCCTTTCCTTTACACACAAGGCTATTTCCACTATACTCCATCCCCAAAAAAGCAGGTTTTCAGCACCGAATGTCCCCTATCTTTTTGACAAACGCGCACCGTGTGGAACGGGGCAAAGGGATCGAAGGGAGGTCAGTGATGGAGTATATTCACTACATTGAGAAGACCCACGAATACTACCGCAGCCAGGGCTACGACAAGACTTACAACTATGCTCACAATGAGGATATCCCGTTCACGCCGTTGAAAAAGCCGCTTTCGGAATGCCGGGCAACGCTGGTAACCACCGCCTCGTTCATGCTCATGAGTGAGGACGGTCTTCCATTGGAAGAACCCAGGTTTCTCGGCACCAACGAGGTGGAGGTGTTCACCGCGCCCAGCGACTGGCCCGCCGACCGCATACTGTCCTCCAGTGAGGATCACGACCGCTACCAGACGGACATGACCGACGTCAACGCCTTTTTCCCCACCGCTCGGATGCGGGAGTTCCTGGAAGAAGGGGTATTCGGCAGCCTGAGCAGGAACTACTACCGGACCCTGCCCAATTACAGCCACCGCAAGCCGGTGGAGGTGGACGGACCCGACATCCTCCGACAGTGCCGGGAGGACAATGTGGACGTGGCCCTGCTGACGCCTGTCTGACCTATCTGCCATCAGACCGTGAGTCTGGTCGCCCGGGTCCTGGAGGCAGGAGGTATCTCCACAGTCACCTACACCAACGCGCGGGACATAGCCGCCAGCGCCGGCAACCCGCGGCAGATCTTTCTCAACTATCCCCTGGGAAACCCGGCCGGACGGCCCCATGACCCGGAAAATCAGAGGGAGGTCCTCCGTGCCGGGCTCAAATTGCTGGAGGAGGCCGACAGGCCGGGAATCATCGTCGACCTGCCGCATGAGTGGTCCGAGAGCCCTGAGTGGATGAAGAAATTCATGACCGACGAGCAGCCGTTCATTTCGGAGGATGCGGAAGCCCGACGGCAGGAACTGCTGGCAAAGGCGCGGGAGCAGAAGGCCAAACGATAGCAGTAGCGGCGCCGTGATCCGGCTCTAGGCGGCTCGGAAGGAGACCTTCAAGTGCGCTTTGAATAGGCACAGGTCTTCCCCACTGCCCGTATGAATTCACCCTGGAGATTCAAAGGACGAGGGTACAAAATGAAAGAACGGCAGATAACTGTGTATTCACAACCTTTCTGTGGGCCCTGTACTGCACTGGCGGACTATCTGACCGGAAAGGGAGTAAAATTTGTGAGAAAAGATATCATGATCGACGAAGAGGCCCGCGATGAACTGTTCCGCCTGGGCGTTCGTTCCGCACCCGCCCTGGTGGTGGACGGCGAAGTAGTCATCGGGTTTGACAAGGCCCGTATCGATGCACTGCTGGACATTTGATCCGGATGGTACGGCCTGACTGAGCTGGAATGACAACGCCGGGATCTTCTGCTGACCATAAGGGAGCTTACTATGAAGAATCATGCACGAGTAGTGGTTATCGGCGGTGGAGTCGCCGGATGCAGCACCTTGTATCATCTGACCAAGTTGGGTTGTACCGATGCGGTCCTGGTGGACAAGGACGAACTCACTTCGGGATCGACCTGGCTGGCCGCCGGTAACGTGCCACAGTATGCCCGGACTTACAACGGGACCAAGATCCACAACTATCCGGTGGAACTCTACCCGACCCTGGAAGAGGAGACGGGCCAGTACACCGGTTGGCATACCTGCGGCAGTCTCAGAATCGCAATGGATCCTGAGAGGATGCTGGAATATAAGCACATCCAGCAAAAAGACCGGACCCTGGGCATCAACTCGCGTCTCGTTGGACCCGACGAGATGAAAGAGATCTACCCGCTTATCAACACTGAGGGAGTCCTGGGAGGCTTGTTCCATCCGGATGACGGTCATGTCGATCCGGCCGGGGTCACCCAGGTCATGGCCAAAGGGGCCAAGCAGCGGGGAGCTGAAATCTACCGCTTCAACCCGGTTACCGGCATCACGAGAACGATTTCCGGGGAGTGGATAGTCCACACCCGAGAGGGCAACATCACCTGCGAATACGTCGTCAACTGCGCGGGATTGTGGGCCCCCAAGATCGGGGCCATGGTCGGCCTGGACCTCCCGATCATCCCCATCGAGCACCAGCATATCTTGTTCGGCGACATGCCTGAACTGAAGGATACTGGATTGAAGTTGCCCCTGCTGCGGGATCCGGACACTTCCTATTACATGCGCCAGGAGATGTCCGGGCTGCTGATCGGTCCCTATGAAACCGAACCGGCGGCCTGGCATCCCGAGGGTGTGCCCGACGATTTCGCAGCCTCTTCTCTGCCGCCCAACCTGGACCGGATCAACGACATCCTCATGGCCGCCATCGCGCGGGTCCCGGCGCTGGAGTCGATCGGCATCCGGCACGAGACCAACGGACCGATCACCTACACTCCCGACGGCGCGCCCCTTGTCGGTCCCGCCTTCGGCGTTCCCAACTTCTTCATAAACGCCGGACACTGCTTCGGCATCACCGAGTGCGCCGCCTACGGGCTCTACACCGCCGAGTGGATCGTCGAGGGGGAGGCAAGCATCGATATGTGTTTCTCCGACCCCAGGCGTTACGGCTCCTATGCCAACAAGAGGTATCTCCATGAGAAAGCCATGGAAACCTACCGGATGATGTACGCCATCGAGTTTTCCGGCGAGGTTCGCGATGCGGCCAGACCGGTCAAGACCTCACCCATCCACGATCTCCTGGACAGGCAGGGGGCCAGCTTTGCGCCGACTTACGGCTGGGAAAGGCCCAACTGGTTCGCCGCCGAGGGGGAAGACCGGAAAGAAGCCAAAACCTTCAAGCGGTCCAACTGGCATGGACCTGTAGGGCGCGAGTGCAGGGCGGTCAGGGAAAGGGCAGCCGTCCTCGATCTGTCCGGCTTTTCCAAGTTCGAAGTCCACGGACCAGGGGCCGAGAGGTGCCTCAACTATCTGTGCGCCAACTCCCTTCCCCGGAAGGTTGGTAAGATGAAGGTGAGCCACATGCTCGACCATCGCGGCAGGTTCAAGTGCGACATGACAATCACCAAACTGGCCGACGACCGGTACTACCTTGTCAGCGCTGCATCGGCAGAACGGCACGACCTGGACTGGTTGCAGAAGCACATGTCCAGGGACGGCAGCGTGGCCATCGACAACGTGACCACGATGTACGGGGCTTTGATCCTGTCGGGGCCCAAATCCCGCGATGTCCTGTCCAGGCTCACCGATGCCGACCTGTCCAACGAACATTTCCCTTTTTTGACCATGCAGGACATCATCGTCGGCCTGGCCCCAACCAAGGCCTTCAGGATCGGCTTTGTTGGTGAACTGGGCTGGGAGTTCCATTGCCCCATCGAGAACGTGCGCAGCATCTATCAAGCGCTGATGGAGGCCGGTGCGGAATTCGGCATAGCCAACTATGGGCTCAGGGCTTTAAATTCGCTCCGGCTGGAGAAAGGCTATCTGCTGCTCGGCGGTGAGATCTCCAGTGAGAGAACTCCCCTTGAGGCCGGGTTGGACCGGTTTATCGATTTCGAGAAGGGCGATTTCATCGGGCGTCAGGCCCTGTTGGATCAAAGGAAAAAGGGATTGGCCGACAGACTGACCCTCCTGGTCGTGGACGCCGATAACGCCGAAGCCATGGGTGACGAGCCGGTCTACATCGGCGACGAAATCGTCGGCCGCGTTACCTCGGGAGGTTACGGCCACCATCTCGGAAAGAGCCTGGCCATGGGCTACCTCAAGGCAGAGGCGGCAAAACCGGACACCCGAGTGGAAATAGCCATCCTGGGCGAGAGGCGGCAGGCCGAGGCGGTCCGGATACCCCTGTACGATCCCGGCAACGAGAAACCTCGGGGCTGATTTGAACAAGGCCGGATACTATACACAGTTACCGGAAAACCTCATCTAAATCCAGAGGTTTTTGTCATAAGGAGTTGATCATGCAGAAAAAATTACCCTCTCAGGCACGAGTCGTCGTCATCGGCGGCGGCATAGTCGGATGCAGCGTCGCTTACCACCTGACCAAATACGGCTGGAAGGACTTGGTCCTTCTGGAAAGGAAGGTGCTCACCTGCGGCACAACGTGGGCGGCGGCCGGTCTGGTCGGCCAGTTGAGGGCCACCGAAGCCCTGACAAAACTGGCCAGATACGGGACCGAGCTCTATGCGTCATTGGAGGATGAAACCGGCCAGGCGACCGGCTATTCGGCAAACGGTTCGATCATGGTCGCCCGGACGGAAGCGCGGGTTCACGAATACAATCGCGGCATGGCCATGGCCCATTCCTTCGGCATTGAAATGGAGCGGATCGGCTTTGACGAGACCAAGAAGATGTGGCCGCTGATCAACACCGACGACCTGGCTGCGGCATACTACCTGCCCAAGGACGGCATGACCAACCCGGTCGATACGGCCCAGGCCCTGGTTAAAGGCGCCAGGATGAACGGGGCCCGGGTATTCGAGGAGGTCTGTGTGACCGACATCAAGCTCAAAAACGGGGCTGTCAACTCGGTCGTCACCAACATGGGTGAAATTGCCTGCGAATACGTGGTCAACTGCGGCGGCATGTGGGGGCGCGAGCTGGGCAACCTGGTCGGCGTGGCCATACCCCTTCATGCCGCCGAGCACATGCACGTCATCACCAAACCCATGGAGGGCATCTACAAGGGCTTGCCCACCCTGCGTGACATGGACGGCTACATCTACTTCCGGGAGGAGGTTGGGGGCCTGTTGATGGGAGGGTTCGAACCGAAAGCCAAACCCTGGGGCATGAAAGGCATCCCCGAGCATTTCCAGTTCACGGAATTGAACGAGGATTGGGACCAGTTCTCCATATTCATAGACAGCGCCGTCATCCGCGTGCCGGCCATGGAGCACGCCGAAATCCGCCATCTGACCGTGGTGCCGGAGAGTTTCACCCCCGACACGGCATACCTGCTGGGCGAGGCGCCGGGAGTCAAGAACTTCTTCGTGGCCTGCGGCATGAACTCGGTGGGTATTGCCAGCGCTGGCGGCGCGGGCAAGGCCGTGGCCGAGTGGATGATTCAGGGCTACCCCACAGAGGACTTGTGGGACGTGGATGTCAGGCGATATCACTCCTGGCAGCAAAACGGCAGATACCTGGCAGACCGGGTCACCGAGGCGGTGGGCAACCTGTACGCAGACCACTGGCCTTACAAACAACCCCACACGGCCCGACCGGTCCGCTGTTCGCCGATCCACGACCGGCTTGCCGATTTGGGGGCCTGTTTCGGGGTAGTGGCAGGCTGGGAGCGGGCCAACTGGTTCGCGCCCGAAGGGGTCGAACCCAAGTACGAATACGCCTGGGGCCGCCAGAACTGGTTTGACTGCTCGGCCGCCGAACACATGGCCGTCCGGAATGGAGTCGGGGTTTATGATCTCTCTTCCATGGCCCAGTTCCTGCTCCAGGGCGACGATGCCGAGGCGGTCCTGCAGAAAATCTGCACCAACGATATTGCCGTCCCGATCGGCAAGGTCGTCTACACTCAACTCCTCAACGAGCAGGGCGGCATCGAGGCCGACCTGACCGTGACCAGACTGGCCGAAGGCGAGTACTTTATCGTTACCGCCGGGGCCACCGAAACCAGGGATTTCGATTGGATCAAACGCCAAATTCCGTCCCGGGCACACGCTTTCCTGACCAACGTCGGCTCCGGATACGCCATGTTCGGAGTGATGGGCCCCAAGTCCAGGGACCTGCTCTCCAAACTGACCCCGGACGACCTGTCCAACGAGAGCTTCCCCTACGCCACGGCCCGGTTCATCGACGTGGCCTATGCCCGGCCCCTGGCTTTAAGGATGTCTTTTGCCGGTGAACTGGGCTGGGAACTGTACGTGCCGGCCGAATTCGCCACCGGGGTTTTCGACGCGATCATGGGTGCGGGCCGCGACTTCGACCTCAGACCGGTGGGCCTGCACGCCGTAGACTCTCTGAGGCTGGAGAAGGGCTACCGCCACTGGGGATCGGACATCGGAATCAAGGACACCCCGTTCGAGGCCGGGCTCGGTTTCGCGGTCAAACTCGACAAGGCGGACTTCATCGGCCGGCAGGCCCTCCTAAGGCAAAAGGAAAGCGGACTCACCAGACGCCTGGTCATGTTCACTTTAAAAGACCCGGAGCCGCTGCTCTACCATGATGAGCCGATTTATCGGAACGGCGAATTAGTCAGCGCCGTCACCCACGGCGCATACGCCCACTTGCTCGGCTGCGCCATGGGCATGGGCTATTTGAAAAACAAGGACGTATCCGACGAGTGGGTCATGTCCGGAAAGTACGAGATCGACGTGGAAGGGCGCCTGGTCGAGGCCGAGGTCCACATAAAGGCCCCCCACGATCCTCAGGGTCTGAGACTGAAGATGTAGACCCCTCCCTAATGAATCGATCATCTTTTCTTTGATCCGGAAGGCGCACATCCCCCTGCTGAAAGATTCGCCGTTAGGGGAATTTCCGTCGCTGGAAGGCCTGATTGCGGGCCTGGGCGAGTTTCACGTGCAGTTTCATATTGACCACATGCGTGAGATTTTGGAGTCTCTAAAGGCGCCGGCAAACTGAAAGAGAGGAAAAGGTTGGAATGAAGCCGAGACTTATTTCTCTGGGAGTCCTTGTGGTCGCCGTGATTGCAGCCGTGGTTCTCTACAAGATGGCGACACGTCCGCAGCCTTTCGAATTGACGGGAATTGTCACCACCCATGAGGTCAACGTGAGTTCCCAGATTCAGGGAAAGCTGGTTAACCTGCTGGTGAAAGAAGGAGATTCGGTCAAACCCGGGGAGCTCTTGGCACTTGTGGATCCCCAAGAGTTGGAGACCGACCGAGCCTTCTATGTCGACACCGCTAAAGGAACCGCTGCGCAGGTGGAGGGAGAGAAAGCAGCGCTGGAGTTTCAGAAAGCACAGACTGCTGGCCAGATCCGACAGGCGGAGGCAGCTCTTGCAGCTGCAGAAGCCCAGGTAAGCGAGGCCAAGGCCAACCTGGAATATTCCCGGCTGAACTACAGGCGGATAGACGCACTTTCTCGAAAAAGGGTCGCTTCTGCACAATCTCTTGATCAGGCGCGATCCGCCTACGAGGTAGACAAAGAACACCTGCTGTCTCTCAAGAAGCAGGCGGAAGTTCAAAAAGCCGCTGTAGCCCTCGCCCATGCCGATGAGTATCAAATCACTGTGCGGCTGAATCAGTTCACGGCCAGGAAACAAAACCTGGCCGCGGCAGACGCCCAGTCTGAAAAGGCAAGGATTCGCCTCGGCTACACCCAAATCACGGCTCCCTTAAATGCAACGGTCTCGGTCCTGGATGCCCGCCGGGGAGAAGTGGTCAATATCGGACAGCCCATTTTGACGCTGATTGATCCGGATGATCTCTGGGTCCGGGGAGACGTGCAAGAGACCTACATTGATAAGATACGGCTCGGCGATTCGTTGAAAGTGCGTTTCCCTTCGGGTGAGGAGCGAATGGGAACGGTTTTTTTTCGCGGAGTAGATGCCGGCTACGCAACCCAGCGGGATGTCAGCCGCACCAAACGGGATATCAGGACCTTTGAAATCCGCCTGCGTGTGGACAACCGGGACCGCAGTCTCTGGCCGGGCTTGACGGCTTACATCATTCTTCCCTTTTCAGAGCAATAGCGCCGGGTGTACGCCTGAACCTTCCGGAAGAGAAAGGAAGTGGCCGCCGGCCACGTGAAAACTCTGCGAGGAAAGACCATGCCGGCTATTGAAGCTATTGAAATAGAGAAACGTTTCGGTGACTTCCGTGCGGTCAAAGGAATCACTTTCGCCGTAGAAGAAGGAGAAATTTTCGGTTTGCTTGGTCCAAACGGGGCCGGCAAGTCCACCTTGATCCGTATGTTGACGACGCTGCTTCCACCCACTTCGGGGACCGCGCGAATCAATGGGTTCGATGTGATCAAGGAAGCCAACAAAGTCCGAAGCAACATCGGCGTGATACCCCAGGCCATGACCTCGGACTTGGACTTAACTGCCAAGGAAAACATGGACATCTTTGCCAAGCTTTACAAAGTCTCTAGAGAGAGACGGTCCCGGGTGGTGCCGGAGCTTCTGGAAGCGGTCGACCTCCTTCCCTGGGCCGACAAGCCGGTAAAGAATTTTTCCGGCGGGATGCGCCGTCGCCTGGAAATTGCGCGGGGCCTGGTGCACGAGCCGCGGATCTTTTTTCTCGATGAACCCACTACCGGCCTCGATCCGGTGTCCAGAATTTCAGTCTGGGAGATGCTGACAAAACTCAAGAAAGAGCGGGACCTCACGATTCTCGTGACCACCCACTACATGGACGAAGCCGATAAGCTGTGTGACCGCATCGCCATCGTGGATCATGGGGATCTGGTCGCACTGGATTCGCCGTTGAAATTGAAAGCCTCCATCCCGGGCAACAACATCCTGGAAGTCAGCTTTTCCGCCATTCCCGAAGGTTGGCTGGACACCCTTCGGAATCTTTCGGAGGTACAGGACATCAAAGAAGATCAGCAGGTCTTCCGGATCAGCTCCAACAATGGCCCCAAGACCACGACCGAACTGATCGAGAAAGCACGGGATGCGAAGGTGCAAATTCTCTCACTTTCCGTTCAGAGTACGACCCTGGACGATGTGTTCATGCATTACACAGGCCGGCAACTCCGGGATGAGCTGCAGGATGCCCTGGGATTCGATCCCAAAGTCATGTATAAGAGGCGGTGAGGAGGAGAGATGTACCGAACGTCAGCTCTCATTGAACGCGATCTGAGGAAATTCAGGCGCAGCCCCACTTTGATCCTGGTTTCCATGTTTTTCCCTCTTGTGCAGCTGGTGGTCCTGGGTTACGCCTTCGGAGGAAAAATAAAAGATCTGCGCGTGGCCGTTGTGGATCATGACCGGAGAATTGAAACCGTCAAGTTGCGGGAGATGTTCAATGCAATCGCGAACAATGCCCGGACATTCATTACCGTTCCATACAACGATGAGAAGGTCGCCCTCACAGATCTGCGCGAGGGACGAATTAATGCGATACTGGATATTCCGCCCAATTTTTCCCGGAAAGTGGCGGCCCAGGACAAGCCCGAAGTCGCTTTGATCGAAGACAACACCGACAACTTTGCGGTCTCTGCTCTGGAAGGGGTGATGACCCCACTGGTGGCCGCCTTTGGCCTGCAAGGCCACCAGAGTCCGCGAGTCCCCACACAGGCCACATTGCGGATAGTAGAGCTGTATCCGTACGTCCCTTATATTCAATATCTGCTCGCCGGCTCCATCGTCCTGGCCATCTTTGTGTCGGCGATGATCGGCGGCGGCATCATCTTTATAGACGATAAAGCCCGCGGGTTGCACGAGGGATACCTGGTCACTCCCATAAGCAAACTGGAATTGATCCTCGGCTTTACCCTTTCAGGGGCCATAAAGGCCTTTCTCGCAGGCCTGGTCTTGACGACCCTTGGCTCCATCATCTCGGGTATTCCCAACCCCCTCGATCCTCTCCGTTACCTGAACTTGATCATTCTTAACATCGTAACCTCCCTGGCCTTGATCAGCATGATGTTCATGCTGATGGTGCGCATCAATGACCCACTCGTTCCGCGCGCCATCTTCGGCGTGTTGAACACCCTGCTGTTTTTTCCGAGCGGGGCGGTCTATCCTATTTATGGTTTCCCTGGTTGGATGAAAGTAATTTCAGCCGTGGACCCCTTCACCTATGCCGTTCACGCCTTCAAAGAGCTCCTGCTCAAAAACGCGCCATTAACCGCAGTTTCCTTTGATCTCCTCTTCCTGATCTGTTTTTCGCTCCTGATGATGACGTTGGCCACGCTGCTGTTCAAACGGAGCCTGTGAGGCAATCCGACTCCGGCGTATTTGTGCCTCCTGGATGTCACCCGGCTCCGGAACGCTGCCTCCACTTGTATTTGCCTGATTTGTTCTTAGGTTAGGTATACGGGGTTGTCTGAGAAGCCATAACTCCATACATGAAAGGAAAAGACAATGAAAGCATCTCGTCTTAGAAGGATACTTGGGGTTGTTTTTTTGGGGGCCGCGGCGATTGCCGTATCAGGCATTGCTCCGGCTACGGAACTGTCTTCGAGGTCATTTTCCGTGAAGGACCTTCCTCCTATTGCGTTAGAGAATTGCCTCGAAGTTCAGAAGCTTATGGGTCGAAATCCGTTTTCATCCGTGCCGAATGATTATCTGCTGGTGACAAAATATGAGGAAAAGTCTGAGGAGGCCGGCGGTATCAACAAGGGCCTGATACCCGGCAGAGCACTGAATATATATTTGCTGCGGGGTCTTCTGGTATCGAAAAATCATGCCGTAGCCATTGTTCATGATTCGGTACTCATCGTGAAGGTCAGCACTACAACAGCCGATACATCCGGGGAAACCGATCGTGAATGGATTCTTATCGACTCGAACGGTGACCGAAACATAGATAGAGGGATTTTCCGGGAAACTGTTCGGGGAAAGGGAAAAAGCCCGATTGGTTCAAATGAGGTTGCGATTCCGAAGGATCATCTTCAAAAACTTCAGGCCTATTACGAGAGAGCCGCTATGACTCTTGACGCCAGGGCAGCTGAGGGATTTCGTGAGGGGTGCGTGACGACTTAATGAGATCTTTCTCAGCCATGGCAGGCGGTTATGCCCAGGCAAAGCGGTGGCTAGACCGATGTCCCCCACGATTATCCACCCGGATGCTGTCTCTTCGTCCTTTGTGCATCAGGGCGTCAGCGGGACCCTATAAATCAAGTGTGAAGTAACCTCCTGTCTAGAATCAACGACTAATAGGAAAAGGGCTGTGGCATTGTGTCCGGCCCTGATTGAGATCAATCGGAAGGAGGTGAGTGTTATGACGGGCTGGAAACCAATAGCAACTTTGCTCTTTATCATATTTGCCTTTACGGCCTCCGGCTGCTTTTATTGGCACGACCGTCATTACGACCGTGGACGCCACTACGGGCACCATGCATACGAATATCATGATCGCAATTCTGGAGACCACTACTGGAATTATGGCGATAATAATTCTCGTGGGTGGGAAAATCACTCGCATGGGAACTGATGGCGGGCTTGGCAACGGCGGAGGATCTCGACTTGAAAGAGCGGCTATTTTAGCTGACACCTTAATGCCAACTCTGAGACGTCCCAATCATGCTAAGAAAGGGACGTCTCATCATACCCAAGACATGATGCCGCCATGCCACACAGCAAGGAAGCAACCCTCAGGGCGCATTCAAGTGAGTCATCAGGCAATTGGAAAGGCTCACAAAATCCTCTCCGGCGACGGTTGACTCCCCCACAAAATACAGCGCATAACCACGATAAATAAACTAAAGACCTTACATACAGATTCAGTCTCTCTGTGTTTTCATATACATGATCGAATGCCTGGCAGGAAGAGTCAACACAATCCTTTTGGGCCGGAAACACGGTCAGGAGCGATAATTGAAGTTCCTTCAACAAATACTATTTCAGGGAGATAAAACAATGAAAACATCCACTCGATTGTCCGCTCTGCTCTTGTGTATGGCGGTTTTATTCGTATTTTCCTCCTGCCAGACCCCTGCGGGGAGATCAGCAGGGCAAGTGGTCGATGATGCGACCATCACAACAAAGGTCAAAGCGAAACTCTTTGATGAATCCATCTTGAGGGGTTTTGCCATCTCGGTCAATACCTTTGAAGGGACAGTGACTTTGACCGGAGCAGTGAAGACCGAAGAACAGAGAGAGAAGGCCGGCCAAATCGCCGGATCTACCAAAGGCGTCAGAAAGGTAAACAACCTTCTTAAGGTAAAAGGCATGTGACCCTCAGTTGGAAACGACAGGATTTTCGGCTCCCAGGTGCAGGCTTCAATGCAAGAGGGTCGAGGATAGCCATCTCCACGGATGCCGACAGCATCGGCGGTCTGGACAACATGCGCTTTGGTGTGGACCAGGCGCGGCGGGGATGGATCGAGGCGGAGGATGTAATCAACACCCGGCCCTTGGAGAAACTCCTGAGATTGTGTAAGAGGAAATAGGTCAGAATCAATGCTTAGACCCGTGATCCGCTCTACCTCCCCCGCCACCCCGGTAAACAGGAGATTCTATATCGTAAACATAGATGGTGTCCGCATTAAGAACCTTCAAGTAGACCTCGTTTGTGGGGGAAAATATGTAGCCATAAACCACGTGATCCGGTCCCACAATGCTATAGAGTCGTGGTTCGTAGTTGACATAGTTGTTGATGAATGAAACCATGCCGATCAAGGTCTCCTTGTTCGTCACTTTTTTCCACCTTTTGCCTAACAGCGTTTTGTCGTCATTTTTCGGATCAAACAGGAGTGCTGCGGGGATATCTTCAGTAAGCCCGGCATAATAAATCGTATAGTCATGCCAATTCTTAACAAGATCTTGAATGGTAACCTTCTCTCCATAACTTCCCGGTGCTTCGAGCAGTGGCAGGTTCAATGACGCGCATCCTGTAAGAAGCAGTAATGCAAGGGCACCTATAAGGCCCACGTTGATTTTCTTTCTTGTGTCCATTTTTTCCTTCCTTTCTCAATTCCCTCGAATAAACACTAATCACCTGACCTCTCCCGGTCAAGCCGGCCTCAAAAGATTCTGAACGAGGATCGATCCTCATTTGTGATGAATCCGGGCAAGAACCGAGAGGCCAATCTTTATATACTAGAATATATTTCAAGCGCACCCTTTTTCATCAGCATGTATACATTCTATTGATATTGCTACATAGTTATATTTTATGAAAATGCTAGTGAGAAATTATTTATATTTTTTGATAACTTTTTCTTGACATCATATCAATACTAATACATTGATAATTCAATTCTAACCAGGTACCAGGGTTTCCAATGATCTCCTTCAGGCGGGAGAAGAATGGGAGATCGATACGACGGACACCACCATCGCGGGCGTGGCATCAAAAGGAAGATGCCTGCAAGAGGATGGTAGACACAATACGCTATTGAACTTCCGAGATGTCGGATCAGGAGCGAGTGGATGCACAATATCAGGACACTCTTTGAAAATGCGGTAACCCTCAGCCCAGACAGAGCTTTTTTTCTATATAAAAATGAGGAAAAAACGTATGAGGCCTTTTTTCAAGATGTCTGTCGCGTGGCGAACGGCTTTTTGTCACTGGGAGTGAAAAAAGGTGATAAGATAGCAATATTGCTTAACAATTGTCTTGAGTTTCCCTGCGCCTGGCTGGCGGCAAATATGATCGGGGCGGTCATGGTGCCGGTCAATGCCCGTTTTGTGGCGACAGAAATCGCTTATATTGTGATTCATTCCGAAGCGCGCGTGCTGGTCAGCGAAGACAGGCTTTTGGAACAAGTGGAAGCTATTCGAGAAAATCTCTCTCATCTGGAGTTTCTTATCAATATTGATAACTCGAATACGGGCGATGCCGTCCCCTATTCGACGCTCCTCGACGGCCCCGCAGATCTTCAGGGCGTCGACATCGATCCGGAGGATCTCGCCGTCATCCTTTACACCTCCGGCACCACGGGAAACCCCAAAGGATGCATGGCGTCGCATGATTACTTTGTGCATCTGGCCGAGGTCCAGGCACGCTTGTTCGCCCTCACGGATAAGGACCGTGTTCTCACCGCGCAGCCCTTCTATTACATGGACCCCCAGTGGAATACCCTCATGGTCATGTCCCGGAATGCAGCGCTGGTTCTGGCCGAAAAGTTCAGCACGCACAAATTCTGGGACGACATCAGACATTACGGCATAACCTGCTTCTACTGCATCGGCTCCATGACAGCCTTCCTTTTCAACATGCCGCCATCGGACCTTGACAAAGAGCACAGCTTGAGAATGGTACAGACATCCGGGATCTCGCCTTACATCCACAAGGCGTGGGAAGACAGATTCAACGTGCCGGTCTACGAAATATACGCATCCACAGAGACCACGGCCGATATCGCCGTGATACCGGGTGGCGACCGAAAACCCGGCACTAGGTGCATCGGGCGCCCCTTGTGGTACCGTGAAACGAAAATCGCTGATGACTATGATAGGGAGGTGCCGGACGGGGAAGTTGGCGAGATTCTCGTGAGGCGTGGAAGAGGCATGATGAAAGGGTATTATAAAGATCCCGAGGCTACTGAACACGCGTTCCGGGGGGGTTGGTTCCATTCCGGCGATCTCGCTTTCAAGGACGAAGACGGCGACTACCATTTCGTGGGGAGGAAAAAGGACATCATCCGGCGGGGGGGAGAGAACATATCGGCAGGCGCAGTGGAACAGGCGATCATGAATCATCCCAAAGTCATGGATGCGGCAGTGATTCCGGTGCCGGACAAAATCAGAGGTGAAGAAGTGAAGGCGTACGTGGTTCTCAAGCAGGGTGTGGAAGCCACCTGCGAAGAAATAGCCGAATACTGTGAGCAAAACCTCGGAGCATTCAAAGTGCCCCGCTACTATGAACTGAGGAGCAGTTTGCCGAAAACACCGTCTGAGAGGGTGCAGAAGAAAAAGCTTGTTGAAGAACGGGAAGACCTGACAAAGGGATGCTATGACCGCAAAAAGATATAGACGGATCCAGAGGACAACATTGAGGTGACGCCATATGACCATTATTGACTTTCGTATCATCGGGACGGGAGAGGAGTTCTTCATCGGGGGGTATGACGCCATGCCGGCTTTTATGGACCGATACAAGCAGCTCTATGATTTCAAGCGCCTGTGCACCCTGCCCCTGGACACACTCGTGGATCAGATGAAGGAAAGCGGCGTGTCCCTGGCCGTCCTCCAGGCCGAGTATACGTACGGAGAAGTCGATCTTCTGAACCAGCGGGTGGGAGAAGCGGTTAAACGACACCCGGATATGCTCATGGGTTTTGCCGGTATCGACCCATTGGCAACCGACGATCCTGTTGCCGACCTGGACCGGTATGTCAGGAATTGGGACATGAAAGGGTTGAATCTCCAGCCCTGGATTCAGGGCATCTATTGCAATGACAAGCGGCTCTATCCGCTCTATTCCTACTGCCAGCAGAGCGACATCCCCGTGACCATTCATTCCTCGATCAATTTCTCCATGAACAGGAAGATCGATTACAGCCATCCCCGGTGGCTGGAGGAAGTGGCCTGCGATTTTCCGAAACTGGTCATCGTTGCGAATCACGCCGGATGGCCCTGGGTCAACGAAATGGTGGCCGTGGCCTGGAAGCACACCAACGTGTACCTTGAAATAGGCGGGATATCGCCAAAATACATGGTCATGCCCGGTACCGGCTGGGAACCTTTCCTGGTCTACGGAAATTCTGTGCTTCAGGACCAGATCCTGTTTGCGACTGACTCCATCGTCTCCCATGACCGTGTCGTCAACGAACTCGATCTCCTGCCCTTCCACGACACGGTCAAGGACAAGCTCCTGTATAAGAACGCCCTCAGGGTTTTAAAGATATCTTCTCTCTGAAAGGAAGGGATATGAAGCCTGCTCCGCCGCATGTTGGAAAAAGGATTCGCGAGATAAGAAAGGGCGCCGGATTGTCGATGAAAGAGCTCGCTGAAAAAGTCGGCGTAAGCCTGTTGACGATCCAGCGGATCGAAACAGATAAGGTGAGCCCCTCGGTGGCCCTCCTTTCCGACATCGCCTACCATCTGAATCATCCACTCCTTTCTCTTGTGGTCGAAGAAAGAGCGGTTGTTCACATCAGGGGAAGCGAGCAGCCCGTCATCGAAAGCCATAAGCTGAAACTCAAAATCCTCGCCCACAAAGGGACCATTCATGAAAATATTTCGGTCACTCTCGGCACGGCGGAAAAGGGTGAATTCATCAGCAAACACAAGAATGAGGGCGAAGAGCTCACCTACATCATAAAGGGCAGGAATATTTTCCGGTACGGTCGGGATGAGTATGAACTGAACGAAGGAGATCTGCTCTACCATGACGGCAAGGAAAATCATTCGGTGATTGCGTTGGAACCGTGTGAATTCCTAAACATCCTTTTCCTGGCGGAAGGTGTTTGAAAGCAGCCGAACCTGCTTTCGCCGACTTGAGCGCCTTGAGGAGAGAAGACATGTTCAGTACCAGGATCACGGAAATGCTTGGAATCAAGTATCCGATCGTTGGCGGCACAATGATGCATATCACCACAGCTCCGTTCACCGCGGCCATTTCCAATGCCGGCGGACTGGGGATTCTGGCCTCCGCCATATACAAGAGCCGGGAGGAATTTGCCGAGGCCCTTGATCAGCTTGAGGACCTGACCGATCAGCCCTTCGCCGTTAATCTGAATCTCTTTCCCATGATGCGGCCTATCGACAATAACGACTACATGGACGTGCTGCTGGACAAAGGGGTCCGGATCGTGGAGACTTCCGGCCACTCGGCTCCCGAGGACCTGTGCGCGCGGTTCAAGGAGGCAGGGCTGATCTGGATGCACAAGTGCGTGGGGGTCCGTTATGCGCTGAAGGTCCAGGGGCTCGGGGCCGACATCATTACCGTTGTAGGGTACGAAAACGGCGGCGCCACCGGCAAGCTGGATATCGGGACCCTGGTCCTGGTGCCCAGGGTGGTTGAAAGCGTCCGGGTCCCGGTCATTGGAGGAGGAGGCGTATCCGATGCGAGGGGATTCCTGGCGCTTCTTTCCCTGGGGGCCGAAGGAGTGATTATGGGGACCCGCCTTCTCACCACCCGGGAAGCCCCGATCCACGAGAGCCTTAAAAAGGCCCTCGTTGAGGCCGGCGAGCAGGATACCCTTCTTGTCATGCGATCCATCGGGGCCACCCACCGGGTGTGGGCCAATTCAGCGGCAAGAAAGATCGTGGAGCTTGAAAAGCAGCAGGCCGGCCTTCCCGAAATTCTGAATATGGCCACCGGGGAGAAGGCCAAACAGATGTACGACCGTGGAGATCTGGACTTGGGCATGATTTCCTGCGGCCAGGGTGTGGGAATGTGCCGCGATATCCCGACCGTCAAGGAACTTTTCGATCGCATCGTCGCGGAGGCGGGGGATATTGCGAAACGCCTCGTCTGAGAAGGACGACTGCTCCAAGAAGCAGCAGACAGGAACAAAAGGTCTCACCGGACGAATAAAGTGAAGAACCGGCCCTGCCGTTTTCGGCCAACCCAGCGATTTTCGTTGTCTCCCTCAAGGATGCACCAGGCGCTTTTCTGCAATCGATCAAATCATCCGAATGCATCATCCATATCTGAATCAAACGCGGATCCGCACTATCGGCCGCAAGAAGGCAGCGGTGAAAGTCAGGCTCGACCAAACTCCCCGTACAGATCACATCGTCAGACGCATCGCAGGCATAGCGTTCCCTTACTTGCAGAAGAAGAGATGAGTGATTAATTTCGGACAAAAGTATTCTTGCTCCCCTTTCACGGTTTTTTTCGTGCTTTTTGCGGTTTCGGATGGGGGATTTTTTCATTTTATTTCACAAATGGGACACCTTGTTTCACTCGTGACAGGTTGATGATTATCGAGAGGCCTTTTTTTAAACCGGGTACTGTTGCATCTTCGACTGAGGGGTGGCAGGTGCACCTGAAGCAGGAGGACATATCATGAATACGGGAAAAGTATACAGGACCGTCATAGGTCTCCTATCGTTCTTTCTCCTTTCCGGATGTGCATCGCTCGGGATACCGGAAAGGCGGCAAACAGAAGTGACCATACAGGATTTAGAAAGGGACTGGAATGGATATAACGTATATTATTCGGCAACTTCAGGGGAAATTCCAACGGCGATCATGTTCGAACCGAAGAATGACGAAAACAAACTGGTGGGGAGATGGTGGACCAGAGTCGAGGACCAGGGGACCCTGTCGGCCTTGATTTCCCGTATCCAGGACTTCTCCAAATACACCTCGAGCACCTGGAGCATCATCGGACCGAACAACCAGTTGTTCGGCTACATCTTCACTCCTTCACCTCGAATACTAATGAAGGCTGTCAATGATCATACAATACTCGTATATCGGGTGCCCTCGCGTCAGGAGATAACTCCGCGATGATCCCCTCATTCGACCTTTGCGGGACTCGAAGGCTGCTTTTATCTTTGCCCATCTCGTCTGCTATGGGGTCAGGGGGGTGCTGTTGCAATTTTCCTTTACCTGACGGCCCGGAGATGGAATGATACTCGAAACTGACAGACATGACGGGGAGGAATGGCAGCATGTTCAATTTCGAATTTTCGGAAAAGAGGAAACTCATCAAAGACATGGCGGCGAAATTTGCTCAAAAGGAAATCCTCCCGGTCCGCGATCAATTCGAGACGGACTATGCCGAGGGGAAACTGGTGGACCGGATCCTTTTGGAAGCGGCAAAAATCGGCCTGCTCGGATTTCCGATCGACGAAAGATTCGGCGGGTCGAACGGGAACAACATGGATACCATGGTCGTCCTGGAGGAACTTGCCGCGGTTGACGGCGGGATGGCGACCGTTATCGGGGATACCTGGTTTGCGATGACTCCCATCGTCATTGCGGCTGATCCGGAGCAGAGGGAGCGATTCCTCAGACCCCTGGCATCCCGCGAGGAGGCCAATGTGGGGGGGATATGCATGACGGAACCGCCATCGGGCGCGGACATCGAAGACCCCCGCATGGAACTTCGAACCTGCCGCACCATAGTCACGGAAGACGGCGACGATCTGATCATAAACGGTACAAAGATATGGCCCAGCAATGCAGGGATTGCGTATCTCTACGTGGTGGTCTGCACGATTGATCCCGGCCTGGGTGAAAAGGGCTCCTGCCTTGTGGTGGTGGAAAAGGATCGAGACGGACTCTCTTTCGGCAAGCCCGAACCCAAGATGGGGATGCATGCCGACAGGAATTCGGAGGTCATCTTCGACCAGGTCCGCGTACCGCGAAGGAACCTCCTGGGAAAAATCGGAGACGGGGCAAAAATATTGCACAAAACCCTGACCTACAACAGGCTCGGCGGGGGGATGATCTCCGTGGGCATTGCGCGAGGGGCCTATGAATACGCCCTCGCCTATTGCAGGAAACGCGTCGTGGGAGGGAAACCCTTAATCGAGCATAGCCTGATTTCAGCCATGTTCAGCGACATAGCCACCGGCATAGATGCGGCGCGGCTCCTGGTGTACCGCTCTGCCTGGTCCAATACGCAGCGTCATCCCCACAGAGACCGGTTTTCGAATATGGCCAAGGTCTTTGCCACCAACACGGCCATGGACGTTACCACCAAGTGCGTGCAGGTCATGGGCTCCTACGGCTATTCAAAGGAGTATCCGGTGGAGAAATACATGCGGGACGCCAAGATAGTTCAAATCTTTCTCGGTCCCAACGAGCTGCTCTCCCAGCTTATCGGCGCCACCCTGTGAGGAGGTAGGGCCAAGCATGCTGGGACCGGCGGACAAGGGGAACGCTCGCTGGAATAGGTAGGTAAGATTATTTCCCAGGCCTGTCCGGAAGCCTGGATCAGTCGATTACTGACCCTTGCTGGTCCGGGTACTGGATAACCGCAACACTGGCCCACGGGAGAAAAATTCGCCTGTGAGATACAGGATCTCTCATTGTAAGCCCGGCACGGCCTTCCCCCGCAACAACTTCGGCCCAGTCCAGCTTGATGTACTCCCTGCCTTTCAGCGGACCGACTTGAGCCTCAGGTTTGAGCCAGATAACGACCCAAGACAGCAACACCAGGTAGATCAGTATGCGTTTCATAAAAGACGCCTCCTGAATGTAGCTCATGGTGTTTCCTATAAGGTCTAAAACAGTAATAGTCAAGTGGTGGTGAGGTATGCCCGCAGGAAGACCGAGGAAATACAAGCCGTTCACCTCCCCCCACAGAATAGGACTTTTTTTCGAACTACAAGTTCTTCCATCATAAAATACATTATCCAATCTATGTACCGATCGACAGCTTTTCCATACATTTAACACAGGTCACTGGTCTCGCAAAAATTCCTCCCTATGCCCCATCGGAGCGTCGAAAGGAGGCAAGACATGAAAAAAATGATCTTAGGCAACCCAAGGCTGGCGAGAGTGACGGCACTCATCCTTTTTTCCCTCTTCTGGGCCGGATGCGCGGAGGCAGGATCCACATCCCCGTGGAAGGCGCGGCAGCTGACGGAACCTCCCCTTATTCCTGTGACCCGAGTGGTGGAATCCTGGAGACGGGTTCCCTGGAAGGGCGGCATCCTGAGAATGGTCCACAGATGGGAAAAGTACCTCATTGCCCGGAGAACGGAACTGGGTTTGCAGGATAGTCAGATGGACCGGATCGAATCGATGCTGGAGACCCATCGAAAATATCTCATCCGCACTGGCGCTGACCTGCGGATCCTGCGCATGGAAATTCGGAGGCTTCTCGTGGAGGAGAAAATCGATCTACCGGGTGTGGAAGAGAAAGTAAAGGCTATGGATCATCTGGCGGCAGGGCGGATCATGGAAACTGTTCGAACATTCGAAAAGATATTGGCCGTGCTCACCCCTGAGCAGCAAAAGAAAGCCAATGCGTTCTTTAGAAAATCGCTTTTGAGATGGTAAAGGGAGAAACGGAACAGGCAGGAGGGAACGAGATGTATGCCGCAGGGAAGAAGTTGTTTTTGTGCCTCAGGCTTTTTCTGGTCCTGTCAACCGCCGCACTTACCCAATGCGTAGGATACGTGGGCGTCCCGGTCCATGGTGAATATTATTGGGACGGCTACGATGACGACTGGGGGGACTTCGGGGACTTTGACGGCGGAGACGATTTCGATGACGACTTCGGCGATGATGAGGACGAAGGGGACGGGGACTGACGGGAAAGCGCTTTGAACTCCGTCACTCCTAAGATATATTTCCCAGCAAGGGGATCAGGATGATTCCGATAAAATCCTGCAGAAAATGCATGATAGCCGGAGCGATCAAACTTTCACGCCACAGGTAGATCAGGGCCAGGAAGAAACCCATAACCCCAACGGTTACTACTCCGGCCGTTCCCTCGTAACCGTGTCCGAGAGAAAATATCACCGCTGACAGCAAAGCGGCGGCTTCTGAACTCCGCGCAATGGACCGGAAACGCAGGATGAGATACCCACGAAATATGGTTTCTTCGGCTGCAGCGACAACGACTACTAGGATGAAAGCCAGCACCAACTGTCCCATGTCCCGGGGGGTCAGAAATGAAGGCAGCGGCGTGGAGGGGACCGCAAATCCGGCTTGCTCCAAGATTCTTTCGATCAATGGAAGGATAAAAAACACGGGGATATAGAGCACGAAGCCCAGTCCAATTTCCTTCTTCCAATTCTTTCTTGTCCAGCCGATTCCTTGCATCGGCTCACGTTTGGTCCGGAGAAAATATAGGATCAAACCGACCAAGGCAAGGTCACGCATAATAGTGGCAAACGCCGTGACTCCGAAGCTCAGTTTTCCCTGGTTTACGACCAGAAACGAGAGAATCATAGAGGGCACAATCAGGGACAGGAAAACTAGAGTCTCCAGTAACTGTTCCTGCCGACTCAACTCAGGCCTTGTTTCAAGATCTGCCTTATTAGGGGGAATCTCATCATACATGGTGGTCCTCTCATGGATCAGGGTTACGCAGGGATGAGCGATCGATGCAAAGGCGGCCGGCTCCAAGCTTTTCCGGATAAAATTTCAAGGCGTCTCTTTAACCGGAAGAACCCTCCTTTTAGGCATTCATGAAATGCATATTGTTATAATATCCACACTGAAAAGAGCGGAGGACATATGCATGTTGAGGCAAGCTATACGTAACAAGTGCTGTTTTTTCGTTTGCTTCTGATTGGTTATACCTCTTTTTGTAATTTGCTCTTCAGATCTTTGTCAAGTCGTTTTTTCCAGTCCATGCCTGCGCATCACCTCCTCGATGACCCCTGATAGTCCCTCTGCACCTTCAAGTTCGACAAAAAAGGCAGTGAGACTGAGGAGAAAATTTGAGCCCAAATATGGTATAAATACGGGGAAATGGGGTACAGAAGAGAAAAGCCGAAGAATTTGTTGCCTGCTAACTAGCCAACATCACTTTAAATCTATGGTCGGGACGCGGGGATTTGAACCCCTGAGTCACTAAACAAGTCAATAAGTTACAAGCCATTGCACCTTTTTTGCACTAAACTACCAATCTGTTGATGCACATGGATATTGAAGTGAAGATTTCGTAGCGTAGTTGTTATTTTTAAATGAGGGTGAAAACGATAGCATTGATAATATAGTCGTCACATTACATTGCAGCTCGGGTTCAAGGATTTGGATAATGCCACTTTTCAGCGGGCGCGGCCCCTTGCGACCCTGCTGCATGAACGAGTTATACCGAGAAAGGGCGGCTTCGAATAATCTTCCCGGTCGTATCTATTAATCTCTCAATCTTGCCCGTTTCGAAGGTTAGTTTGTTTTGACGAAACACTTCGTTGTCGGGATCAAGAGTGAGCGCTCGATCGCATTCAGCCAGTGCTTCCTTCATATGCCCCTGCAATGCGACATAAAAAGTCAAGTTCTTTCGAAGTGTTTCTGCCCTATCCTTTCAGAACATGATCAGATGGGTATAGATCGCTTGAGTGTGGCGCTTATTTTATGACGACTGCCAAAGGAAACTTTCAAAATCGGTCGAGTGAAGTATAGACCAAATAAACCTTCCTAAATTCCCAATCTGGCAATCGATCCTAAACTGAATAGCAGAGTAAGGGATCGAGCGAGATCTCGTGCCCAGGACTGCCTAAATGCGTGTGGCACTATCTGGCAACCATATAGAGGTCGGATTCCCGCTACAACTTCCGGCATTTTCTTTTGTCACCCGACTTCAAACAACCCTCACACACATACACGCCTGAAAAGATTGTGTGTGTGACGGTATAACAATTCGCCGATAAATCCATAAATCCGATTCATCGCTGGCCCTGTCATTTATCAGGACCAAGTTTTCCATTCCATCCTTCAATATAATACCTCACATACATCAACCCACATATTTTTGCCTCAGATACTCATCATCTATCCACTTATACATAAATTTGCACAAAAATTATATAAAATGTCATTTTTATGCCAAAAGTACCTAGCAAAAGATTAATTGTATTCTATAATAATAATGTCATGACACAGATATCAATAACAAACATTATTTTAGGATGATTTAGATATGACCAATATAAAAATAACACATTGGAAACCACCAGTCATCATAACATTAGTTAATGAATAATATGACTGCATTTATCTTGGAGCTGAGCACGGTGCGTCAAGACAGGAAATTTTGGACCTAAAGTGGCCCGATATCAATTCTGATTATGACGGCATCGGTCTTATCAGATTCTTCAGGACAAAGACTAGAAGGCTGCGCACCGAGTTTTTGATGCCCAGGACTAAACAGGCACTTCTCGAATGGCAGGAACACCAAAAATGGATGCGCCATAGGAAGAAAGTTGAAGACAATAATGGTTCTCGCCTCGTTTTTTGCAGGTTAGACGGAACTCCTATCAAAAGGTTTGACAAGGTGTAGAGGGAGGCGCGGAAAATTGCAGGGCCAGATGGATTGCACTTTCATGATCTAAGGCATACTTTCTGCTCCAATCTTCTCTTGTCGGGGGCAAATCTCAAAGATGTAAAGGAAATGATAGGGCACAGGGATCTCTCAATGACGGACCGTTATGCACACCTCAACATTTCCCGAAAGCTCTTGAACCAGGAGAAACTGGCTAGGTTCTATTCCAGCAATAATGGAGCGATTGAACCGAGTGGGGAACACAGAGGGAACACAGAACCCAAAATCGAGGATTTCTAACGAAAAAACGGTAGATCAACAAGAACATAACCTACCGTTTTTATTCTGTTTTCTGGTCGGGACGCGGGGATTTGAACCCCGGACCCCCTGAACCCCATTCAGGTGCGCTTCCAGGCTGCGCTACGTCCCGATGCTTGAGCGTGTAATACTATAACACTCCATCTCTTTGTCAAGAGATAAAATATGGAGATGAAAAAGCATCTTGCCTGTTTCCTGAAATATGGATATGATTAACCCTGCCTCTGGGTTTTCCCGGAATCCAGACCGAAATCACCCCTTGAGGTTTTGCCATGATCGATCAGGAAGATGTTCGCGTACTCATCCTCGAAAAAGACACGGCAGTGGTCGATTTAGTGAAAGATATTCTCAGCAACGGCTCTTACGAGCTGCATGTCCTTTCGAGCTTCAATGAAGCTGTTTCGCTCTTGAAATCGGAGAGCTTTCAACTTGCAGTAGTCGGAACTACCCTGGAAACCGATTCCCCATTTGAGGGACTGGTTGACATGGTTAAGGCTTCACCGCTGACCTCCGTCATCCTCCTGAGCGATCTCCCTGAAGCGGAGGTTCATGAGAAAGCAGAAGGATGTGGCATTCTCGGGCATGTCCCCAGGAGCGTACCGTCTGAGGACCTGAATCACCTTTTGTATCGCTTCAAGCAAATAACAGGTCTGCTCTAAAACATGGAACCCTTTTCCGAGCCGATCCCATGAGCCGCCTCGATTGCATCAGCAACCGGAATATCAAGATAATCGCAGCATATGTTAAAAGCAAAACAGGGAGTCATGAAGAACTGTTTCATGATCTCTGCTATCCGTTTGAGGAGTGCTCCTCGGCTGATGAGTTCTTTCTCGATGAAGATGAATGGACCACCTATGAAAATTTCGAGAAGATCTTCCGGCGCGCGAAACAGCTGGTCAACGACCAACGCTTCTACTTCGCTTGCGGTTTTTCCTCCGCAGATCTCAAGTCCTGGGGGCGCTTCCACGTGTTTGCAAGACTCTTCAGCACCCCGGGAGATGGATTCAAGCGTCTCCCCTTCTTCAATAAGAACCTGAACGATACCAAAGAGATCGATATTATTGTCTCCCCTTGCTTCGACAGGCGGGCGCAGAGATTCCGAACGATCCTCAAGGTCGAATTTCACAGGGACGTGGACCCCAACAGCGATTACATAGGAGACCCGTTCCTGCGGGGAATGATTTCCGCCATTCCAACCATATGGGGCCTTAAACCGGCTCTGGTAGAACAACACCTGAATCCCTATGATCCCGAAATTCTCTTCCAACGAGAACCGGAATTCACCTCCTACGATCTTCAGCCGAAAAGAGAGGGTGATCTCCTGACTATCCGGCATCCCGGACACGGGGGAAGAAGTATCGTGGGTGAAAAGGTCTTCCTGCAGCCCGATCGGATTCACGACTGCAATTATTTTCTGGGAAGATATGCGAAAAAGGCAGCAAATACCCTGAATCCCCAGGAACACGAGGCGATTCTCATAACGGAGACAGTCACCGTAGACGGCAGGACGCTTATGAGGGAGGGAGAAATTTTCCTCGCTCCCTACTTCATTTTGGATGTGATGTACGATCGGGTGTGCCTGACCAGTCGAGTCGCCACCGTCTTTTCCGGAAGAAAGGACATAAGAAACCCGGGGAAAGAACTGATCGATACCCTCAATCAACTGCGGAAGAGCATCAGCGCCAAGAACGAAGCGTATGCTGCCCTGGAAAAGGCGCACCAGGAACTCCAGGAGGCGAAAGAGCAGATTGACGAATACGCAGGGAGCCTCGAAGAAAAGGTCAGGGAAAGAACCGCCGCACTTCGTAAGACCCAGGACGAACTCGTGGAGATGAACCGCGGCCTTGAATCCAGAGTTCAGGAGCAGGTCCGGCAACTGGAGAAATACAACCAACTCCGGCGGTACCTCTCCCCCAAATTTACTGAAAAGATCCTCTCAGGAAACGGGCATACTGCGCCGGAATCACAGAGAAAGATGATGACCGTTGTCTTTTCGGATATCCGCGGGTTTTCGACCCTGACCGATGACCTCGAGCCCGAGGAAATATTCCAGCTTCTTGACCGGTATCTCTCGGCAATGATAGAGATCGTGCATCGCTTTGACGGCACCCTCAACAAGATTATCGGAGACGGGCTCCTCATCTTCTTCGGCGATCCCATTTCCCTGGAAGACCATGCTGAAAGGGCTGTACGCATGGCCGTAGAGATGCAGGAGAAGGTGTCTGAATTGCGCGGGGAGTGGAGAGGATACAATCATGACCTTGGCGTGGGAATCGGCGTCAATACCGGATATATGACTGTGGGAAATATAGGCTCGGAAACTCACAGAGACTATACCGTCATCGGCAACCAGGTGAACGTGGCGGCCCGTCTTGAATCCATGGCCACAGCCGGCCAGATACTGATCAGCCAGAGGACTTACAGCAAGGTGGAATCGCTGGTGGAAGTTCAATTTGTGGGGGAAATCCAGGTGAAGGGAATCCACACCCCCGTCAGGACATTCAACATCACCGGCCTCAGGAAAATTGATCCCCCTGCCCCGGCTGCACATTGATTTTTCCCGGACAGCACTTAATTTTTCTATGAAGGTTGAAAGACAAGGATTTTGGAATGTGAAAGGGGGACGGAGTTATGGCTGACAGACAATGCAGCTTTAAAAAAGTCCTGAAGATAACCATGGGATCGTTCCTGCTGGCAATGGGGCTTTTCTTCTTTTTACTCGGATTCGGCATCTTTCCGGTGCTCGGATTCTTTTTCGCGCTGCCTCTTATCGGGCTGGCGGTATTCGTCTTACGCGCTCCCCGGGACAGTGCATGCGTTTATTCCGGGTAAATCGCTCTCCCCTTCGTTCCGGACCGGGGGAGAGCCCGCAGATGGCGAGAAGGGGTCAGCCTTCGATCTGACCCCCGTTTAGAGGAAAATCATCTGGAGAAGATTTCCTCGAAAAAGTCCCTCATGTACTTCCATGAGCGAAGATCGGCCCTGCGATTGTAGCTCAATTGCGGCATGCCGTATTTATCCGCGCCGGGATTGGTGAAGCTGTGTTTTGCATGGCCGAAAATCACCATCTGCCAGTCTATCTGTGAAGCATTCATGGCGGTGATGTATGTCGGGATGAATTCCGGCTTGGTAAAGGGATCCGCTGCTCCGTGGCATATGAGGATTTTTGCCTTTGTCTGCGAGGCCGCCGATGCCGTAGGAGGTATCAGAGAACCGTGAAAGCTGACGATTCCTTTGATATCTGCGCCGCTGTATGCCAATTGTTGAACAGTGGAACCACCGAAGCAATAGCCGATGGCGGCGATTCGCCCCGGATCCGTGTTGGGCTGTTTTTTCAGAATTTCCAGGCCGGCAAGAGCGCGTTTCTGCCAGGACTCCGCATTTTCGGTAATCCGTGTCATAAATTCCTGCGCCTGTTTAGGGTGCTCGGTTATCTTACCCTTGCCGTACATGTCTAAGGCAAAAGCCACGTAACCCAAGGATGCAAGTTGTTCCGCTCTCTTGCGGGCATAGTCGTTGAGGCCCCACCATTCGTGGACCACAAGAATACCGGGACGTTTTCCCTGCAGTGCACTGTCATAGGCCAGATGCCCTTGAAGATCCACGCCGCCTTGCCGGTAAGGGATGGTTTGAGTCACGACGGCGCCCTGGGCGACAGACCCCCAGAGCAGAAAGGATGCCACAATGATCCATATGCGCTTATGAGTCATAATAATATCCTCCATTCGGGCTTTTCAGCCATAGGCAGAATTGGAAACCGGCTAACGCCCGAATACTCTCGCGGCTGGACACCGGGTCAACATACTATCACATCACTTATTAAAGGATTCGTTCCAGGTTGATTGTTTTGGATGGGCTGAATTTGTTCGCGCTAAAAAAATGTATCAGTTTGGAATCGTTCCAGTCGACCAGGGTGCTTATCTTTCGAACGCCGAGTTTTCTCAAATGACCCATAAATTCACTAATCAACTGCTCACCGACACCCCTGTGCTGGTAGTTTGGATCAACGCCGATGGTATCCAGGGTGGCTTCTTCCTGGAAGATGCCGTATTCGCCCATATAGATTTCTCCCATGACAAACCCCACCACCGTTCCATCTTCTTCCGCCACAAGCGACGCGGGCAAATAATCCTTGGATCGAAAGAGCTTTTCAAACTTCAGTTCGTAGTACTCTGTCCGGGAAGCCTTGAGCACTTTCTCGTCAATCGCGACCACAGCGTCAAAATCCTCAGCCTTCATGAGCCTAATTTTGATGGCGCTCTCGTTCATGGTGTCTCCTTATGAGGATATCTTATGGTTTATGCACTCTTTCTGACCAGGGTTCTTTCTTCTTCAGGGACGGGAGGCGGAGCGGGCTCGCCCGAAATCTGCGTCACCGCACCAAAACGAGGAGGACAGGCCTCATAGCAGGTTCCGCATTTTATGCATTTCTCCTGGTCGATAACATGGATCCGGTTTTTGCCTCCGGTAATCGCCTCCACAGGGCATTTCCTCTGGCAGATCATACAGGCCTGGCATTTCTCGGGATCGATATAGTAGGAAACGACTTCATTGAATAACTTGTCTATCTCGTCGCTGGTGAAGAATCCGTCGTATTCTGCTTTGTTTTCAAGTCGCGCCTCCAGCTTCTCCCTTTTTGCCATCTTAATGTAGGGGACAAGTTTCGCGACTTCCTGAATCTTGGACTTCAATGCATCTTCGTCTATTCCTTCGCTTGAACCGAGAGGTCCCAGATCTTTCACCTTCCTGCCGAAGTCATTGATAACTTCGGCAAAGAGGATTCCTTCACCGGCAGACATGAATTCGATCCTTAACCTCTCCGGGTTCACTCCTGCGTATTCCAATATTTTTCTACAGAGCAGCACCGTGCTTAGTGCATGGTAATTTCCATGAGTAATATAATTACATTCGTTCAGGCGGCAAGCGCCGATAAACACCCCGTCCATTCCGTTTGAGAAGGCCCTCAGTATAAAGGCCAGGTCGATTCTTCCGGAACACATGACGCGGATAAGCCTGCTGTCAGTCGCATATTGCAGTCTGGAAACTCCAGCCAGGTCAGCAGCCCCGTATGCTCACCAGTGGCATACAAAGCCCAATATTCTGGGTTTAAATTTGAGTCCTGCGTTCATTTATTTTCACCCTTTTGTAAATTTGGTTATCGACTCCTTCGTCGGAAAGCCATTTGGCTATAGCTGAAATCAGGCGTAAGGCCTAGGGCGCAAGGCCCAGGGTATTTTAATGCAAGGGTGAATTTGACTTTTCCTGCACCTTAAGTCCTTCGCCTTGAGCCTCTCACTCACGCATCTCCGATTGCGGCGTCAAATTCCTGGATGGTCTCTTCCGCCGGAACCGCCGCATCAATCTGGCTCAGAAGCTCTTGGTCGGTGAAGTGCTTCAGCACAATAGCCCCGGTCGGACACTTTGCATTGCAGAGGCCGTCCCCTTTGCAGATAACGGGATTGACCACGGCCTTTTTCCCCTGTCGCGTCTCACGAAACTCTATGGCGCCATACGTGCAGGCCGAGATACAGGCTCCGCACCCCATACACTTTTTCTCATTCACCTCGCAGACAGAACCCGAGACGGTGACTATGTCATGTGACAGAAGGGTTATAGCCCTGCCTGCAGCTCCGTATGCCTGGTTGATCGCTTCAGGTATGTGCTTGGGATAGTGCGCTGTTCCGCAGAGATAGACACCGTCAGCCCCAAACTCAACGGGTCTTAGTTTGACATGGGCTTCTTTGAAAAAATCATCCGGCCCTAAAGAGACCTTGAATAACTGAGATATCTCCTTGTTTCCTGCGGGGGGAATGACGGCAGCAGCCAGAGCGATTACATCAGCATCTATAGCAAGCTGCTTCCCGAGAATTTCATCCGGCAAAGTAACCCTCAAAACAGGCTTGCCTTCCTCCTCAACCGCTTCCACCCGGGGTTTATCATCCGGTTCCCAGCGGATGAACTTCACCTCTTTTTCCGACGCTTCCCGGTAATAGTTCTCCCTCAGCCCATAAGTTCTCATATCCCGAAAGAGAATGTAGATATCCATCTCGGAGTTTACTTCTTTCAGTTTCAACGCGTTCTTTACAGCTTGGCTGCAGCATACCCGGGCGCAGTAATTCCGGTCCTCGTTTCTGCAGCCTACGCATTGGATCATGACGAGGTTCTTTGCGTTGAGTATCTTTTCATCTCCCCCGGCGATGCGCTCCTCCAACTCAAGGTGGGTCATTACCCTGTCATCTTGCCCGTAGAGGTATTCGGTAGGTTTGTATTCATCAGCCCCAATGGCGATGACGGCCGCTCCATGCTTTATCTCTGAGACCCCTCTTTCAGACTTCACTTTGGTTACGAAATTCCCAACATAACCGGTAGCCTCTGTAATGGTCGCATCGGTATATACATGTATCGAGGGGTGCTGATACACCTTGCGCACAAGGTCGCGCAAGTAGGCCTGAACATCCATCCCTTCCAGCGTGTAATGTATTCTCCTCGCCGTTCCCCCCAGGTCCGTATCCTTTTCGAGCAGGTAAACCTCATGTCCCTGGTTTGCTATGGAGAGGGCACAGGTCATGCCGGCTATGCCTCCGCCGACCACTAACGCCGTCTTGTTGACCGGCAGATCAATTTCCTGCAGCGGCTCCAAGTGGCAGGCCCGTGCCGCCGACATGCGGATGATATCCTGTGCCTTTTCGGTGGCCTCCTCCTTTTCTTTAGAGTGAACCCAGGAGTTATGCTCCCTGATATTGGCCATTTCATAGTAATATTGATTAATTCCCGCCTCCCGGAGGGTGTCCCGGAACAACGGTTCAAGGGTCCTGGGGCTGCAGGCAGCGACGACCACGCGATTGAGCCCCTTTTCCTTTATCATGTCTGTTATTTCTTTGGCAGAATTGGTAGCGCATGAAAACAGCTGTTCCTGGGCATAGGCCACATTGGGCAAGGTCAGGGCATACTCAACCGTGGAAGGGACGTCCACGACGCTTCCGATATTCGCCCCACAATGGCACACAAAGACTCCTATCTTCGGTTCCTCCTTGGAGACATCTCTCTCCTCCGGATATATCCTTTCTTTGGTCAGCTTGTCCCGCCTGTAGTCAAGGAGTTCACCGCATTGGGCGCCGGCGCCGCTGGCGGTAAAGACCGACTCGGGTATGTCCGTAGGGCCCTGGAACCCGCCGCTGACAAAGATTCCGGCCCTGGTGGTCTCCATGGGATTGGAGGAAACAGCTTTGCAGAATCCGTGGGGATTGAGCTCGATTCCGAACTTACCTGCCACAGCCTCATAACCCGCAGGAGGATTCAATCCAACGGATAAGACCACCATATCGAATTCTTCCTCTTTCACTCCCTCGTTCGGGGTAGCATATCTCACGACCACATTCTTGCTTTCCGGCATTTCTCCGACTATCGATACGTAGCTCCTGATAAACCGGACCCCGGGGAGTTTCTCGGTTCTCTGGTAGTATGCTTCAAAGTCCTTGCCGTAAGACCGAATATCGTTATGGAATATCGTGCACTCCGCATCCGCCTCATGATCTTTCGTCAAAATCACCTGTTTCTGGGTGTAGGTGCAGCACACGGCCGAACAATAGCTGTTGTCGCCCGGGGTAACCCGTCTCGAACCGACGCATTGAATCCAGGCTATCTTACGGGGATGCTCTTTGTCCGAAGCACGCAGTATCTCACCTTCGTATGGCCCGGTGGCGCATAACAGCCGTTCGTAGTCCATGCTGGTGACCACGTTCTCAAACTTTCCGTAGCCATATTCATCCCGCACCTTCGGATCAAACGGCTCGAGGCCGGGGGACAGAATTATCGCCCCCACTCCTATTTCTATCTTCTCTGGTTTTTGCTCAAGGTCTATGGCGTCATTCTTACAGACTCCTTCGCAAATACGACATTTCTTGTCTTTCAGGTAGAGGCAGCTTTCATCAATATAGGTTATAAGGGGAACCGCTTGAGAGAAGTATATGTGCACGGCTTTATTTGTCGATATTTCCTGATTGAATTGATCAGGGTATACGGCCGGACAGTATTCCACACAGGTCGTGCAGCCCGTGCATTTGTCTTCTCTGATGTATCTTGGCTTTTTAGTAAGCGTTACCTTGAAGTCTCCTGCCTGCCCCTCCACGCCGTCAACTTCAGATAAGGTGAGGACCTCTATATTCGGATGCCGGCCGACCTCGACCAGTTTCGGTGAGAGTATTCACATGGAGCAGTCATTGGTCGGGAAGGTCTTGTCAAGCTGGGCCATATGGCCCCCGATGGCCGGTGACTTCTCAACAAGGTAGACCTTAAAACCGGCAGCAGCCAGATCAAGGGAGGCCTGAATGCCGCTGATCCCTCCACCGACAACCATTACGTCTCCAAAATTCCTGTCGTTGAGAATTCCAGAAAATTGCTGAATTACTTCTCTCGGCAATACTTCGTTTTCCACTTTCCAACACCCCACTAGATCGCTAAATAACTTCCTGTATTATCTCCGTAATATCTCTAATCTCTATGTTCTCGGTGACGTCCAGGGTTAAGCGGCTGTCCTCAAAATTGGAGATACAGTATGGACAGGACGTCGCCAACACCTCGGCCCCGACACCAATAGCCTGTTCCAGCCTGAGGTCGGAAAATCTTTCACCCTTCGGCGTCTCCATCCAGATCCTGCCACCCCCCCCTCCGCAGCAGAGGCTGTCTATGCGCGCCTCGGGCAGTTCATTGAACTCAAGGCCGGGAACCTTCTTCAGCGTCTCCCGCGGCTCGTCAAATATGCCGTTATGGCGACCAAGGTAGCACGGATCATGATACGTGACTCTTTTTCCATACTCCTTTTTCAGCTCAAGCCTTCCCTCGTTGATAAGCTCGAACAAATACTGGGAGATATGGACCACCTCAAAATTGACCCTGAATTCCGGATACTCGTTTTTGAAGGTGTGGTAGCAATGAGGGGAAGAAACAAGGATTTTCTTCACCCCGTTATCGATAAAAGCCTTGATGTTTTCCCTGGCCAGGCGCTTGAATAACTCCTCATCCCCCGTCTTGCGGATGCTTTCCCCACAGCAGTTCTCCTTGGCACCCAGTATTCCGAAATCCACCCCTGCGTGTTTCAGGATGCCGGCTGTGGCTCTCGCCACCTTCTTCAGTCGTGGGTCATAGCAGAGGTAGCAGCCGGGGAAATAGAGAATTTCCATCCCCTCGGTGAAGGTTTTTACGGACAGGCCTTCCGCCCAATTCGCCCTGTTCTTCCGCTCTTCACTCAAGGGGTTCCCTTCGGCAACGAGGCTTGCGCTTGCGGTGCGGACAGGCTTGACGGAAGTTGGAAAGACGCCGTATTCCGTGGCAATCCTCCGTAATGCGACCCCGGAATCTATCTGCCTGACGTCCCTGGGACACTGCTGAGGGCATCTTCCGCAGGTCGTGCAGCGCCAGATATCTTCACTTTCTATCTCAGTCAGACCGAACGTAGCCTCCCGGACTATCTTGCGCATGCTGAAGGTCCTGACCCTGTTCCACGGGCAGACCGCATCGCATAGTCCGCATTGAAAGCACCTTTTGAAGGCTTCTCCACCGCTCTCTTTTATGACATCGACGATCTCTTTATAGTCGGCAACATTTTCCACGTTCGTGATCAATCCTCTTCCTTCTCAACGTCTCAGTTTTAGCTAAACCGCCCCTTCTGGGTCCAAAAGAACCTCCTGCTCAGGGAGGAAGCCTTTTCTGGAGTGACTGGTGAGAGGGCACTGTCTTTTCGTGACTTATCAATGGGGGAACCCGCAGCTCGACGTAGTCGAGAATGCGGAGGGGGTAGCTATCCCACGCTGATAAGTCACTGAAAAGACCAGCCCGGAGCCTCGGAACGGAAGAAATGGCTTCCTCCCTGAGCCCCCCGCTCTGCGGGAGAAGACTCAGTCCTTCATGGACATTCGGGCGACGGCGTCCATTATCTTTTCCAATCCATATTTGTGTGCCAGCGATTCCAATCCAATCTCCAACTCCTCCTGCGCCACTTCTTCTTCCACTTCCTCTTCCCTTTCTTCGTAGGTCAGGGCATCAGCCAAGCACCACTGAACGCATAAGGGCTCTTCTAAATCCGGATCGCTTTCACACATATCGCATTTTAAAGGCAAACCGGAATCGGGTTCCTTGAAGAGATCCCTGGAGGGGCAGGAAGCCCTGCAGAAGGCGCACTCTTCATATTCCTTTCCGTCAATCACATACTTGTCTCTTCCCATGCATTCGGCAGAGGTATACTCGCCCGCGAATACCGGAATATATATGTCTTTCAAGGGGTGGCGAATCACCTGAATGCGAGATCTCGCCGGATTATTGCCGCTGTATTTCGGCGTGGAGTGAAAGGCGGAGCAGGCTACCTCGCATGCCCGGCAACCATTGCATTTGTCAGCGTCCACTTTTACTGTCTTGATGATTTTCTTCTTTTTCTCACCCATGATGGTTACCACCTCTTCGCACTATTCTTTCTCTTTTTCCGCCGAGGTCTCTTCCGAAGGCGTATCTCCATTATCGGAATAGATCCCGCGCTTTTCGAAGTCCTCGAATACGTAATCCAAACCCAATTCGTGCAGGGACTCTTTGGTGGGGATGCCCTGGTTATTCCACCCCTTGAATTTGTAATACGTATCCAGGAGCTTCTCTTCAAGCTCAGGAAATCTTTTCCTCCAATGGTCCTCCGGGGGCTTCTCGTCTTTTCTCCTCATGCCCCTTCTTGTGTTATTTGCTCTCACCAGGGTTCGGTATCTCTTGATTGCCTGCGTCAGTTTTTCTTCATCCATATCGATCCCGGCTCCTGCCGAGATGAACTTTGGATAGTTGTGTATATGGTACGGAGGTTTCAGAGGGAAGGACGATAAACCGGCGCACATGCCGAGGGCATCATCGATGTAGTGCATCCTCTCCTGCCAGTCCACAATATCGCAACACATTTCAGGCGTCGGGTAATAGGGAATCGATTTTTCTCCGCGCAGTTCCCAGTCCAGAAAGTATTGCTTGAATTTTTCATCGGGAATCTGGAACCAATCCTTTACAAACGCTTCTCTCTCCTCCCTTGTAGGGAAAGGTGCCTGAGGGAATTGCCCTTCAATTTGGGTAATATTTATCTTCTCGCCGGTAGCATACATCAGGAAGTAAATGGGATTCAGCATTCCCAGCTTCAGGGGCAGCTGCTCATGTTTCTTAATATTGTTATGAGCATACTCTTCCGCACCCTTGCCGATCTCTTTAGCCGCCCAATAGGTGCCGTTGGCCAGAACATCTCCTATCCCTTCCCGCCGAACAATTCTGTCAAGCAGCCAGTAGAATCTCCCCTCGTTATCGGACGGCATTCCAGGGAAATCCTCGTCGGTTAATATGCCGTTTTCATAAAGCTCAAGGGCGAAAGCCATAACCTGCGGGGCCGAGAATGCATCCACCCCATACTCAGTGGCACTTTGGGCGATGCCCAAACCAAACTGCAAGTCTGAAAAAGCCGCCATTGTATAGGTGAGTTTCGAGAAACATTTCATCATGTACGTCGGAAGTCCCGGGGGAGACATGGTTGCCCCGCATGTCATCGGACAGTTGTAGCAGCTGATCAGCCGCGTCCGCATGGTTTCCATGGTCTCCATCCAGTCTTTTGCGATTTCTTCGTTCCAGAACTCTTTTCTGCGGACCCGTGAATTTCCCCAGGCGAAATTTTCAGTGTGCCACTTTTCATCGTGCACTTTCATCTCTTGCGGTGACCCAAGCCCGGCTAAAATGGGCATTACCCCTGGAATCGGATTTTCATTTCGGAACTTTATGTATTTCAGCACTTCGTTGCAGAGCCCGATAAATTCAGCCGGCCGGGCAATATTAATGTCCTTTGTCCCGCGAACGACGATTGCCTTTAGTCCTTTGTCTCCCATGACGGCGCCTATTCCGGCCCGGCTGGCACTGGACCTGCCCTGTTCGATGGAGGCAAAATAGACCCTGTTTTCACCGGCCAGACCGATAGCCGCCACCTGGGCTTTCGGCTCGTTCAACTCCTGTCGAATAAGTTCTGCAGTTTCAACAGCGCCTTTACCGCGCAGATGGGAGGCATCACGTATTTCCACTTTGTCATTGTTTATCCACAAATAAACCAGATCCGGGGACTTCCCCCGAAGGATGACTTTGTCATAACCGGCATACTTCAATTCCGGCGCCCAAAACCCCCCCATCATGGAAAATGCCATCAGCCTGGTCTGAGGAGAAAGGGTGGAAACAATGGTGCGATTGCATCCCGTAGCCGGTGTGCCGCACAAGAGACCGGTGCTGAATATGAGGAGATTATCAGGAGAAAAAGGCTCCACTTCAGGAGGAACCCTGTCCCACAATATTTTGGCGTTCGTGCCCAGTCCCCCCAGATAGAGTTCGGTGTCTCTTGGGTCGGTTTCTACCCTCTCGATGTTTCCCCGGGATAGATCAATTTCCAAGTTGAACCCAGTCTCTGCATACCTCATGTTGTTCCCCTTCCAGATTACCTGGGCCCATGACACATTCTTCGATTCATCGTGGGCTGCAGGTGCGTAACTTAAAACAACCTTCACCCATTGGATGAAGGTCGATATCGTTCAAGCTATTTTTCCAGTAGAATTTCCGTCATGAACTCAGGAGCCAGTAAGTCTTCAATATTGATTCAACAAATTGCTCTTGGCGATGTGAAAAGACTATCTGCAATGTCTCATTCGGTGTGGTTACAATATAGCTATATCGTAACTATATGTCAAGAAGAAAGTGGATGTTGAATGGGACGTCAGTGACAGCAGCAATCCCATGGAAGAGCTGGAAGTACCTGCTGACAATCTCTCATGGGTCAAGCTGTTTTCGCAAATTTATGAAATCACTCCTGTCAAAACCCAATGTCTTGAAAAAAGACAGCAAATCAGCAGAATCCCAGCGGACGGAGGTAAAGATGTTCCGAATACCTTTCTTCTGATAGACTTTGAATATCTCCTGCGCCAGCATCTTTCCTATCCCCTGCCCCATGAATTTGGGATCCACCCCCAGAGACGCGATCCAGGCGCTTTTCTCGAACCCGAAGCCGCTGAGTACGATGTAACTGATCATAAACCCAACGACTTTTCCGTCTTTCTCCGCCACAAAGCTGGCATCCTCCCCGTCAGCATCATGTTCCTGAAGAATCCTTGCGAACTCCATCGGTTCGGAAGACTTCGTAATAACAGCCTGTATTTTGCTGATCTCATCAGCGTCTTCCAGCCTTGCGCTTCTGATGACCAATCCTTCCACGATCCTGTTATCCTCCCTGTCCCCTCTGGAGTCTTCAGTCAATTCTTATGATTTTCACCCAGGAGCCCACCCAATCCGGCGGCAGATAGACGCGTCCGCTGTTTCCGCTCAGCTTCACCTGTTTCTCCACCATTTCCTCACCGTAGACCTCGAATTTTACCCTGCCCCTGGTCCTTTCGGCGCTTTCTTCCTTGCTCGGATCCTGGCTTTTCTCCCTGTTTTTCTCGTTAGCCATGAAAATGACCCCATAAAGGGCTAATAGTGAGGTTAATTGTTTGAGATTATTCCATGAAGTTTCATATCCGCTGAACGCTGCAAGCAGACAATTTAACTACATTTTAGCTACATCGTAACTATACGGAAAACAGCCTCGGCATGTCAAGGAAAAATTTGGCCAGGAAAGAGTCCGATTCAAAGGCCCAGCCTTGGATTGCGCATGGTAGGCGCTATGCCCACCGATAGGTGGCAATACTGAGAATTCAGAATTCTGACTCCTGGATTCCTCGCGGGAGTATCACGGCGTAGCCTTTGACTCCTGACGTTGCTCTCAGGGCCAGGCTTTCCGATGAACAATAAAGCTTTGACGAGTATCCTGCGGTTTGTTATTCATACGTAGTTTGACTTGCTACTGCAAGCAGTGGAAAAAACGGAGAGCGACCGAATGGAGAGTAAGTACCTCGAACCCACGAACATTATCGACAGCGATCACCCGGAGGTCCGGGACTATGCCCACAGAATCGCAGGAAAGTGCAGGGACGCCCGCGGGAAGGCCGTGAAGCTTTTCTATGCCGTCCGTGACGATATCTGGTATGACCCTTACTGCCCCTTCTACCTTCCTGAACACTACCGTGCCAGCAACGTACTCAGGGCCGGGAGAGGCTACTGCGTGTGCAAGGCAGCGCTCCTCTGTGCGCTTGCCAGGGTATTCAGGATACCATCCCGCGTGGGCTTCGCCGATGTCCGCAACCACCTGAGCACCCGGCAGCTCATGGACTTCATGGGGGGAACCGACCTGTTTGTCTATCACGGGTATACCGATTTATTCCTGGACGGAAAATGGGTCAAAGCGACCCCCGCCTTCAACAAGGAACTCTGCGAAAAACACAAGGTGGCGCCCCTAGAGTTCGACGGCCGGGAAGATGCCCTGCTCCAGCCCTACAACCGGGAAAAGAGGCAGTTCATGGAATATGTGGCCTATCACAGGACCTATGCGGATATCCCGGTAGAGATGATAGTCGCGGCGTGGAAAGACGCTTACGGCAAGGATCGTGTCGAGGGATGGATCGAGGCACTGGAAAGAACAGGAGGCAAATCCCCGAAGGATTTTTACCGGGAAGACGTCGTGAAAAGGTAATCAGGATTGTTTCCGAATTTTCATTACCCTTTCAGGCCCTCAAATGGATAACTCAGAAAACTGTCTCTCCGAAGCTGAAGGAGAGAAAGCCAAGCATTTTCTTTTTGCAGTAAGAGTCCGAGTGCCTTACCAATTGTCATTCACGCAATGTTCCCCCGTGGGGACCACCAAACCGAGCCTCTGAAGAGATACCAGGCTGGAAAGACCGGCAGGCTCCCCCAGGAAGAGGCCCTGGCCATTATGTTGGGTACATTCTGGGCAGTGAAGGCCCTCTCCTTCTTCGTGGTTTTTCTCTGACTGTTCAGGATTTCAGCTATTTCTCTAAAACTCCTCGCCCTGTCAATGCCTTCAGGCTTCCTTCGGAGACGCCTAATTTCCCTGATCAGGTCGGGATCAACTTCCTTTCCCGACAGTCATACTTTATTTGGGCTATCCTTGACATTTGCATGACAAAAGAATTATGCAAGGGGCTTGGAATCGAAAAGTTACGATCAACAAGGAGTTATCGAAAAAGGAGCGGAAAGCAGTGAAGTACGATTTTGACGAGATTATTGACCGCGAAGGCACAAACGCGATGAATACAGATGGCTTTAGGGGATATTTATTTCAGGCAGCTGACGATATGGTTTTTCCCTATGCGGATGATGAATTTATTCGCATGTGGGTAGCTGACATGGAGTTTGCTACTCCTCCTGAAATCATCCAAGCCGTCAAAGATCGGCTGAACAAGAGAATCTTTGGCTATACCAAAGTGTTTGACCCAAACTATTACCTATCTGTTACCAATTGGGCGCAACAGCATTACCAATGGACGTTTGAAAAAGAGCATTTAGTAACGTCGCCCGGCATTATTCCCGCTTTATATGAGTTGGTTGAATATATCTGCAAACCAGACGAAAAGGTGTTAATCTTCACTCCGTCTTATGCCCACTTCAAACATGCGGTGGACTATAATCACCTTGAATTGGTGTGCTCTGACCTTATTAACCAACAGGGCTACTACACGATGAACTTTGATGATCTGGACGCGAAGACAAAAAATGAAAAAATATCCTTATGTATCTTTTGCAACCCGCATAATCCATCTGGGAGGGTATGGACGCCGGAAGAATTAAAACAATTTGGGCAAATTTGCCTTGAAAACGATGTGTGGATTATTTCTGATGAGATTCATTGTGATTTGCTTAGAGATGGAAAAGTTCATACGCCTTTGGCTAAACTTTTTCCCCACTCAGACAGGATCATCACTTGCATGGGGGCAAGTAAAACTTTTAATATGGCCGGACTAATGTTCTCGAACATAATCATTCCATCTAATGAAATCAGAGACATATGGAAGGCTCGTCACTATAGTTTAGAAAATCCGCTAAGTATTGCGGCAACTCAAGCTGCTTACCAGTACGGTGATGAGTGGCTTGAACAATTAAAATGCTATTTAGATGGTAATTTTGCTTTTACCAAGCAATATCTTGAAACCTACCTGCCCAAAGCAGTATTTCGTATTCCCGAGGCTACTTATCTTGCATGGGTTAATATAGGCGCCTATCTCCCAAGAGAAGAAAACCTGTCCTTATATTTTGCCAGCAACGCTGGAGTGTTATTGGAAGGTGGGAACATGTTCGTTGCCAATTCGGATGGTTATATTCGCCTCAATCTGGCATGTCCGAGATCAGTCTTAGAAGAGGGCTTAAAAAGAATCTGTAAAGCACTCGGATAGGATAGTAATGTGAACAGAGCTATGCGGTTTGTACCATTAGGTTTGTGGTGAAGTAATCAGATTTATGACGTGAGCATCTGCAGGCGCCCTTTTGAATACAGGGAGGGGGGCCGGCCGGAAACATTTGAAAGAGGGCCGGGGAAAGGCTTAGGCCACACACAGTCATTGTGAAGGAGGAATCGATCTTCTCCCTTCCTGAGGAAGAGCCTTCTGGAAGAACACGGCCGCATCCGCACTCAGCCTTTTCAATGACGGAGGATTGGTGTACATCTGGTGTCCCGCATCATAATATCCGAGCGTGATATTCTCTCTCAGACGGGGATCAAGGTTCAGGTGATTTACCGTATACTTGGTCGCAAAATACGATGTATCCAGGTCGTAGTAGCCGCTCGCTATAAACACCTTCAGGTGCCTGTTTTCATTCATCGCCTGCTGCAGGGTCTCCGCCACATTCAGATATCCCAACCCACCCGTGGCAGATTCCCAATTCCACGACTCATTGACCTTTGTGGATAGAACCACGTAGGGGATATCCGTCTGATACTTCAATTCGTTCCTCACATAATCATTCCAGGTGGCCGCCAACGGGCCCGTCACCACAAACACGCTCGGATCTTCCATAAAGTGTTCAACTCGATACCTCGCCGTAATCCTCGAATCGAGGACACCGAGTCGTAGATTCTCATTCCTAAGGAGTTCCTTGGTGAAACCTTCCCTGCTGACTCGTAGATTGGAATTCTTGATGTAGGTGACCGGAAGTCCGGTGTACTCCGCCAACCTCTCGATGATTCTCTCCCGTTCTCCATCCGAGAGCCCATCGCCTTTGGCCAAAGCCAGCACGTACTCATTGAGTGCAAATTGTCCCACTTCTTTGCGAGTCTTTACTAGATCGGCCTGTAAGGCAGGAGTCAGTTTTTGATGATACCAGGCCGCCTCGGTGTAAGCGGGCAAGTAAAGGACGTACGGTAGATCATTCCCTGCAGTGAAAATAATCGTCTGAAAATTCAGGACCTCTGAAATGAGAAATATCCCATTGAGGCTCATACAGAGCTTGTTCTGAAGATAGCCGGAGAGGCCGGCGGCTCTCGTTGTGCCGTAGCTTTCTCCGGCGATGAATTTCGGCGATAACCACCGGTCGTATCGCGTGCAATAGAGGCGGACGAAATCCCCCACCGATTGGATATCTCCCTTCACTCCGTAGAATCCCTTGGGATCAACTCCTGGAGCCGGACGACTGTATCCGGTCCCTACGGGATCAACAAAAACGAGATCTGTAAAATCAAGCCATGTGTATTCATTCGTCACCAGTTGGTATGGGGGCGGGAGAGCCTTCATATCTCCTAAAACCGCCCGTTTGGGGCCAAGGGCCCCGAGATGCAAAAAAATGGAGGAAGCCCCCGGGCCTCCATTAAAAGCAAAGGTAACGGGACGTTCAGATCTGTTCTCCAGACCGTCTTTCACATAGGCGGTGAAAAAAATGTAAGCCCGGGGTTTACCCGCCTCGTCTTTGAGGAGCATCAATCCTGTCGTGGCCGTATAATTCAGACTCCTGCCATTGACCTTTATGGTGTGTTGTGTAGTCGAGGGTTTCTCCTCTGGAACGATTCCGTGTTCCGATGGAGCGGAGGTCTCGGACTTTTTTTTCGGAGTCTCCTGAGCCATGGCGGGTTTTGTGGGTGCCTGGTAGGCCGCTCCGAAGACCGCGAAGATGAAAAATGCGAATAATAAGCGAACATGCTTAGTCATCTATGCCTATCTCCAATGGGAACTTGCTTCTCCCTCCTTCATCCCCTGAATACTTGCCGGGGTCAATGAGGTCATCTACCTATTTTTGCACCCCTTTCACGGTAGGCGAACAGAGGAAGGATCACAGATTGTAGGAGACACGCTTCGAAGGTCCTTAAGGCGAGTGTTTTCCCTTGAAGCAGCAGGTCTGTGGAGACTCATTTTCGCGAGAAGGGCTTGCGGCGGGGTACAACCGTCAAACGGAGGCCGTTCACTGCCTTGATGAGGACCTCTTCGTGCGGATGCAGAGGCACGGTGGAGACGGCTCGCCAGATCTCGCCCTGGTACTCAACCAATACCTCGCCCTTCCGGGCTTCGATGACGACGGCGCCAGCGCCGACCATGGCTTCTTCAGCAGTCGTCCTCGGCTGACGTTGCGCGTGAAGGACTTTCAGAAAGACCGCAACGCTCCCGAGCAAGATCGGCAGGTAAAGGATCAGCGCGATCTGCCATCTAAAGACGAAGAAAAGACCCAGGGTCAAGATGGGCAACAAGAGGATCAAATGGTGCAAGGGACGGACCTCCGAGAATTCCAGGAAATGCCTGCCACAAGTCAAGCTGATTCCCCTTCCCTCCTCCGGTCTATAGGGTGAATGCTGTATTTCTCATTCAATAAAAAGGCAGATACCGTAAAGCTGAACGTTGAACGCCTGAAATGGCACTGCCGCAGCAAAAAGAGATTAGGATGCAGGAAGGTGTGAGCTCCAGGATCTGCTCAAGGCGGGAAGGCAACCGGAATACCGGAGGAAAGGGTTAAGGAGATTTATGCTTACACAGGCGTGCCCACCGATTATTATGTTGCTTTTCAGAAAAAAGTTGTTGATTGTAGCTTGGTTGAAGCAATAATAGGCAGAGAACTACGAGAGCACAAATATGGTCAGAATGGAGAATTTTTTGAGCTACCGTTGAAAGCAGCCATTCAAGTCATTGAAATAATTTCACGTTATGTGGAAAAGATGACAGAAGAAATTGAATTTACTTTGCAGGGCGGTAAAGCAGTCGCTTGAAAAAGGAGCAATATGTCCGTCAATACAATAATAAGAATCGCTATTTGGGCCGTTCCTGTTCTCTTTTCAATTGTTTTCCATGAAGTCTCTCATGGCTGGATGGCCTATAGATTTGGTGATGATACGGCAAAAAACATGGGACGACTCACGCTTAACCCACTGCCCCACATAGACCCCCTTGGTACTGTTATTTTGCCAGCCATTATGATCATCATGGGAGGACCCGTATTCGGGTGGGCAAAGCCTGTGCCTTTTAATCCATACAATTTTGACCGAAATGTGAATGTAAGAAACGGAGTAATGTGGGTGGCGTTGGCGGGTCCGGCTTCAAACTTGATTCTTGCTTTCATTTCATCTTTCGTTCTCGTGGCCGTACTGAGGTTCTCAGCAGGGCTTCCTGCGGTTATTTCTATTTCAGTGGTTCAGCTCACCAGAGCTCTTATCGTCATAAATTTGGTTCTCGCATCTTTTAACCTTATTCCCATTCCGCCACTGGACGGCAGCAAGATCCTGATGAGGTTCTTACCCCCCAGATACGAATCCTATTTCTTAAAGCTGGAGCGTTATGGATTTCTCCTGCTTATCGTCCTGCTCGCAACGGGCTCCTTTTCCAAAATCATCTGGATGCCTGTGGAATTTCTCTACAATATTTTCCTTTTTATCCCGAGGTTCTTATTTAATGCTATCTAAGGTACTGGCCATACCAATTGCTTCAAATAGCTACGACCTTCTTATCAGCATTGCGTAAATAGTGCTCTGAAAAAACAAAAAGACGGCTATCCCTGTTGCGATTGTTATTACTCGCATTAGAATGTGAAACTGCTGAAGATGACTTAGAATGCTCAGACTCACTATTTGTTCAGTTGCGATATAACTGAAAGCGATCGAAATCAAGACGGTCGCTGTCCTCTTTTTTCTAAACTTAGTGTCATGACGTACTTTTCCGGTTAGTCCCTTCTCCAATGAAGCACAAATCATAGCACCGAAATATGGACCAATTACTGAGATCCCTATGAAAAGCATCCAGTCAAAGTTCATGTCTTTTCGACTTTTCTAAACAATCAGTCGCCTCAAAAGACCCAATAAGTAAGACATAACTTTATTCAAAGCATGAAATAGCATAAGTTATGTGTATTTCATTAGAAAGCACGGAAAAGGTCTCTGAAGAGTATTATACAAAAGGCCAGGTAAATAATCCCCGCCCAGAGTGCAGAGGAACCTTTGACACAAAAAAAGGATTTCAGGGATATTCTTCATTAGCCTTTGATGATGGTTCCACCCTCGTTTTGTCGTGGAAAGGCCCCACAAGTATGGTTCCTCCAGGTGGTAAGTTCGGGGGATATTCGATGACAGCTGAATATGCCAAAGGGACCGGTCGCTTCGAAGGAATCAAGGGAAGCGGGACGCTTACCGCCAAGACCCCGCAGTGGGATAATGAATATAAAGCCAAGGGTTTTGGCTACTATGAATTTAGCGGGACCTATACCCTACCCTGAAAATGAGCTTGCAAAGATTTGGAGTAAAGAGGCCGGTCCTGTACGGGACCGGCCTCTTGTGTTTTCTGGTGCCGAAGGGGGGACTCGAACCCCCACAGGCATCCGCCCACTAGACCCTGAACCTAGCGCGTCTACCAGTTCCGCCACTTCGGCACGCCCTAAACGGCTTGCTATTTTCTGGATAAGACCTTATATTACGGACAAGTGGTTGTCAATAATCTTTTGATGACTATTCAGGCGGGTAGCCTGCGGCCAGAAGACTCTGAGCGAAAAATCATTAGAAAATAACTCGAGCGCGGTTACACGGAACCGGGCAGAGAATTCCGTATGTTTATGTCAGCAGAGAAGCGTAGTCTGAAAAGTTCTGTGAGCTCTTCAGGCGGGACAAGAAATCAACAGAATCGGCTTCCGATCTCGGAATTGAGGTCACGTGTGACGACAAGAATTATCCAAGACCTGGCCCAACTCCAATCCCCGCTCCGCAATCCCGTATTGACCATCGGTAACTTCGACGGCGTTCACCGCGGTCATCTTGCACTCTTCGAAAGAGTTAAGATTCGGGCCAGGGCCATTGACGGCGTATCCGTTGTCATGACCTTCCAGCCGCACCCCACAAAAATAATGAAGCCCGAAAAAGCGCCCGCTCTCATTACCCCGACACAACAGAAACTGACGCTTATAGCACGGACGGGGATCCACACTATTCTTTGCCTCCCGTTTGACAAGACGTTCGCCGCCATATCAGCGGAAGATTTTGTGCAGGATACCCTCGTCGACAAGATCGGCGTGAAAGAACTGGTCGTGGGTTATGATTATGCTTTCGGCCGCGACCGTACGGGGAACATAGAACTCCTCCGCAGGATGGGGAAGGACCTGGGTTTTCTCGTGCACGTGGCGGAACCCGTCCTCATCGGGAAACGGGTCGTTTCCAGCACGTCCATCCGGGAACTGGTGAAAGCAGGTGAACTGTCAGAGGCAAAGAGGCTGCTTGGCCGCGACTACCAGATCTGCGGCACTGTGGTGAAAGGAAAAAACAGGGGGGGCCGGCTTCTGGGTTTCCCTACGGCCAACCTGGAAGTGGTGGATGAACTGACGCCCAAGGAAGGCGTGTACGCTGTCAGGGTCCTGATCGATGATCATATGTACGATGGTGTCACCAGCATCGGACACAATCCCACCTTCGGCCAGGGACCTCTCTCCATCGAGACCCACATCCTGGACTATTCCGAAAACCTGGTGGGGCAGACCATCAGAGTGAATTTCATCGCGCGATTACGAGCGGAAAAGACGTTCAAGGGCATCGAAGATCTCGCCCGCCAGATTGACCTGGATATCAAGGTGGCAAGAAAACTCCTGGAGTCACAGTAACCAGGCATAACAAGCGGCCTTTTCCCTCCCAGAATTTCCTTGACATATTTCCGGCAACTTCATATTTTCCATTCACGATTCGAATCCTAGAATTAGCAGGTTTTAGATAAAATAAAATGGATATACCTTTCCTGACGTTTCCAAAGGGTGGCGTACACCCCGAAGAATCCAAGGCACTGACAGCCCATTTGGAGACGGAAATCATGCCTGTGCCGGCCGAGGTGGATATTCTCCTCAACCAGCATTTCGGCGCACCCTGTACACCGCTTGTGAAGAAGAAGGATGTTGTGAGGGAAGGCGACCTCATCGGGGAAGTGGAACAGGGGCTGGGTGCGAAGATCCATGCCAGCGTAACAGGCACGGTCAAGAATATCGGAACGGCCCCTCATCCTATCTCCGTGACCGCCCCCTCCGTGACGATCCAGACCGACCCCGAAGCGGAACCAAGGACGTATGAACCAACCGATTGGACGCGGTTTTCCAGGGAAGAACTTCTGGCGAGGATAAAAAATGCCGGAATCGTGGGTATCGGAGGTGCGGGATTTCCGACCCATGTGAAACTGGCGCCCCCACCGGAAGCCAAGGTAGATACGTTGATCCTGAATGGGGCCGAATGCGAGCCGTATCTCACCACCGACCATCGGGCCATGCTTGAACACCCGGATCAGATTATCGAAGGTGCGAAAATCATACTCATCATTCTGGGCATCACTGAATGCCATGTGGGGATTGAGAGAAACAAATCCGACGCCATCGCAGCAATGAAGAAGGCGGTAGATGATACCCCTCTTGGTGGGTTCCATATCCAGGTGGACACCTTGAAAGTGAAATATCCCCAAGGGTCGGAAAAGCAGCTCATCCAGAGTATCAGCGGACGAAAGGTCCCGGGTTTCGGCTTGCCTTTTGACGTGGGCGTCATCGTCCAGAACGTGGGAACGGCGAGGGCCATTTACGACGCCGTGGTCCTCGATAAACCGCTCTATGAAAAAGTGATTACCATCTCGGGGAAAGGGATTCAGCGGCCTGCCAATATCCAGGTGAGGATCGGGACGAGGGTGCGGGATATTGTCTCTTATCTGGGAGGCACGACGCCTGATCTGGCCAAGGTCATTCTGGGGGGGCCCATGATGGGCTTTGCCATATCCGACCTGGACGTGCCCGTCACGAAAACCACCTCCGGGGTCCTTTTCCTTACTGACGATGAGGTAGACGCAAATGCCCACGGGCAGTGCATCCACTGCGGGTGGTGCCTCGACGCCTGCCCCATGGGTCTTTCCCCCAATGAAGTGGGAGTTTACGTGGAGGCAGGACGCGCGGGGGAAACAGCTCAATTCGGAGTTTTTGAGTGTTTTGAATGCGGTTGTTGTGCCTTTGTCTGTCCGGCAAAAAGGCCCCTGGTGCAATTTATCAGGCTTGCGAAGAGAAAGGCAAAGAAGTAGTCCACCTCCAATCCTCAACGGAGAATCGACACTCCGTTAGAGGCAACCTACCAAAAAGCAAATGGAAAATGACGGAGTGACGAAAACCGATTCAAGGCTTTGGGCTGTATCGGTATCTCCCCACGTGAAGAGCGGCGAGTCCGTTGAAAAAATCATGTGGACGGTGGTGGGATGCCTCGTTCCGCCCCTGATCCTTTCCATATTCCTGTTCGGCTTCCAGACCCTGCTGATTACCTTGATCAGTGTCGGCAGCTGCGTGGCGACGGAGGCCGTGTCTCAGAAGCTATTGCATCGCCCCGTCACCATCAAGGACGGCAGCGCCGTCATTACCGGCATGCTGCTGGCATACATCATCCCTCCCGGTGTTCCTTACTGGATGCCGATTCTGGGAGGTGTCATGTCTATCTATGTGGCCAAGCACCTGCTCGGAGGGATAGGATTCAATATTTTCAATCCGGCCCTCATCGGCCGGGCTTTTCTTGTTGCCACCTTTCCCGTAGCCATGACTTCCGCGTGGCTTGCCCCGATCCGTGACGCGTCCATATTCAAATACATGGGGTCCGGTGTGGATGCAGTCTCCACGGCCACCCCTCTTTTCGTTCTCAAACACTACGGCATCGCAGGGCTTATTGAAAAATTCGGTTCGCTCTCAAGCATGTACGGGAGTTTCTTTATCGGCTGGCGGCCGGGCTGCATCGGAGAAACCTCGGCCCTGCTCCTGCTCCTGGGAGGGCTGTATCTCATCTACAAAGGGTATATTACCTGGCATATACCGGTATCAATGATTGTCTCGGTGGCCTTCCTTACCTGGGTTTTCGGTGGTGAGAAGCTTTTCACGGGTCAGCCGCTTATCGCGGTTCTCTCGGGAGGTATTGCGCTTGGCGCCTTTTTCATGGCAACCGACTATGTCACCTCTCCGACCCAGAAGAGTGCCAAACTCCTGTTCGGGACCTGTATCGGCGTGCTCACCGTCCTGATCAGGCTGAAAGGCGGGTATCCCGAGGGGGTGTGTTATGCCATTCTCCTCATGAATCCCCTCACCCCGGCCTTTGAGCAGTGGTTTAAACCCAAGCGTTTTGCTCCGCAAAAGGGTGCCGTCAAATGAGAGATATCCTGCGAATAACCATAGGACTGACCATTTCCTGCCTGATTGCTGCGCTGATCATGGGATCGGTCTTCACGGTTACCGACAAGGCCAAAAAGCATAACGAACAAATGGACATGCAGAACACCATGCTGGGTCTCCTGGGGTATTCAAAGTCTCATCCTGCACCGTCCGATCTCGCATTGTACCCGGTCTACAGGTATATCATCGATGAGGAGGGGACAAAATACCTGGGGTACCTGGTCCCCGTGAAGAAGTCGGAAAAACAGACTTATGAGCTTCTTCTAATTGATCTCGCAGGTAAGCTGAAACGCAAGTATGGTCTAGATCTCTCCCCTGAAAGTGCCGTTCAAGAATCGGAACGAAGCGGGGCAATGAAGAAAATCGTAAAACCGCCCAATTCTTTCACGTACGCCGACTCTTTCATCGTGGCCACGCTCGGAACAAAACGTCTGGCCTACCTGCTCCCCGGGGAATTCCCGGGGTTCAAGACCTTCATCAAAGTCATGCTCGCCCTGGATCCCTCATTCACCATTAAGGGGCTTGATATCCTGGAGCAGGAAGAAGACCCGGGACTTGGCGGGGAGATCGTCCAGGATTATTTCAAGAATCAGTTTATTGACAAATCCTACGAGAAAATGAAGACCCTGAAGGTCGTCAAGAAGCCTCTCCCGGAACAATACAGGCGTTACCTTGAAAGGGGAGAATTGAAAAAGGGCACGTTGACCAGCAAACAGGTGGAGGAGATTCGGAAAAAGTATGAGGATGCGGATATCTATGCCCTGACCGGAGCGACCATATCGAGTCAGTCCGTCACCAGCGGAATCAAAGGTATGGTGAAAAAGTTCGCATATCGTGCAAGGAGACTCGATCAGGTCATTGACAGGCAGCATATTCCGGTCAGCTTTTGAGCAATTCCGACCCCGGAGGTTCCTGAGCAAGGGACCCCGTTCCCTGAAGGAGTGGAATAGTGGTATCGACAAAGACACCCGCCCAACTGGTTTTCAACGGGCTGTTGAATGAAAATCCCATATTTCGATTGGCCCTCTCCATGTGTCCGGCGGTGGCCATCAGCACAACCGTCATGAACGGACTCATGCTGGGAGTTGCCGTCCTCTTTGTGCAGGTTTGCTCCAGTTGCACCATCGCTCTCATCAAGGATTACATCCACCCGCGCATCCGAATCCCAACCTACACGCTGACCATTGCCACCTGGGTCACGGTCATAGACCTCGTATTATCCGCGTATGCCCCGGTCGCCTACAAGGCAATGGGAATTTTCATCAAATTGATCGTGGCGTTTGCCATCATAACCATGAGGCTGGAGGTCTTCGCCAGCAAAAATACCGTGGGCAAGTCCTTCTGGGACGGCATAGGGATGGGCCTCGGATTCATGTTCGGCATGGTGACTCTCGGTTTTTTCAGGGAACTGCTCGGCATGGGAACCCTTCTCGGGCATGATGTGCTCGGATTCCGACCTCTGCTCTTTTTTGCCCTCCCGCTTGCAGGATTCTTTTGCGTGGGGTTCATGATGGCTGTCTTCAACTATGTTGAACTCGTTTTTAACAGAATGAAAAGGAAAGCGGGATAAAAAGATCATGGGACACATGACCCGTTATAAGTCTTTTGTCCTCGGGGGTATCTTCCTGGCGGCCTTGTTGCTGCTGACAGGTTGCGAGTCCCAGGGCCGCTTTATCACAAAAGCGGCCTTCAAAGGGACCCATGATATCGTTGTCACCTTTGCCGGTCCTGTGGACGAGGCATGGGCGAAGGATATTTCCCATTATCGCGCGTACGAGAAACCTGATCCCGATATCCAACTGGAAATAAGCAGCATCGCCCTCTCCTCGGACAGGCGGACCGTGACGCTCCACTTTGAAGAGGCCCTGAACCAGGATGAACCCCACATGCTCACCATGAGCAATATCATGTCCGAAGGCAAATCGGTCGGAACCGCTTTTGTGAGAGTCAAGAAGCTCTACCTCGGCGTCCTGTTCTCAGTGTTGATAGGGGCCATGCTCATACACAATTTCGTATTCACGAAATATCTGGGACTGTGCGTATTCTTCGGGACATCCCAGAAAAGATCGACGGCTGTCGGTATGGGGGTTACATTCACCATTGTGATGGTAGCGAGTGCGATGATGTCGTGGGCCCTCTACCAGTTTGTGCTGAAACCCTATCACCTGGACTACCTGCAGATCATTGTCTTTATCGGCCTGGTATCGCTGTCGGTGCAGGCTGTGGATACCATACTGCGGAAAATCAATCCCATACTTTTCAAGGCCTTCGGGGTGTACCTGGTTCTGGTGATTGCAAACTGTATCATACTGGCTGTTCCGCTTATACTGGCGGACAACGAATACAATGCCTGGGAAAGCCTCATGCTGGCCGTGGGAGCGGGCTTGGGATTTCTCGTGGCCCTGTTTCTCATGTCTTCAGCCCGGGAACGTCTCGAACTGGCGAATGTCCCGCCCACGTACCGGGGGCTCCCCATCGCTTTCGTCGTGGCAGGGCTTTTCGCACTTGCGTTCCTGGGTTTTTCAGGAATGTCGATTTTTTGATGTAGTGATGACTGGATGAATGGGATTCTCCGGGTTCGGACGGAAGAGCGGGTGTTAGAGAATTCTTGATAATGGTTTTATGATCGTATAGACTTATTTGTTAACGTTATCAAGAAAAGCAGGAGTTTGAATGGATCCTTTATTGATAAAAATGGCTATTGGAGGCCTGGTACTCTTAGGCTGCATCGGCCTCTTTTTCGGGATAGGCCTCGCCTTGGCCGCCCACAAATTCGCCGTGCAGGTAAACCCCAAGGTGGAGGAAGTCCTTGAGGTACTGGCAGGTGCCCAGTGAGGGGGTTGCGGCTTCGCTGGATGTGAAGCGTACGCTGAAGCGGTAGTCAATGACCCTGATGTCCCTGCCAACCTCTGTTTCCCGGGCAAAGAGGAAACAGCAAAACTTGTGGCCAAGATTACCGGGAAACAGATGGCGGCCGTGGAAGACCTGGTGGCCGTTCCCCGGTGTTCACGGATAGAGGGCGGCGTCCGGGAAAAACAGCAGTACGTGGGGTACCGGACCTGCGCAGCGGCCGACCTGGCATTTGGAGGGCCGATGGCATGCCAGTACGCCTGCGAGGGCTTCGGTGACTGTGCTGCCGCCTGTCCGTTCGATGCCATCACCATGGTTGACAATTTCCCGGTCGTGGATCCTGATCTGTGTGTCGGCTGCGGAACCTGTGTCCGTACCTGTCCGAAGGAGATCATCGAACTGGTCCCCATGAAGGCCAGGGTATTTGTACCCTGTTCAAGCAAAGACGCCGGCAAGGCGGTAAAGTCCCTCTGCAGCGTGGGCTGTATTTCCTGCAGGATGTGCGTCAAATCGTGCCCTGCCGAAGCAGTGACTATGGAAGACAACATTATACGGATCGATTACAACAAGTGCGTGGAATACGGTCCGGACTGTGGAGAGATCTGTGTGGAAAAATGCCCCACAAGCATTTTCAGGCACTTTTCCTCTTCCGAAAAGAAGTCCCAAAAAGAAAGCGCAGCTGTTGCTGCCTAATGAGCAACATACTTCCGGGGCACCTGCCTCATGGGACCCCGAGAAGGAGCGGAGGAGTAAAACATGAGAGAGCGAGATAATTTATCTCAGGAAACCGGAGACATGAACAGAAGATCCTTCCTGAAACTGTCCGGTTTGCTCGGCGTCGGCCTGGCAACGGCAGCCATGGTCCCCCTGACGGCCGAAGCAGTCAAGTTCAATCGAAAGATGTATAAAGTGTCCAGGATGAGACTGGCCATGGGGACTTTTGTTTCCATGACCCTGATCCATCCCTCCCGAGACAGGGCGGAACAGGCCATAGGTGTCGCCTTTGAAGAAATCGACCGCCTGGCCGGACTCATGGACCGCTTCAAGAGCGTAACCGCTGTCGGTGAATTGAATAGAGAAGGCAGACTCGAGGGTACTCCCCCGGAGATGGCGAACGTGGTGAGAGATGCTCTTCACTTTTATCGCGTCACCAAGGGCGCCTTTGACATCTCGGTAGCCCCTGTCGTGGATCTCTTCAAACAGCGGGTTGAAAGCGGCGCCAAAATACCGCCGACCGAGGCTGAAATAAGAAAGCTGCTTGCCCGCGTGGATGCCGGCTCCATCGTCGTTGAAGGGCGGGATATCCGTTTCAAGAAACCCGGCATGGCGATTACCTTGGATGGTATTGCGAAGGGATATATCGTGGACCGGGCCGCAGGACTGCTCGCCAAAAACAACATCAAGAATTTCCTCATCAACGCAGGTGGGGATATCAGGACCGAAGGAGAGAGACAGGATCGAAAGCCCTGGACCATAGCCATCCAGGATCCACACAAGAAAAGACACTATCCGGATATCATCCAGATCTGTGACGGGGCTATTGCTACTTCAGGAAATTATGAGGTGTATTTTGACCGGGAAAAGATGTTCCATCATATCGTGAATCCCAGAACAGGCATGTCGCCTCATGACGATTCCAGTGTTTCCGTCACCGCCCCGACCACAATGGAAGCGGACGCCCTGTCCACGAGTGTATTTGTCATGGAGCCGGCGGAAAAGGGGATCCGCTTCATTGATTCCTTACCCAGGTACGAATGTCTGGTCCTGTCAGCGGCGGGAAAGGTAAAAAAATCTAAGGGGTGGAAGAGCGCTGCCATATAATCTTTTCAATCTCTCTAACCAAAGGCCGTAAGGAGGGAGGGTGAATTGCCGATATGGGCACCCCTCCCGTTCTCTTTTGCAGTGCCTTTATCTCCTTGCCATCCAGACGGTCCATCTTGTTTAAGACAAGCAGGACCGGAATGCGCCGAAGTTCGAGCTTCCTCAAAATATCTTCAACGGTCTTTGCTTCTTCCTCCATTCGATCGCTCGACGCGTCAACCACATGGATGAGGAGCTCGGCATCGTCGAGTTCCTCGAGTGTTGCCGCGAATGCCTCCATCAGACTCCTGGGAAGGTCACGAATAAATCCCACCGTATCGGTGATGATGGCTTCTCGTTCCCTGGGAAACCGCAGCCGCCGGCTGCTCGGATCCAGTGTCTCGAAAAGCCTTCTTCCGGTACCCACATCGCTCCCGGTGAGGGCATTCAGGAGCGTTGATTTGCCGGCGTTTGTGTACCCGACAATGGAAATCACCGGAAGCCCGCGCCTGTTCCGCAATTGCCTTCTCTCTTGTCTCTGACGGCTGATATTTGCCAGCTCACGGTTCAACCTGGCAATACGCGCGTACACCCGCCGCCGGTTGATTTCCAGTTTTGTCTCACCGGGTCCCCTTCCTCCTATTCCTCCGGTGAGCCTGGACATGGCCGTATTCTTGGTGGCAAGGCGCGGGACCAGATACTTCAGCTGCGCCAGTTCGACCTGTATCTTTCCTTCCCTGGTTACGGCACGCCTGGCGAAAATGTCCAGTATGAGCTGACTCCGATCAATGATGCGGAGTTCGGTAAAATCGGTTAGATTCTTTACCTGCGCAGGAGTCAATTCCTGGTTGAATATGAGCAGGTCAGAGCCAGTTTGCAGGCAATGCAAGACCAGTTCTCTCAACCTTCCCTTCCCCATCAGGTATCGGGGGTCTACCCGTTTGACTCGCTGAATCACCTTGCCGATGACCTCTATTTCATTGGAGGCGGCAAGACTTTCGAGCTCTCCAAGGGACTCCTCCTCAAGCCATTTGGCGCCTGACGTAATCCCCACCAGAAGTGCCCCGTCTCTTACTTCGAGAGAGGGTCCGATCCTTTTCCTGCTCAGTTCCTCTTCGAGGGATTGAATAAAGGCAATGAAGTTCAGGCTGAGACGGCCGATATCCGGGACTCGCTCCACGGTGAAGCCTTTGCCGTCCCGGTCGCCGGGCAAGAGATGAGCATAGCTGATCGCGCCGGAGAGTCCCTCCTGATCCACCTCGATGCACGCCATGAGATCGAGACCGATCAGGACCAGATCGGTGATATCCTCAGTGGAGAGGGGCTCTCCTTCAAGGTGGGTGTGAATGCAGCGCAAGCCCCTGAGACGGCCGATTCCCACCCGGTACGTGTCCAACTCCGGGATCCAGATCCGCCGGTTGTTCCCGATCAGGACATAGGCAACAACACCTTTTCGATTTATGAGAAGACCGACCTGGCGCTTGATTTCCCTGGAAATCTCGGATAGCTGGCGTGTCAGCTCATGGGAAATGATCTGGGAAGGGGCCACTCTCCTGCGATAGAGATTTTGAAGTCTCTTTTGCTGATTTGCTTTGAGGCCGCTTGTTTTGCCGTAAATCCTGTTAATAGCTGTGCGCCTCTACATCTTCTTCAATATGGTCCTTAAAAAGCGTCAATTCCTTTAAGAAGGTGAGCTTGAAATATCCCGTGGGACCATTCCTCTGTTTGGCGACAATGATCTCCGCAATGTTTCTGTTTTCTTCTGAGGCAGGATGGTATACTTCGTCCCGGTAAATAAAAACAATCACGTCCGCATCCTGTTCAATTGCACCACTTTCCCGGAGATCCGCCAGTTGCGGTCGTTTGTTGGGGCGGTCTTCCACTTTCCTGTTGAGCTGGGAAAGGGCGAGGACGGGTACGTTCAGGTCCTTGGCAAGCGCTTTGAGTGCCCGGGAAATTTCTGAGATTTCAAGCTGTCTCGACTCGGCCGATCTTCTCCCCTGAAGCAACTGGAGATAATCCACGATAACCATTCCAAGGTCCTGCCGCTTCATCAGACGCCGGCACTTCGCCTTCATCTCCAGGACTCCGATTCCAGAGCTGTCATCAATGAAGATAGGGAGTTCGGCAAGGTGGTTCGCTGAATGAGTCAACCGCTCCCAATCGTCATCCCTCAGGCGCCCGGTACGCAAATTGGTCGCGTTGATTCCCGCATCGAATCCCAGCAGCCGGATACCCAGCTGGAGCTTGGACATCTCGAGAGAAAAGATTGCGACAGCCTTGCCGGTCGTCTCTGCAGCCTTATGGCCGATGTTCAGGGCCAAGGCCGTTTTTCCCATGCTTGGTCGGCCGGCAATGATTATCACATCGGAGGGTTGCAACCCTGCTGTAAGCAAGTCAAAGTCCCGGAAGCCGCTCGGGATTCCCGTCACATATCCCTCGACTTCCGCGACATTTTCGAGCTTTTTGAAACTTCCGGTGATGACATCCTGCAGGCTGTAGAAGCCCTCTTTGATACGTTGCTCTGCAATCTCAAAAATAGACTGCTCGGCCATATCCAGGAGCTCATCTGTTTCTTTCCAGGGCTCGAAACAGGATTCGGAAATGACGGAGCACTCACGGATTAGTTTTCGTCTGATGGACAGGTCTTTGATTATTCCCGCATGATGAAGAGCCCCCGCAGACGTGGAAACCGCCTCGACGAGGGAAGCGAGATAGTCGTTTCCGCCGGCTGTTTGTAGTCTTTTCTTCCTGTCCAGCACCTGCGAGAGAGTGATGATATCTATAGGTTCTCCGGAATTATATAATTCCATCATACCCTCAAATATCGCCTCGTGTGCTTCTCGATAGAAATCGTCGGGTGCAAGAAGATCCATGACCTGGTTCATGGCATCGTTGTTTATGAGTACGCCTCCAAGAACAGCCTGCTCGGCTTGGATGTTGCTGGGAGGGACTTTCATGGGTGAAACAACGGCTTTTTCTTTTTCCCTTGCCATGCTTTTCCGTTTTCTCCGGTGAAACCCAAGTCCTGTTTGTGAGATGAACACTCCGTAGTTTTACAGCGCAACTACGGCCGGTTCTCCCCTTCACTCTCTTTTACCGGAGATACCACAACCTTTATAAAAGCGGTTACTTCGGGATAGATTCTCACAGGTACCTCGAAGTCACCCAGGACCTTGATGGGTTTATCCAGCATAATCTTTCTTCGATCGACGACAATCCCCTGATTTTCCAGCTCCGCGGCAATATCCATACTTGTCACCGATCCGTACAGTTTCCCTTCTTCGCCCGCCTTCTGAGTAAGCTGAACAAGGATTTCAGACATTTTTTCCTTCAGTTGTTCTGCCTGTTCCTTGGCCTTCAGTTTTCTGATCTCGATCTTTTTTCTCCGCTGTTCAATAGATTTTACATTCTGCGGTGTGGCCTCAAAGGCCATGCCCCTGGGGATCAAATAGTTCCTGGCGTACCCATCGGCAACCCTTAGAATATCTCCCTCGAGACCCAGTTCATCCAGATCCTGTAATAGTATAATCTCCATAAAAATCCCTCCATCTAAAAATCAGGTATTAAGCCCCTTGTGTATCTTTCTAAAATCTATCCATTGATCAAAAACGCCGCCCAGGCAAACAAGGAGCAGAAAAACCTGTTGGAAAAACAGAAGCAGATATATTGCGGCCCGAATCCATGTCGGCACATGATACTTATTCAAGAAAAACAGAAGGATGGAAACGCCCTGAAACAAGTACACAGTCATCAGAACGATAAGGCCGTTGAGCGCTATCAACCTTACAACGCCCGAGGAAAAAAATAAAGAAAAACCAGTCGCGATAAGTCCCCAGACGAGCATTTCAGGCGCCTGCCATCGATCAGCATGTTCAAAGAGAGGATACTCAAGCTTAGCCAGCCGGAGTATCCTGCGCCCCAGCAACACATTTATCCAGACCACGAATGCTGAACCGACTACCAGGAGCGCCGGATAAACACGGACGATGGCATCGATGATCGCCTTTCCGTAGGTCCGTATTTCAAGGGCCTTTTCTTTTTCAAGGCCCATTTGTCCATACATGTCCAAGGCCCCGTTCAGATTGCTCTTCAAATACGATTGCACCACTTCGAAGGGGCCCATGTGTCTGACAATTCCGACAAAGAAGAGACACAGTATGCCCATGATGAGCATGCACACTGTACCAAGTGACAGGGTGTAGCCAAGGGAAAACCGTCTTCTGAAGAGCTCTGAAAGGGCCAGGCCAAGGACAGAAAACTCAATGACGAACAGGATGAGCTGGGGCTGGCCGAGAAACCGTGCTGCCAGGCTGATGAAAACCACTGTGACGGCCGCCAGCGTCAATCCCCTGTAGAGGCCTTGCTTCATGGCATAATAAAGGAAAGGGACGGGCGTGACCAGGCTGATAAATGGCCCTGCAATAGGGACCGTCACTGCTGCAAGAAGGACCAGAGCGGCCCAACCTACACAGCCCAGGAAATCCTTTGCAATCATCGATTCTCTGATAAATAGGCCTCCGACAAGAAGAGAGCCTATGGAAATGCCGAGATTACCTCACCGTGGATGTCGTATAAGGCAGCAGGGCTATATTTCTTGCTCTCTTGATGGCAACCGTCAACACGCGTTGATGCTTTGCGCAATTGCCCGATATTCTTCGAGGAATGATCTTGCCACGCTCTGTTGTGAAGTAGCGGAGGCTCTTTGCGTCTTTGTAATCAATGGTCAAACTGCTGTCAGCGCAAAAGCGGCAGACCTTTCTCCTGTGAAAGCTCCGTTTCCCTCGTCTTAGTCTATCGAACGCCATTTTCGACCTCATCAGTATTCGTTTCAGTGGTATCCTGGGGCGGAGCCTGTTCCTCAACACTTTCCGATTCCCCTGTCTCTACAACATCTCTCTTCACTTCCTGCAACAATGCCGCAGGATCAGCCCGGTCACTGAGTTTGACGGTTTGGTACTTCAAAACCTTGTCTTCCAGTCTGAAGAGGCGTTCCAGTTCCTTTGTCAGGGCGGCATCTCCACAATATTCCAGAAGCACGTAAAAACCTTTATTGAATTTTTTCAATTCATACGCGAGACTTCTCTCGCCCCACTTGTCCGTCTTGATCATGACCCCTTGATTTTTCTCAATGATACCGTTAAAGTTAGCGATCGCTTCTTCATACTCTTCTTCGGGAAGCGAGGGCTTCAAGATGTACAGGGTTTCATATTGTCTCATTCCACTCTCCTTTCGGACATTTCCTTCATAAATCATGGTGGTCCCCCTCCAGCCGGAAGCCTGCGGGGAACAAGGAGGAATTCAAACCAAATTTTTATTTTTACCACCTGAACTAAATCATGTCAATCACTTTTACCACACCCAAATCCACCACCTAATTTTCGCATCGTGAGCTTCAGCGGGTGATTCGGCGAAATCCCTGGTCACCAGCAAGGTGTCGGATGCAAGGCGCCGAGGAGCGACGACTGAGACGTATAAACAATACGTCGCAGGGAGGAGCGAGCGAAGGCAACGCCGCAGATGATGCCTTGATGGTGGATCAGGGTTGCGGCCTATCCGTTGACAGGTCTTAACACATGATATATGCTCTCCTGCTAACGGCGTAAAGGCAAGGACTCTGCCTTGTGAGGCTTAAGGCGCAGGGCTTAAGGCACAAGAAGAATGAAAGTGAGGGACCTCCATGTGGGAAAAGGAATTACAACTTGCATCCGCCGCAGCCCGGGAAGCTGGAAAAATCCTGAAAAAACGTTTCGGTGGGGCAATGAACGTCAGGAAGAAAGGGGCTATCGACCTCGTTACGGACGCGGATCTCCAGGCGGAAAAAGCCATCATCCAATTGATCAGGGCCCACTTTCCCTCCGATCAGATCCTCGCGGAAGAATCCGGCAGTCAGGGAAAATCTCCTGACCGGACCTGGCTCATCGACCCATTGGACGGGACCACCAATTTCGCGCACGGATTCCCCTTTTTCGCCGTCTCCATCGCCCTCGAAATAGCGGGAGAGATAGCCCTCGGCATCGTTTACAACCCTCATCTTGAAGAATATTTTGAAGCGATAAGAGGCGCCGGAGCTTTATTGAACGGTCGTCCTATCACGGTCTCAAACACCACGGAAATCGGTGAATCCCTCCTGGCCACAGGGTTCCCCTACGATATCCAGGACAATGAGGGAGGCGTCCTGGAACTGTTCGGCCGCGTGATCAGGAAGGCGCAAGGAGTGCGAAGGCCCGGATCGGCGGCACTGGATCTGTGTTACGTGGCGTGCGGCAGGCTTGACGGATTTTGGGAGAAGGGCCTGAACCCCTGGGATACAGCCGCAGGATCAATTATTGTAAGAGAGGCGGGGGGCATGCTGGCCACGTACAGCGGAACCGATTACACCCCTTACGAAAAAACCGTCGTGGCAGCCAATCCCGGCCTGCTGGAAGAAATGCTTCGCGTGATCAACAGGAAGACGATCTAGTCTGGACTGGAGACTCGCTCGTCCCCACAATGTATCTGTGCATGGGCACGGTCTAGTCTCCGTCCAAAGCATGGGCAGCCAGGATACCCTGCACTGTTTCCTGGTCCAACCCCTCGATCCGAACAGTCTTGAGCTTTGACCTCTCTCCGGAAACGATGTCCACCCTGCCCTTTGCGATATCAAGGCATTTGGCAAGGTATTCCCTGACCGCCTTGTTTGCCTTTCCTTCCACCGGGGCAGACGTTATCTTTACCTTCCACACCCCTTTGTCACTTTTTACAACCTGATTTCTGGAGGAACACGGCAGCACCTTTACAGAAATTAGGGCGGCCTTCCGGTTCTGCTCGTCCACGTTCGGCTCCTGACGCAATCAGCCGGCCATCCTGGCGGCAAATTGATAGAGCGTTTGAACGAGAAAAGACTGCACAAAAATGATGCCTAAGATCACAATAATGGGAGAAAAATCTATGCCTCCAAGGCTCAGCGGGAGGCGTCTGCGAATGGGATAAAGCACCGGCTCGGTAATACTGTTCAGGATTCGTACAATAGTATTGTAGGGATCCGGATTCACCCAGGAGATAACGGCCCTCGCGATGATAATCCACATGTACAGACTCAAACCAATATCGAGGATCTTTGCCACTGCAATAAGCAAATTTGATAGCACGAACATGGTACCTCCAATAACGGCCTAAGGCGCAGGGCGGTGTGAAATCTCGACCTTGACAAAATCTGAAACCGTATGCCTTACGCCTTACGCCCTATGCCTTACGTCTCTAAAAATGTATGTCGGAGCAGGCCGTAAGCCGGGTTCTGTCCCCCGGAGCGGTCGCCCGCTGCGGGGTGGTGACCATTCATCTAGTCTCGCTGTTACCAACGGGATCAAGCAACCTACCCGGGAGCTCGGACGGACCATCCTCGGACGCTCCCCTATTTGGTCTTGCTCCAGGCGGGGTTTACCAAGCATCTGCTGTCGCCAGCAGGTCTGGTGAGCTCTTACCTCACCCTTTCACCCTTACCGGACACTCAACTCTCAGCAAGATCCAGCCTCAATCTCCGGGATTCCGGGAGCATGGCAATCCCTGGATGCAGGCTGGATCTTGCTGAGAGTTGAGTGTCCGGCGGTCTCCTTTCTGTGGCACTTTCCTTCCCGTCGCCGGGACTGGGTGTTACCCAGCACCTTGTCCTACGGAGCCCGGACTTTCCTCCCCCCGGCACTCAATCTCTAAGAAAGGCCCGGCCTTCGCCGGTCTTTCTTCATCCGCGCTTACCTGATAAAAGCACGTCCTTACCAGAGATTGAGTGCCGGGCGGCGGCCACCTGTCCTACTCCGACATACATTCTTAGAGGCGTAAGGCATAGGGCGTAAGACATAAGACAAAAGTGCAAAGCGGCAAACCTATTCTTCCTTGCCTGCCTTTTGAAACCGCTCGTTATCCCCCCAATAAATAATCCGGTGACAATAAGGACAGTCCAGCATGCTCTCGCCTCTCAACAGCTCATTGTATTTCTGAGGCGGTATTTCCATATGGCATACCTGGCAGACCCCGTTGAGGACGGGGCTCAAGGCCACACCGGACCTTCGTTCCCGGATGAAATCGTATCTTTTCAGCAGTTCACCACTCACCTTCATGCAAAACTGTCCCCTCTTCATGCCGAGAGTCTTCAATGTCTTATCCATGGAACCCATTTCCTGGAGGATATCTTCCTTTTCCTCCATGACTTCCTGTCGAACGCGATCTCTTTCCTCTTTTTTTGCCAGACACTGTGCGGAGAGGGAATCCACCTGCTCCATGAATTCAATCGCGTTGTCCTCAAGCTTCGATTTTTCACGAGTTAAATCATCTATTTCTTTTAAGGCAGCTTTATACTCCCTATTTGATTTTATGTTCGAGAGTTTTGTATTTGCCTTTCCGATTTGGCTCTCTGCCATCTCAATATCCTTTTCCAACCCTCTTCTCTTGAGCTTCACTTCTTCCAGTTGCTTTTCGGCCGCTTCCCATTCACCGTCTATCTCCGCGAGCTTGTCTTCGATCTCCTTTATCCTCAAGGGTGCTTCTGCAATCCTGCGTTCAAGGTCTCCGATCTCGGTATCACATGACTGAAGATCAATGAGCATTTTCATGTTCTCTTCCAATGTTCCCCCCTCATATCGTCTTGATCAATCTCGACCAGCCATTTAGTGCCCATCCATATCGATATGATCATACTCCAGGCACAGGCGAGTTTCCATTCTATTCGTTCGACCGCGCGGTGTCGTCTCCATTCTTCTCTATACCCAATACAAAGGATCGACTTCGTCTTCCAGAAAAACAACGTCAACGTCCCAATTTTTTTCTTTTATGGTCTCCTGAAAGACCGTGGTGAATTTCTTCATCCCGAGCTGTTCCGTCAAGAAATGGCCGCCGTCAATCACGGCAAGGCCAAGCGTTTTGGCCTCGAGTGCGTTATGATGCCCCACGTCTCCGGTCAGCAGGAGATCGGCGCCCTTGTCGAAGGCATTCCGGATCAGGCTGCCGCCGGCGCCTCCGACTACGGCCACCCGCCGAATCTCCTTGTCTCGATCACCCGTGAGCCGGAGTCGATCGGTCCCCAGAATCGTTTTTGCCTTTTGTACAAAGGAAGAAAGGGGAACTCCTTCAGTCAAGGACCCGATTCTTCCAAGGCCCCACCCTTCTTTTGGATCTATTTCGTTCAAAACCCGCACTTCCTGTAGTTCCAACTGATCGGCCAGCATCTGATTGATTCCCATTCGGGCCATATCCAGGTTCGTGTGAACTGCAACAATGGAAATGTCCGCTTTCACCGCTTCGAAAACAACGTTGGCTGGATATACCCGGATATCAAGACTCGTGAGAGGTTTGAAAATGAGGGGATGATGGGTGAGTAAGAGTTGCCCTGCCCGTCTCGCGCAACCCCTGAGAGAGTCCACTGAAGGATCGAGTGCTACGCATATCCTCGTGATTAGCTGCGAAAGATCTCCCACCTGAAGACCTGAATTGTCCCATGACTCGGCGAGGTCAAAAGGCGCAAGTTGATCCAGCAGGTCCAAGAGATCATGCACCGTGGGCGCCATTGTGGCCATTTCAAAAAAAACCCTCAACAAAATTCAAAGGGCGCACCATCACCGAATGCGCCCTCCCGGAGTGGAAACCGTCTGCTTCCACCATAGTTCTTCTTCGATACCAGGCATCCAAAGCCATGAAAGGGTGGTGGGCCCACCTGGATTCGAACCAGGGACCTACCGGTTATGAGCCGGTGGCTCTTCCAGCTGAGCTATAGGCCCTTTCCTTAGTCATTTTATGAGTAGGATGCTCATTGGGCATTCATTTGTCAAGCGAATTTCTCGCTGCCCAGGCACAAGACGCTGCGGGAAACCAGGCCCAAATGAACTCCAGGCTGTGAATCGCAATAAGTCAGTTTTCAATAAAACTCTTGAGCTTCTTGCTCCTGCTGGGATGTCTCAATTTCCGCAGGGCCTTGGCCTCAATCTGCCGAATACGCTCCCTGGTCACATCAAAGTCCCTTCCAACCTCTTCGAGTGTGTGATCGGCCTTTTCACCTATACCAAAACGCATCCTCAAGACCTTTTCTTCTCTCGGCGTCAGCGTTGTCAAGACCTTTCTCGTCCGCTCAGAGAGGTTAAACCCGATTACCGCATCTGCCGGAGACAGGACCTTTTTGTCCTCGATAAAGTCACCCAAATGACTGTCTTCCTCCTCTCCGATCGGAGTCTCCAGGGAGATGGGTTCCTTTGCTATTTTGAGGACCTTTCGTACCTTTTCCAGGGGAAATTCCATCTTCTCAGCGATTTCCTCCGGGGTGGGCTCGCGGCCGTGCTCCTGGACCAGATACCGGGACGTGCGGATAAGCTTATTGATGGTTTCAATCATGTGAACCGGTATGCGGATCGTTCTTGCCTGATCCGCAATCGCCCTCGTGATCGCCTGCCTGATCCACCAGGTTGCGTAGGTGCTGAATTTGTACCCCCGCTGGTACTCAAACTTATCCACCGCCTTCATGAGGCCGATATTTCCTTCCTGGATAAGGTCGAGAAACTGCAGGCCCCTGTTCGTGTACTTTTTTGCTATACTTACCACGAGACGTAAATTAGCCTCAATAAGTTCACTCTTGGCTCGTTTTGCTTTATTGAGGCTCCTTTCAACTCTCTCCAGAGTCTTTCTCAATTCCCTCACGGTCAGGTCCGTACGTTGTCTGGTGTCCTTAAGGACCTTCTGGGCCTCTTCTATTTTTGTCTTCATATTCAGAAGAGTGAGCTTGGTCAGATCAAGAGGAGGCACTGTGTCATGATCGTCCGCGTCTCTCGGGATCTTACTGAAGCATTTCTTCAAATACGAAACCGACTTTCCCCCTGCCTGCAACATGCATTCGGTCAGCCATTTTTCCCTCTCCTCGACCAGGGATACGGTGTTTCTCAACTCGCTCACCATATTGTCGAGCTGGCGTTTCTCGAGCCGGAAAGAATCCACAAGTCCTGAAATACGGCGTTTATTCTCTTTGATTTCAGATTTGAGCACCTCTTTTCGCGCCGCCGGGCAGCGACTCCTTAGCTTCTCTTTCCGTGCCTCCAGATTCTTCTGATACAGGACCTCAATTTCATCTATCACACTGAGCAGCAAGTCCTTTCTCTCTCCGACCTGAGTATAGCTCTCTTCCTCATCCAGGTCGTTGATAACGTCTTTCAGCTTTACCTGGTTCTCCCGGAGTTTTTTGCCCAACTCGATAACATATTCCACTCCCACCGAGCAGTCCAACAATTGCTGAAGAGCCTCTTTTTCGCCGGCTTCGATCCGCTTCGCAATCTCCACCTCGCCCTCTCGCGTAAGGAGTGAAATACACCCCATTTCCTTCAGGTACATCTTCACCGGATCAGAGACGCGTGAAGAAGCATCGGCAATGTCGGCTCGGAAACTCTCCCTTTCCTCAAGTTTCAACTGCTGCCTTTTCTGTATCCTCTTAGACTTCTCAATTTGTTCCTTTGAAGCCTCATCAATGACCATGATGTCCAATTCCTCGAACATCATCATCAAGTCGTCAATTTCCTCTTCAGAGGACGCAATTTCCTGCGGCAGATCATCATTCAGTTCTTCATACGTAATATACCCTTTGTCTTTCCCGATATCGATAAGACGTTTCAAACTCACTATATGGGTTCTTTTGTTCATACAGAAACCTCCTCATCCCACCGTACCCGGTAGATTGCAGACACGCGGGCAACTAGTGTCTTATACTTTGTCCTATTCCTTCGGCCTTTTGTTTCAAAAGCCTGTTGATACCCTCGAGATCTCTCTGCTCCCTCGCCTTCCGGAGGGATCTCGTAAATTCGATTTGCCGGATCTTTTTTTCTAACTCCGCGATTGCCAAATCAACAGTCTGGTCCGAATAAAAAGAAGGCAAAAGCAGACCCTCCCTCAGTTGTTCACGAGCCTTCTCCGATTCGAGACTGTTGACCAGGCTCTCGATTGAAAACGTGCCTCCCGCCTCGTACTTCTGAAAAAAGGCGTTCCCGATTTCTATGATCGAGGCATCTGAGAGCAATAACTGCCATGGAGAATTCCTGAGTTCCTGCGCTGCGTCGGGATAATGAATCAGGAGATTCAAGAAATGAAGGTCGCGACTGAACCGCTTTTCTGCGGCTCCTCTTGCCAGCTTGTCCGACAGGTCGTGCCTTTCAACATCACCGGAGACGCCTCTCCTGAGATTCCTCAGTTCAGACCAGAGGACATCCTCTTTGATACCGACCCTCTCCGAGAGCTGCCGCACATATAACGATTGCTGCGGAATATGGCGAAGTTCGGTCAAAACGGACAACACCTCTTTGATCGCCGCAGTCTTTGCCTCTATACTCCCGTCTATCCCGGAAAGGCTCATCTCCATATGGAAGTCAAACAGAGAGCCTGCACTCCGGATCAGGTTTCTCAGGGAAGAAGCACCCTGTTCATTCACGAAGCTGTCGGGATCATGGCCGCCAGGGAGAACAACAGCCTTCCCCTTGAGGCCTCCATTGATGAACAGGGGAAGGCTCTTCAGTGCCGCCTTTTTTCCCGCCTCATCCGAATCGAATATGAGGATAAGCTCAGGAGCATAGCCTTTAAGCCGCCGCACGTGCACATCCGTAAGGGCAGTCCCCAAGGTAGCTACCGACTCTGTGATCCCATGATCATGCAGTGCAAGCACGTCCATGTACCCCTCAACAACGACGGCTCTCCTTTCTTTTCTTATGACATCCAGAGCGCCGGGCAAGCCGTACAGGAGCGAACCTTTATGGAAGACAGGCGTCTCGGGGGTATTCAGGTATTTTGGAAGGGAGGTATCCAGAACCCTGCCCCCGAATCCCACGACACGGCCCCGCAGATTCACAATGGGAAAGACTACCCTTTTGCGAAACCTGTCATAGTACCCTCCACTCTTTCTCTCAGCCAGCAACCCGGCGGCCGCAGCAATTTTCAGCTTTCCGGCGCCTTTTCCGAAGAACCCGACGAGACTATCCCATGCATCGGGCGCGTAACCCAATCTGAAGTCTTCAATGATACTCTTGGAAAGAGATCTTCCGGCAAGGTATCTGCGCGCCGGCTCCCCTTCCGCTTGATCCATGAGAATTTTGTGAAAAAATCGACAGGCATTCTCATTCACTTCGAAAAGCGCTTCCCGGTATTCCGCCAGCTTCCTTTCTTCGGATGAACTCGCGCTCTCTGATAAAGGAACATTATATCGTTCGGCCAGTTCCTTTACTGTTTCAGGGAAGGTGGTTCCATGGTATTCCATCCAGAAAGCGAATAGATCGCCCCCCTTCTTGCACCCAAAACAGTGGAACATCTGCTTTGCCGGACTGACAGTGAAGGAAGGTTCTTTTTCCGTGTGAAACGGGCACAACCCAACATAGTTTTGGCCGGCCTTTCTGAGCTGTACAACCTGACCTATGACTTCAACTATGTCCGCTATGGACTTTATCGTTTCCTTGGCAGTTGCGTAAGAACTCACCTGCAGCCTCTTAAGGAGAGGCCAAGCTTCACGCCTGACCAAAACTGAGTAGAAAGAGTGTCACGGGATTCCCGAAATTTTCTCTGATTGATGAGCACCATAAGACAAGACGAAGAATTACCTTTGTTTGGTCAACCTGCAGACGCGAGCATTCCGGCCCTTTTCATCGTTCCGTGTCACGGATGACAGGAACGCCTGATTGCCTGAAACGCATTCCATTTCTCAAATCAGTCGCAGACAGGATACTGTAGAAATCGATCTACGATTTTACCCAGGACAATAACCATAAATATGACCCAATGGAAATGAAAGTCTGAGAGAGAAGAAACTCGGAAGTACGCATTATTTCAAAAGATGAAAAGGGTGCAGTCGGAGAAGGCAGTCTTCCGAGATGCCTTCTTCATCACCCACCCAGCAGTTCCCTGGCGATCTTATTGGCCTGTTTCCCTTCACCCCGGCCGGCCATTTTGTCCATGGCCGCCTTCATAACCCTGCCGAGGTCTTTCACACTGCTTGCTGAAAGATCCGAAATAACCTCCCTGATGATTCCTGCCATCTCGTCGCGAGTGAGTTGTTCGGGCAAATACTCCTGGAGCAACTCGGCTTCCGATTCTTCCTTCAGGGCCAGGTCTTCCCTTCCGCCTGCCCTAAATTCGCTTGCAGCCTCTTTGCCTTTCCGCACGAGGGAAGATATGACTTTGTGGATTTCTTCATCCTCCAGTTCCCGCCCTATTTCAACCTGCTTGTTCTTTACGGATGACTTGAGCATCCTCAAGCAGGCCAGACGGAAAGAATCCCTTTTCTTCATGGCATCCTTGAGGTCATCGGCGATCTTTTGGTTCAGAGACATACTTCTCCTACAATAATATTCACAAACTTTTAGCTTACTTTTTTTTCTTTCTTTGTCAAGAAAATTCTAATCCGCAGACGATTCTTTTGCCGCTTGTATGGCCCTTGCGAGGTCAAGACGCCCATCGTACAGAGCTCTCCCTGTTATCATGCCTATCACTCCATCTTTTTCCAGGGATAAGATCCTCATCACGTCCTGAAGTCCGCTGACACCTCCCGAGGCAATAACAGGGGTATCGACGGCCCTTGCCAGCCTCCCGGTCGCATCCAGGTTCGGGCCTATTCCCATGCCGTCCCTGGAGATATCGGTATAGATCAGCGCGTGAAGACCGTCCTGCTCGAATTGTTTGGCCATTTGAATGGGGTCCAGGTCCGTTTCCTCTGTCCACCCTTCCACAGCAACTCGTCCTTGCCTGGCATCAATGCCGAGAATGATTCTCCCCGGAAATGCCGTGCACATTTCCTTTACGAATGCAGGTTTCTTCCACGCAGCGGTCCCCAGGATAACCTGAGAAATCCCCATGTCCAAATAAGCCTCCACGGCGTCCTGGTTCCGTATACCTCCTCCCAGTTGCACAGGGACGGGAACGGCTTTCACGATCTGCCTGATGCTCTCTGTATTGGTTGGTCTTCCGTGCAAAGCGCCATCCAGATCAACCACATGAATTCGCTCCGCCCCGGCCTTGTACCATCGGGCGGCCATTTCCTCAGGGAAGGTTGAAAAGACCGTTTCCTCCGACATGACGCCTTGTCTCAGTCGCACGCATCGTCCTTCCTTGAGGTCAATGGCAGGGATAACCAGCACTGTCAGATCCACTCCGTCATGGCATCTCGGCCAGCAATCGATCAAGTCCGAGAGACGCGAGTTTCTTTGCGGTCATCCATCGGCCTTTTCCCCCAAGAAATGTCTTCAGGTCCAGGATATTCTCCGAGAGAGGACGTTGGGTCTTGTCGAATTTTCCGTTCCAGATGACCTTTCCATCTGCTGACCTCACAAGATGAAGGTCGAAGGTTACAGAAGCCGCACGGGTAACTGCATAAGCACTCCCCTGCCTTTCCCTCCACTGATAAACGAACCCGGTCAGGACCAAATCCGCACCGAGCGCTTTTCCAATCTCCTGGAGCATTTTTACCTCGGGCAGCGCCAGCTTCATGTCCCCGGAATCGATACTCGCGTAAGCACCGGCGGTCTGTCCCGGGGACACCAGGTCTCGGTCCCCTTGAGCCTTCAGCCTGTCGAAGAGTTCCTTGGTCATTTCTTGAACTGCCGCGGGCGGTACCGGCTCAGCCCAGAAAACCGCTCCGGAAAGCGGATCGCGTACAACTTGAGGTGTGTCCTTTTCGCCCAGGGCCGCGCTGAAACCCACAACCGCTATCTTCTCATTACCGTGCGCGGTGACCTTTTTCGGAACCGGGACGCGATTGCCCCCGCACCCCGCCCAAAAAAGGAAGAGCACCGGAAGAAAGAACACGAAACAGCACACTTTGATCAGGGATCTTTTATACATTTATCAACTTCTATTTTCGGGTTCACGGTTCATTGTCAGAGGGGAACCTTGAATCCCGCAAAGCGGGAGGGCTTGAACCTGGTTAATTACTGTGCATGGCGATATCGCCTCTCAGCTAGAGGATTCCTTTAGTGGAGGGAACCACGCCATCGAGCCGTTTCTCCGGCCTGGTGGCATAATCAAGGGCCTTTGCGAATGCCTTAAAAACAGCCTCCGCGGTGTGATGGGGGTCCTCGCCCCAGAGGAGATCTACATGCATCGTAATGCCGGCATGATTGGTGAAAGCCCGGAAGAACTCCTGTACAAGCCGTATATCGAATGTGCCGGCCATGCTCGCGGGTACTTCCACGTGATAGGAGAGAAACGGGCGATTAGAGACATCCAGCACCACTCTTGCCAGGGCTTCATCCATGGGAATCGTCGCATCACCATAGCGGCTGATACCCTTTCTCTCTCCCAAGGCTTCTTTCAGCGCCTTTCCCATGCAGATTCCCAGATCCTCGACGGTGTGGTGGTTATCGATCTGGATATCTCCTTTGGCATTGATTTCAAGGTTGAAAAAACCATGGGCAGCGAGCAAGCTGAACATATGATCCATGAAAGGGATATCCGTGTGCGAACGGCACTGACCCCGCCCGTCCAGGTCAATCCTGAATCGGATGTCCGTTTCTTTGGTCTTTCTGTGTATTTCAGCTTCTCGAGCCATGGGTCTGATTCCATCCCATTATGAATCACCCGGTATGAAGAAACGCGGAATAGGCGTCTATTTCCCCTGCGTTCTCTGCGAAGGCCGCGGATATGAACGCCGGCATTTCGCTCCACTCAATACGAAGGTTGGTGGAGATGAGGGGATTCGAACCCCCGACCTGTACGTTGCGAACGTACCGCTCTCCCAACTGAGCTACATCCCCACTTGCCTAATTCCACCCTCCGGAGGGCAAATCCTGCGCAATTAGGGCAAAAAAAGTTTTGACTTTTAAATATAGGGATTCCTCCCCTCTAAATCAATGAAATATTTTATCTTGCGGCACATTTTTCCTGTAGAATCTTCGATCAGCCGGCGGCAAAAAATCGACGGATAATGCTCACAGGGTTATTGATAAAAGGCTCTCCGGTATGCGCATGAATCAATTCCTGGGCAGCAGAGCATGCGAGACCCGGATAAACCAAAATCCACCGTCCAATTTCATCAACGTATTTAAGCTAGAGTGGTTGGGGAGGAACTCTGATCATCAGGGATAAAGCAAAATTGTTGACTTTCTTCATCGTTATGGTAGAAAAAGTGTGTGCCCCCGTAGCTCAGGTGGATAGAGCACCAGATTCCTAATCTGGGTGTCGTGCGTTCGAGTCGCGCCGGGGGCACCAGCAATAGCAAGGCTTTTAGGACCCGCAGTATCAGGCTATTCCCCTTAAATGCAGACAATCAACATTCGAATGTGGTGTTGCCGGTTGTCTGCCAATAGGACGGCGGGTGGTACCCGCATGATATCCGGCACGACACCCTTCGATTCGCACCCAGGAGCATTTATCCCGGATTTGCCGTCACCTGGAAATCAGTTGAATACGAATTGGGCCCTGCGATTCTTGGCCCAAGACGCCTCGTTATGTCCTGGATCTGCCGGCCGTTCTTCACCGTAGCTGATGGTGTTCAGTCGATCGGCGGTGACGCCAAGGACGATGAGGTAATGTTTGACCGCTTCAGCGCGTCGTTCGCCCAATGCCAGATTGTAGGCATCAGTGCCTCGCTCATCGCAGTGTCCTTCGACGGTCACCCTTGTCTCCGAATTCGCACGCAGCAGGTATTCTGCCTTGTTGCTCAAAATTTCCCTAGCCTGGTCAGACAATGCGGAACTGTCGAATGCGAAGCGGACATTCTCGTTGACAAACACCGCTGCGGGGGCCTCAGGTGCGGGCTCTTCAGTCCGAAGCTGTTCTTTCGGTAACTGTCCGGCCGGTTCGGCTTCCGCCGAGGGGCTGTCCAATGTCTTCGAGACTTCCGGCTGGGCCGTCGTTGGTACGGTTTCGGTTTTCACCATCTTTTTGGTACATGAAACCGTGAAGAACATCACGGATAATAACACTACCGCACCAAGGGCCAATCGTACGTTTCTTTTCATTTTTTTATTCTCCTCTGGTTTAGGGTTGACAGATCGTTTATCGGTGCATTGTGAACGCACCCTACTGAGCCGTTCCCACCTGGGATTTCCCGATGGGAATTTGCTGGTTTTCATCAGAAGACTCCAATTTCCTCTCAAAGTGACGTCTGCTGAAGTTGGAGATACTGTTCAGCGCCTTGACCGATGCCATCTCCAGGCTGTCCACGATCTGGCCCGCGGTCGACGTCAGCTTGGCATGGAAAAGCAGAAGCGGAATAGCGGACATCAGACCGAAGGCGGTGGTGTTCATGGCCACCGAGATACTGGCGGACAGCAGGTCGGCCTTCTCTGCGGGGTTTGCATTGGCAACCGCAGTAAAGGCCTGGATCAGCCCCATGATGGTGCCGAGCAGCCCCAGCAGCGTGGCTATATTAGACAGCAACGCGACATACGGCGTGCGCTTCTCCAATTGAGGGATGATCTCCATCATGCTCTCTTCCATGGCGATTTCGATGTCTTCGCGACGCCGAACTGCGCCCTTACGAGCCAGTCCCATTCCCAACATCTGCGAGATGGTGGATTTGTCTTTGCTTATTATTTCCTCCGCTTTGTCGAACTCGCCCTTGGACAACAGAGGATGTAGCAGATTCCATATCTTGCGGTTCACGCTCCTGATGCGGCTCAACTGGACCCAGCGCTCAATCGAGATGGCCATTCCAGCCAAAAACACGAGCAGAATAGGGTACATGAATAAGCCGCCCTTCTGGAAAAATGCAGCCATTGAATAGATTCCCATCGCTTCCCTCCTTAAAACTGACAATCATAAAGATGAAGGTAAATGACCGACCTTCCCTATGCGGCAGGCAGAAAGTCGATCGGATACAGGATGATCATCTTCGGCACGCCCTCTTTCGGGCCGAAGTTGAACCTCTTGATGCGCTCAACGATCTTGGCCACCAGTTCAGGCGAGGCCAGATCGGTAAACTCCACCTCACACATGGAAACCGCACCGCTCGTTTCGATACAGATTCGCAGCAGCATTTTCCCGCGCAGAGTGGGATCCTTGCGCAATTCCCTGTTATAGATCCGATAAAGAGTCGCCTTGTACCGATCGAATACGATCTGGATCTCTTCGTCGGTTCGACCGGGGCTAGGTCCATCGCTCAATGGTCTCGAAGATTCCTCCAGATTCGCAATGGAACTTTCCACTCGCGCAAAGCCCACGCCGCTGCCACTGCCCACGCCGCTGCCGCCTCCCCTACCAATACCGCTACCACCGCCTCGGTCGACATTGCCCCTTCCGATGTTGCGGCTGATTCCAGCATTGCCGATACCACCGCTGGATCCGTCCTGCGCCTGCATGGCCACCAATGAGCGTTGGGCCACGGCCTGCCCTGCCACACGCGGGCTGTCTTTTCTCAGGCGTGCCTCGGTGCCGAGTTTCGCAATGGGCGTTTCGTCCATCAGACCAGCAAAAGTTTTCTTGAACGCCAGAATACCGACACGTTCGGCTTTTTTTCGCGCTGCCGGCGCTCCACCTCCACCACCAGCTGCCACTCTCGTCTGTTCCGGTGCCTTCTTTTTGTGCAATTCATTCGGTTTTTTCGGCTCGGGCCGGGACTTGGTCTCTTCCTGGACCTTCCTGGACTGCTTCTTCGGCTTTTTGGCCTCTTTTTGGACCTTTTTGGACTCCTTCTTCGGCTTTTTAGCCTTTTCTTGAGCCTTTCTGGGCTCCTCCTGGGGTTGCGGGAGCACCGGGTTCGGCTGCGGCGCTGGCTTAGGCGGCTCCTTCTTGACCAGCATGGCCAATCGTTTCGGAATTTCGCCCACCTCGACCGAGCGATCCGGTATCGGCACTCTTATCAAGGGGATGAGGGTGCCAAAGAAAAAGCAGATGAGCAACGCCGCGAGCAAGGCGCGGCGGAAGTACTGCTCACTCTCAGCCTCCCTGGTCCAGGGCATGATCATGGCGCGGTAAGGAACGGGCGAAATCGTCCGCTCCACGACGAACTCTTCTTTGCGCCGCTCTTCGCGGTCGTACGCATCCCGCACTTCTTCGTAGAGATAGTCCAGTTCTTCGAGATGTCGATTGATCTGCGCCTGGAGAGACGTCTGCCGTTCAAGACGACCACGGATTTTCTCGTCGAAGCGGGCGACGCGGCTCCGAACCTCTTCGAGGTAGCCGGCGGCGTCCTCGACCTCCGTGATGCCCTTCCAAAAGAGTTCGCCCGCTTTCAGCTCTCCCAGCTTGTCGAGCGCATCGCAGACGTCGCGCAACGCGTCGAACCGTTTTCTAGCGGCGGAGAACTTTTCGAGCTCTTTCTCTAGAACGCGCAACTGATCTTCGAGAGCATCGAGTTCCTTTCGGGTTTGCTCAATCTGCGCGTTCAGCGGCTCCAATTCCTGTGCTAACAAGGATGTGTCCACGGCATTCTCACGAGGTTTGGGCGGTCTTCTGAATGACGGCGAGGGAAATCCTCCCGTATCCGGAATCCGTACAGGTTGACATTATTTTTTTAAGCACCCTGAACGGAATCGTCTTATCCGCAAGGATAGTGACCTCCTTGCTTTCAACGATCGTCTTGGTGCTTATCCCGATGATGTTGCGTTCAAGCTGCTTCAGCCGCTCTGTTATTTCCTCAACCGGCTCATTGTCGGCATTGAGCAGTTCCGGGGTGCTGATCACGGCTTCACCCTGAATCAGTACCACCTCGGGGCTGACCATGATCACCACTGTTTCCCTTGGCTTGGTCTCGACAACGGAAATGGGCAGCTTGATCTGCTTGGGCGCGTCCAAGACGTCACCGCCGGATGAATGGAAGAGAAGAAAGAACACCAGAATGGTAAACACATCCATCAGCGATGTCAGGTTCAGTCCTGTCAACCTTTTCCTGCTACGCCCCATCCTTCTCATACGTCTGCTGTTTCTCACGGCGCGTCTCCTATGGATATTTCCGGAAACAGAACCATTCTCAGAGGAGCCTCTCCACTCCCTTCCGCCTGCGCTTCTGCACCACGTACCGCGTCCATGATCTGAATCAGATAGTCGTACCTGATGTCCGGTTCCATCAAGATCGTAGCGTCTTCCTTCTCCGGGTACTGGGCCTTCAGGCGAAGGAGCATTTTGGACAGCATCTCCATATCGTACTCACCATTTTTTTTTGGAATCGCAGCCTCCACAGATGACCCGTTCGCAATTTCCAGACCTGCCTTGCGGACAATCACTTCAATAGCAAAATTCGGCTGTTTCAAAGCCGATCCGCCTGAGCTGGTCGGAACGCTCAACTCCATAATCGTCACCCGCGAAAAAACGGCGCTGATGAGTAGAAACGGTATGAGCACCACCATCAAGTTCATGAAAGTGGTGACATCCAGTTTGGCTGTTTCCCGCATTCTCATTTTGTTACGATGTCGTCTGTTCATAATCAACTCGTCTCAAATTGGCGTTTGGTGAAATTGGAGATGCTGTTCAGCGCCTTGACCGATGCCATCTCCAGGCTGTCCACGATCTGGCCCGTGGTCGACGTCAGCTTGGCATGGAAAAGCAGAAGCGGAATGGCGGACATCAGACCGAAGGCGGTGGTGTTCATGGCCACCGAGATACTGGCGGACAGCAGGTCGGCCTTCTCTGCGGGGTTTGCATTGGCAACCGCAGTAAAGGCCTGGATCAGCCCCATGATGGTGCCGAGCAGCCCCAGCAGCGTGGCTATATTAGACAGCAACGCGACATACGGCGTGCGCTTCTCCAATTGAGGGATGATCTCCATCATGCTCTCTTCCATGGCGATTTCGATGTCTTCGCGACGCCGAACTGCGCCCTGACGAGCCAGCCCCATTCCCAGCATTTGCGCCATGCTGGATTTGTCCTTATTGACCATTTGCCGAGCTTTCTCGAACTCTCCCTTGACCAGCACCGGATGCAGCGAGTGCCACATTTTTTGGTTTGCGCTCCGGACGCGGTTCAACTGAAGCCACCGCTCGAACGCGATGGCCGTTCCGACTGTAAACGCGAGCAGGATAGGGTACATGAACACCCCGCCCTTCTGAAAAAAGGCCACCATTGAGTAGAATCCCATGACTTTCCTCCCTATCAAGAAAACGAAGTTATTTCCCCCTGCTGACTCGATAAAATTCGAGCTGCCGCTTGAAAACGTCCCGATCCACTGGCACGTCCTCCTCATTCAAGACCATGTTCAGACTCGTTTCCCCACCGATTTCCGAGCTTTTCCAGGGAACGATGTAAAGAGACTTCGGGGCTTCGTCGTTGCCGATGATGGACATGCCGGACAACTCCTTGGCTTTCGATTCCTTGGTCTTATCCGCATCCTGAGCCACGACCGTCACGGCCGGAATCAGGAGCACGCATAGACACAGAGCTATTTTGCGATACATAGTCCCTCCTCAGGGCGTCGACTTCGAGTCCTTTCCAAGCCGAGCGTGCAGATCCGCGATCCACAATTTGACCTGCCGATCTTCAGGTTTGGCCTCGCTGTAGATCTCATAATGCTTGAGGGCACACTCCGGATCATTCAGATACAGGTCGCAGAGGATCCCAAGATTTCTGTGAATCGGATAGTATTCCGGAAAGCGCGCAGCCGCCTTCTCATAGATCTCGCGGGCCTCGGCAAACCGTCCGGCTTTGCGACACAACAAACCGTATTCGTTACTAGCCACCGGGTGTGCGGGAACCAGGGTCAGCGCGGTTTTGAGATGGGCCTCGGCCTGCTCCGATTCGCCGATGCGCTCATAGGCAATCGCGATGTCGACGTAGGGTGCCGTGACCTCCGGCGAACCGTCGATGACCTTTTTCAAAAGGTCGATGGCTTTGCTGTAATCCTGTTCGTTCAGCCTCGCGACGGCACGCTCGAAGTCCCTGCGCGAAGCTTCATCCATCCGGGGCACTTCCGTGATGACGAACCCTTCCCTGCCATCTCCGAGCCGCGCAACGGACGGCCCCTTGACCGTCAAAGGTGCCTGAGCCCCCGTGGCCGACTTGTGCTTGGCATCGGTTGCACACCCGGCAAGAACCGTCAGCGCCATCGCCAGAATCCCGAACCCCGCGAAGCTTCGCATTTTCGACCGCACTATTCTGACAGACATGACCAACATCACACAGTTTCCCTCCTCTTGAATTGTTCTCATTGCACCGTAGCCCCCGAAAGGACGCCCTTATCATGACTATCCTGCACGGTTCCTTCAGCCGGGACAGACTTCGATTTCTCAGCCGGCTTAGGCGCCGCGGATTCGGCTTTTGGGGAAGGACCGGGTTCCCCGCCCTGACCCTGCTTGGGGGCTTCAACCGCCGGGACAAGACCTGGTTCATCGTTCGGCTTAGCCTCTGCAGGTTGGGTCTCCTGAAGAGCGCCGGGCTCTGCCGCCGGTTTGAGATCCCCCTGTTCGGCACCTTCGGCCGGCGCTTTTGCCTCGGCCTTCGGCGGCCCAGACGGCGTCGGCCTATCAATTTCGAAGACATAGGTTTCCAGTGAACTGAGGGTGCCGCTGTGTTCTTCCGGCTTGTCGAAGCGGGCGGGCACTAATTTGGCTAATCTCTGCAGACTCTTGTCGATCCATTCATTGTAGACGCCGCGGGAGATTAACTTCAGATTGCTCTCGTGGATGGCGATAGCCTTTTCTTCGAACGGATAGGCCTGATCTTCGATGGCCAGTTCATACTGTTCCTTTTCCTGGGAATTCAGCCCTTCAGGACGCTCCGAGGTCATCAAGGCTTTGCTGAAATGGGCGTAGATCTCGGCGAGGTAGAATGTCGCCGCGGCGGTGACGTCTCCGAGTTCGTAATCCACGAGCCTGTTGAATTCCTGTATAGCCTGCTCCATTAGATCGCGCTTCTTGCGAAGATTTACCTTAAAGGGTTTTACAAGCTTGACGGCCACGAACTTGTCATAGGTCGATTGCGCCAACACCAGAGCGGCATTGGCGGCAAGGTAACGGGTGCGCGGGGTGCGGACGCTTCCTGCGGAAGCGTCGATCGCGACGATCTGCTCAAGTTCTTTCAAATAAAATTCCCGATCGTTTTGCGCCTTCAGGATTTTGGCGATTTTGTTGCGTGTCTCCAGGTTGAGCTCTACCGGTTGAGGAAAATAATCTACGTAGCGCCTGTACACCTCGAGCGCGCTGGCGCTGTCCTCATTCTTTTCGTACAAGTCCGCGGCCTCCTGAAGGGCATCCCGTCTGATTTCGTCGTCGTTGGATTCCCTTTCGATTCGCTCGTATTCACTCGCCGCCATGGAGAGCTGGCCGTTTTCCTTGTAAACGTAAGCGAGCTTCCTGGTCGTCTCCGGCTGCAATTTGTGCCCGGGGAACGCGTTTCGGAATCCCACCAGCACGGAGGCCGCATTGTCCCAGTCCTTGAGTTGGATCAAGGCGGCGGCGGCGTCGTATTCGGCGTTCGGTCTGATCTTTGAGTTGGGCGCCATGCGGCCCACCCTGAGAAAATGGTCCGCGGCGGCACGATAATCCTTGACGGCGTTGGCCTGCTCTCCCTGCTTGTAAATCGATGCCGCGAGGTTGTCCATCAGGTCATGGCGCGTCTTGTCGTCCTCGGGAAGCAAGCTCAACACATTCAAGTAAGCGGCCTCGGCCTCGCTGTAGCATTGGAGTTCGTAAGACGAATGTCCGACGACCAGCCAAGCCCCGCGGACGACCTCGACGTCTGCCTCGGGAAATTTCTCAAGGAGCTTGCTCGCTGCATCAAGCGCCCGTTCGTATTCCTTCATGCCATAGAGATCATCCGCGGCCGCCCCGAGTACGACCGCCGCCTTTTCGTGCGTCGGGAAGGCGTCGGCAAATCTCAACGAGCTGCGGACGACCTCCTGCTTGACCAGGTCCTTGTCTTTCGGACCGACGGCGGCGAGATGTTTTCTGTAGGCGTAGACCGCCGCGTAGCCTGCCTTGGCTGAACTCTCATGAGGCGGGTAGTTATAGGCAGTCTTCTCATATTCCACTGCCGCTTCGCCGAAGGACCCGTTTTGCACAAGCAGATCCGCCAAGCGGCAGTTGACGGCCGGAGATTCGGCGTCCTTGGGGAACGAGGTCAGAAAATCCCGATACCAATGCAGTGCCTCCTTGAAATTCGTCGCCTTGTCCTTGGCCTGACGGGTGTCCTGGTAGCAGGAGTGATAATAATTCGCCAGGTCCGTCAGGTTGGTTTTCAGGTAGCCCAGAACGTCCGGACGGGAATCGGGCTCGAAATACTTCCAGTATTCGGCATTCAGACCGTAGGTCGATGCGAACGCCTTTTTGGCCTCAAGAACCAAACTGGGGAACCCGCCGCTGGAGTCGATTTCGATCACCCGCATTTGGAAGTTGGGCGCCTTCTTGTGGAACGGATTGCGGCTCACGAAAGCGTTGCAGGTTGCGCTGGCGTCGGCGTAGCGGCGCTTGTCGAAGTAGAATTCGCCAAGGTTGCTGTAGATGCTGTCTTCGTAGATGCGGCTGCCGTGGCGGGAGAAGTATTCCATCACGGAATTGGCCCCGCCGAGGTTGGAAAAGCTCAAGCTGATGACGCGGAAAGTGTCTTCCATACGCTTGCGTTCAGGCTCGTCCTCAGTCTGCTCAAAGTCGTACCCCGTGGACACCTTGTAATCGAGCAGCACAATGTACTTATGCAAGGCCTCTTCGTAGAGTTCTTGTTTGTAAAACGTCCAGCCCAGTTTATACAGGGCGAGTTCGTAGTAGGACGAGCCGACTCCGATATTTACGACCTTCATGTAGGCGTCCTCGGCGTCAAGATAGCGCTTGTGCGCGAAGAAGTATTCAGCGCGCCGGAACTGCACTTCGTCCATATATCGGGATTCGGGGAATTCGCGGACCAACCGCTCCATGACCTCCATAGCTTCCTTGATCCGTCCCAGTTCCTCATAGGCTCGGGACATCTGGTACAGGACCTGGTCGTTGCGGTCATACAGGGGGTACTCTTTGAGCAATTTCTTGTAAAGGGCGACCGCTTCGAGGGCTCCCGTGCTCTCGAGATCATCCGCCCCTTTCGGAGATCTGGCCCGTCCCGCAGTTGCGGCGGGAGCCTCCCCTCCTTGAGTCGCACGTTTTTCAAAATCCGCCTCAGACTCCCCTTGGACAGGAGCATGCGCCCTGGCCTGGTCTCTCGGCCCGCAGCCTGCGCCGACAGGAGCGAACTCGGGCGTCGCCGCCTTTTCCGGCGGGACCGGCGCCGGCGCCCGGCCCCCAGGCTCGGCGCCCTCGGTGAGAACGCCGTATTCTTTCTCGATTTTCAGGTCGGCCAGGCGACGGATCGCCTCGGGCGACAAGGTGGAGTCCGGCGTGTCTTCAAGAAAGCGCTGGTAGCTCTGCATGGCTTTATCGAGTCCGCCTTCGGTCTTCTCTTCCTTGATCTCGATCTGCATATTGCGCAACTTGGCAATCGTATCCATGTGGCTGATCGATTGACACGCGACCAGCATCAGCGGGGCCGCCAATATAAAAAGCCGGATCCGGTTCATCGACCCATCCTCTCTCGGGTCTGGGCCCTGACTGCGCGATCATAACTGTCCGCCAGGGCAAAACGCGCCTTGATTTGGAACTCGGTGAGCCGCTCGCGGCGCCTGCCGAGTTCGTTCACCGCCATCACTTCAAGCATGTGGCCCTGCCGCGCCATCAGTTCCCCCACCTTTTCGCGGGCCGCCCGTATCAGAATCCGCTGGCGGCGAATCCCCTTGTCATAGCCCCCGTAGCTTTGCGTGGCGGCTTGGCGGGTGCGCACAAAGGCGCTATACTGCTTTTGCAACAGATCCACTTCGTGATTCAGTTCTCGAAGATGCCTGTACGCGTCGGTAAGACGCTTGTCGTATTCCGTATAGATGTTCCACTTCAGCACTCCCCGCAAACGCTTGATCCGAGCGTCGATCGCGTCGGGCGCCGCAGCGCCGCCCCCTTTCAGCTTCTGTTCCAGTTGCCGAATCTGCTCACCGATAAACCGCTCCTTCGAAGTCGCCAGGTAGTCGGGCCTAGGGACAACCAGCATGGCCTTCAGGCGTTTTTTAATGCGGTCCCGCTGCTCAAGGCGCAGGCGCATTTGCGAGTCGAGCCCCCGGAATTCCAGGTCAATGGCGGGAAGCAGCGGTTCGTAGTATGAGCGGCGCAGTTGGATGATCTCCTCGAAGGCGTCCAGATCCGTTTCCCAGTTCTCCAGCTTCTTTCGCAGTTCTTCCAGGTCAAGATAGTTTTTGAGGGATTCCTGGAAATCATGGGAAGCCATCAGATCAAGCAGGTAGAAGGTCTCCGGCGTTTGCGGAAGCTTGCGCAGTTTGACGACCCAGTCGGCGTCCTGCTTCAATTCTTCCCGCACCAAGGCCTTCAGAAAATGACCCTCGCGGATGCTCTTGATGGATGCGTCAAGCTTGTCAATTTCGGCGCCGAACTTCTCCAGTGCGTTGCCGTACATCAACGCCGCCTTGCTGTACACCTTCAGCTTGCCGTAGGCATAGGGGACGGCGAGCATGGCTTCCTGCACCGCTTCGTCCGTGACCTCTCTTTTCACCAGGATGCTCCAAGGAACCAGCGCCCTTTTGAAGCGTCCCTGCGAGGCATCCGCCCATCCCGAGCCCAGCAGCGCCCGGTTGGAGAAAGGGCCGTTCAAACGCACCCGGTCAAGCACCAGCTTGGCGTCTTCAAAATCCTGCTCCTTCAGCAGCTTAGAGCCGAGAACCAGGTTCGATTTGTCCTCGAGCGCCAATGTGAGAGGCTCGGCGCTGCGGATCTGACCGGTGTAATCGAGATAACGGCGACCCTCCTGCTCCTTCCCGTCCCTCATCAATGCAATACCTAGGTTGTAGGTGCTGAAGCCTTCGAGGTCTTTCGCACCCTGGAGGTCTCTCAGAATGCCCGCGGCTTCGGCAAAGCGCCCGTTCGCCATGAGGATCTGCGCGCGCAGAAAAGCGAGATCGTCGCGAATCCCCAGCGGGACGACCCCTTTGATGCGCTCCACGGCGTAGAGGGCGTTGACCGGCTGGTCTTTCTGAAAGTAGATCCGCGCCAGCCGGAAGATGGCCTCGTTGCGTACTCGCTCATCAACGTTGCCCTCGATGACCGCTTTGATGGCGCGCCCGGCGCGCCGGTGCATCCGGTAGGCCAATTCGAAGTCGCCCACTGCAAACTCCGCCTGGTTGATGTGATAATAGAGAGTGTCGCGTTCGGGTTCATCGAGCCGGTAATGCTGCTGCAACTCTGTGTCGAGCCTGGCGATCGCGTCGAACCATTCTCCTTGGAACGCGTGGTAGAGGGCCTCTCCGAAATAGAGATCCTTAAGCTCTTTCGGAGCGGACGCACCGGCCGACGCCGAAGACGCAAATAACATCAAGCCCGTCAGTATGACAAACAGCCTCGACATGAATTACCTATCCTTGAGTTTGATCCTTTGTGCGGCCAGGGATATTTCCACGATCCTGGGGCCGACATCCTTGGCGAACTCGAAACTCTCCGTTTTGTGCAAGTCGGCGCCCCCAGAGGCTTTGCCGATTACAGACGCCTGGAGATCATGTTCGCCGGTCCGTATATTGCCGGTGTAGATAAGCTGCACCCCGCCCTTCCTCAACGCTTCGAGCTCCTTGAAGGTGTAAATGTGATGGGCGACCGGTTTGCCGTCCAACCGGACCTCGACCGAGTCGAGACGGAAGGTTTCGCCGCTCACCAATGATACGAACACCGAGACTTCGGTGTTGGACGGGTACAGCAGCTTCTCTTCGAGCTGGTTCAGTTCCGCTGCAATCGCCAAAACGTCGGTCTTTATCTCCTGGACTTGCTCATCCAGGCCCTTGATCTGTTCCCTGGAGACCTCTTGCCCGTAAGCGACGCTCGAAACCAGAACAGAAACCCCTAAAACGATCACTCTCAACCAGCAGAGCATGTTTGCCACCTCGCCTTCGTTTGTAATGAAATCTCTATATCTTCCCGACCAAATTGATGAACACTCCCTGGTGTCTGTAATCCAGTTGAGTCAAATCATCCGAAAAATCAGTGAAATTGTAGCCGATCCCCATCTTGAGGTGATTGCCCAGATGCCGGTATATCCCCACCAGCGCTCCGCTGCGGCTGTCCTGCGCATCGGGTAGATCAAGCATGCGCCCTTCCAGAAGTGCATCCCAGCGGAATAAGAAGTGCCAGTCCACCCGCAGGACAAACAAGTGGGCGCGGCTGTCGAAAAACTCAGGATTTTCTCGATCCGCGGCCACCTGGCCGTAACGGAAGGCGTACTTGCAGCCTACGGTCCATTGCGGCGTCAGATCATACATGGCATCCATTGATACGATATGGCTGCGCTGGACAAAGTCGGACACCGTATTGGCACCGGTTACCTGATCGGTCGCCGGTACATTGTAGAAGTAGGTGTACTTGATCAGCGCGTTCAGACGGTCGTTGTTAACGGAGCGATAGGCATAGCCCAGGACCGCTTCAGTGTAGTCGCCGTTATAGACATCTCCCATCGAACTCTCACTTGTGGCATAATTGAATTTTCCGATGAGCCGCCAATTCTCGGACAGTTGGTATTTCAAGCTGTTTTTCAACAGCCAGGAGGTGCGTTTGTTGAAGCTGGTATCCGGCTGCTGGATGTTATCGATCCGGTATTCCAGTGCGCTGGCGATCTTCAGGCTGTCGAACCCGTAGCCGGCGCTCACTGCCAGTGCTTTTCTCTTGAGCTCGGCGTCGGTCTGAGGATCTTTGAGCGTGCCGAAGTCGAAATTGGCGCCCAAGTTGAGTCGATCGAAGGGGACGAGTTTCACTCCGGCGGAATGAGTCAGCCCGGTTGGCACGTCGCCATGGGCATACCGCTCTTCGAAGTAAACGCTCGCGCTGTCCGAATACCGCGTACGGAATCCGGAAATCATATTGCCCTTCTTGGCGAGCAGGCCGTTGTCGGTCCCCTCGTTCTCGTAAGTGTAATTGGAGTAGACGGTGGTCCTATCGGAATAGAGGTATTCGGTCCCCAGCCGGCCGCCCGGCCCGAGGTCGCCTCCTGAAACCTCCCCCAGGAGATTGAATCGGTCGGTCATGCGCAAACTTCCGCCGCCGCCGATCCGGCCGTTGTCTTCACGATTGCCGCTCTTCTGAATCGTTTTCTGACCGAAACCATAGGTCGTCCAGCGCGTGCGGGAATCGTACAGCACCTTGAGCACCGCATCCGTGCGGCCGCCCTCTTGCTGGGTCTCGGGTACGACCTGTGAGTTGTCTTCACGGTTGTCGTGACGCGCGCCCGTACTCAAGGTCCAGTGCTCACCCATCCGGTAATCAACATCCAGCTCGCCGTTTTCGGTCTCGAGAGCTTCGGGCTGAACCTGTTTGTCCACTTTCAAACGGACACCCAGACGGTCGGTAACAGGCAAATCCGCCGTGCCGCCGTACTGGGTTATATCGTAGGCGGTGGTCTTGCCCGACGCTGAGTAGCCGGCATCGAGTTTCTGCAGGTAAAAGGTGGTCTTGCCGCGTCCGTTTTTGAAAAAGTCCTTGAAAGCGACGCTGGCGTCGATACGATAAGCAGAGGCTTCGACTTCGTTGTCGTTAAAGGGATTCGACGTGTCGAAGTTGAAACCGCCGTCATTAGAGGCCGTTGTGAGCACGCCCGGACCCTTGGTATGGCCCGTTTCGAGTTTAATCCATGATGCCGAGGACTTGCGGATCGTCAAATCCGCACCACCCAGACTGTTTTCGATGTCTTCTTCTTTGTCCCGATTGACGGTCAAGCCGATTTTGACGTGGTCGTTGAACCAGTAATGAACCCTGCCGCCGGTAGCCAGCGTGTCCGGGTTATCAAATCCGGGCGTGAACTCATAACGAACCACCAGGTAGACCGGATTCCCGGTGATCGAACCGCTGCTTACCAGCATGCCGTCGTTTGCCGTTGCCGGCAGTGGTTGCGTCAGCAGGATGCGTCCCTGCAGGTAATCGATATCGTAATCGAGCACCGGCGTCAGGTTTTTCACCCCAAGAACCATCCCGGAATCCTTGTCGCGGACCTCGATGCGCAAGCGTTCGGAACCTTCCAGAATGTCCTGCCGGCGCAGAAAATAGAGCGACCCGTCCGTACCGCGGAATTCATCACGCCCCGCTACGGTGCCCGGATCTGCGGCAAAACCGTCCACCAGCAGGCGCGGCTCCCCGAAGCTGGTGGTACCGAGGGGCTGATAATGCAGATTGGCGCCGTACAGCCCGCGGTCCACGTGAGCCAAATCATTATCGGTATAGGCAATCTTGAAGTTGCCCCAGAGTCCGTATGTTTTTTCTTTTTTCATCTTCATATAGAACTTGCCCAGGGTCGGCGCATCTTCTTCAACGGTGCTGTCATCACCGAAAGTCGGGTAGTGGTAATCCGGATCGATTCGCCGGAAAAGGGCGTCCGGGGACTTGTCCAAAAAATTCGAAAAAATCTCGTCCAGAGGTCCTTCCCGCGTATCGGCGCTTGCCGTCAAAGACCAGCCGTTTTTGAATTTGCCGTTCGTATAGAACGCCAGGCGGCCTTGGGCGCTAAAATCGTCGCTGTATTGCGGTTTGTCCGGCGCCAGCAGTTCGGCCGGGCCGTCGGTCTTGTTGGCGGATGCGGTCAAATCGGCGATACCCACAGTAAACCAGTCGCTCTTTTTCATGGCCAGATCACGCAGGTACAACTTGCCGCTGCCGAACTTGTCGAGCACAGCCACTTCAACGGTTTGCATGCCTTCCGGCAGGATCTCCTCGGCTGCAAAACTCCCCTTGTCGTCCACCGGTACGGCATAGCCGGCCAACCACACCTTGTGTCCTTTGGGAATTTCGGTTCCCAGGGTCTGAACCGTACCGCCTTTAAGGGGGATATTGTGGACGGCGATGCGGCTTTCGCCGTAACCGGCCAGCAGTTCCTTGCGCAGATTTGTCTTTGCAACAGACGGATCGATATGGTCGACCACCCATAACGGCTGGCTTTTGGTTTCATCGAAAAGCCCTTTCGAATCATACACCCGCAGCAAGTATTTCAATTTGTGGACAGGTGCAGAGAAAGATTCGAACTTCGGCTGCCATTGGGCCATACCGTCAGGATCCATCTTGATGACGGCGACGGGCGTGTCACGGTTGGACTGGTCTTCTTCGAAAACCCGGACCTCAGCCCGCTTGATGAAGCTGCGGTAATTGCTGTACATGCGGAAATGCACCAGATTCTCTACAAATGCCGTATCCGCAGAATCATGATATTGGATCGTACGCGGCCAGGCGGTCACATTCAATCGCGGCTCAAGCTTCAACGTGTCATACTTGAACTGGATATGGGCGTTTTCAAGGGCAACGTCGGTGCAGCGCTGAACATCCGAGCTGCATTTGCCCGGATCATCGAGCGGTTTTCCGTCCACGGTAATACGCATAAGATTCAGAGCAAAGGGATCGGCCGGATGCACTTCGCGGGTAAACGGGGTGACCTCCACCCCTTCATAGTCATCGCGAACCATGAGGTCATCATAGACCACCTCCACGGCAACACGCGATATATCGGATTCTATAAAACCGGCGTTGACCACGTCATTGGACTGAACATAACCGCGGCCGTCGAACTCCGCCTGCCCCTTCGTCAATCCCATCTGCTTGCCGACGGCCGTCATGGCCCGGTGCGCTCGCGCCATGGACAAGCCGATGTCATCCTCGTAAATAGCGGCCGTACGTCGATCCAGGCGTTTGTCGCCCGTATAGCCGATAAACCGCAGGCGAACGTCGGTCTTGTCACTGATCTCATCCATGATGCGGCGGAGTTTATCGGTATAACCCGCCGGTATTATCGGTTGCCCGTTTTGGAAAAGGACCGGATCAATACTGCCTAACACCGAATGGTAGACACGGGTGACGGTCTCGGTACCAGGAGCATCAGGACACAGTTGGGGCTCGTCGGGCAGATCCTGGAGCGGATCGTCGTACCAGAATTCAACTTCGACGCGTCGATTCAGCGCACGCCCCTGTTGTGAATCATTGGAGGCGATGGGTCGAGAGGCCCCCCTGCCCTCGCTTTCAATGGCGGCATTCGGCAAATCCAGGTCGTCCTGTACGGCGAGTGTGACACGGCGGGCCACCGCTTTGGAAAGTCCTATAGAATTCCCGTATATGCGTCTGTCGCGTCCTTCCAACGGGAGGTTATCCATATAGGCGATTATCTTTACAACTGGATTCTGTTTGCCGCGAAGATTGTTCATCGCCTGCCTGACCTGCTGCAGAAATTCTTCCGGTACGCCGATCATGCCTTTGTCGTAATGAAGGGGCGGAATCAGGTTCTTAATGCGCGCGCGATGGGAGTGCCCCTCCTTGTAACGCAATTTGCATACGGTTTCTGTCCGACAGACCTTAATGAGATGCACTTCACTGGGAACCATCACTTCCTTCTCGGTCGGTTTTTCGCTGATTTCATCGTACCAAACCTGCACTTCCACGCGGCGGTTGAGCTGTCGACCTTTTTCCGTTGCGTTGCCCGCTACCGGCCGGCTGTCGCCGAGCCCTTCGTATGAGATGGCTTCGGGAGGAAGATTCAGCGCGCGCTTGCAGTATTCGGCGACGGTGCCTGCGCGTTCACGCGACAGCCCGACATTGTCGCCGTATTTCGCGATCAGTTCATCCCTGAGGGGCTGGGAGTCGGCATGACCGACAAAGTGAAGTCGCACATTGGCACGACCGCGCATGCTGTCAAGGATTTCGTGGAGACGCTTGACGTAGTTCTCGGGAATTTCCGCTTCACCCGAACCGAAATGGATGGGCGGAATCAAATTTTCGAGCTTGATCGTTTTTGCCTGCTGTTTGACCACTTCACGCGTTTCCTTGCGATCCCCTTCATTCTTTTCGAGTATGGCCGGGTCATGGACCCACGACCGAAAGGATTGATCCGCCGGCAGGTGCATTTCGGCCTCCTCTCCGATGGTATCCGTTTCCCTTACCACTGATTCCAATCCTGAAGCAGCCTCGGTGAATGCGGCGAGAACAATACAAAAACACAGCAACGCGACACCGTGCTTCAAAAAGAAGCGTTTCAATAGGATCAGGGTAGAAAACATGGATTCCTTCATTTCGCTATCACTGTCCGGCCATCGGCGCCCCGCGGCGCCAGAAAATTTCGGTTTCAATAGTCAACCGGTAGCCGCCGCCGGATTGCTCCCACTGCCCCGCGATTTCTTTCTTCAGTGCATCAAGTCGGTCCTCCACCAACCCTTCAGGTTCAACATCTGCGAGGTACGATAGGCGCAGAACGGACGGCGCCTTCTTCAACTCTTCAAGCAATTGTGCGATCTTGGGGGCCCACTGCAGCCGCAGTTCGTTTGCATTCGGCTCAAACACTCCATCGGCGATATCGATTCGAACCACATGGTGGATGGTCGCGCCGAAGTTGAAGCGCAGCATCTTCCCGCGGGTGGCGCGCTGAACGCGCGGATTTTCGGTCGTCAGGCGATAGCCGCTCGGCAGGGTACGCTCATCCAGCTTGAGGATGAAATTGC
>CAZONI010000009.1:0-85037 GCA_964581175.1 uncultured Desulfobacteraceae bacterium
TCCTCCCTTTTTCTCCGCGTACACCGCATAAACAGGATCGCTCGGGATGTCCAGGTGGGCATACTGGTCATCCCGGGGACGAGGCCTGCCCTTGGACACAAAAAGGGACGTATCAGTAAAACACTCTGCCAGCGTGAAAAACTCCTCCACAAGGATGATTCGCTCCTCTTCGCCTGCATCCTGCCAGACCTTAACCACTTTTTCCGGGAAAAAACGGTTCGAAAAAAGGATCAGAAAGAGTCCGCCCGGTTTCAGGATCCGGCCTACGTCCCGGAAAATTTCTACCGGGTTCGTCATGTAGTCCACGGATACCGTATTGAGGACCACATCGAACGCGTTGGCGGGAAAAGGCAATTCCGGTTCCTTATTGAGATCATGAATCACCGTCCCGGTCAACATTTCGTTCCTTTTGAGTTCCTGCTTGTTCAGTCCCAGTCCCACCACATGGGACGGTTTCAATCTTTCTGGAATATGAGAATCCCAGCCGGCCATCAAGTCCAGGATCGCGGGGTGATCTTCTATGATAAGCTCCCCGATCACTTTCTCTACGGTGGCCAGGGCGAGGGAATCCAGGTGGCTGACAAATCGATCCTTTTTATAAAACAAGTTGTCGTCCCCATTATCCAAACGATCAAATGCATCCCATGAAAAATGCGGACCGAATTTCTCCCTGCTGCGCTTTGAAGTACTTTGCTTGTCCTTCATTCCACAACCTCCGACAAAAAAGCCGGGCAGATCAAAGATCTGTAACCCGGCTCGTAGCCCCTTTTTAAGGGCGGGTGCATGTCTCATGTCATCTTTTCGTTAGAAAATAAGCATCGGCTTTCCCGTGTCAAGCATGAAAAAAGCGTCATTCACCATCAAGGCAATCTCTCCTCCGGGACGGGGAGAGGATACGTTGGGGAGTTCAGGTTTCAAACGCCTTAAAGGTTCGCATGAATTTTCGGTCGACAGCATCCTTGATTTTAAAAGCCAAACGCCCGCCGAATCGGATCCACCGCTTGTGAAAGATGCCGGTGCCGTCTCCCAGGTTAAAGATCAGAAGATAATCCTCTTGCGGCTTGAAGGGGATCAGCTGGGTTCCTTCCAGGGAGGCCATAAGATTGTGCAGAAGAACCGGATTCTGACGAACAGCGTACACACCCACCTTGTCCAGGGGCTTGTCTTCGAAATAAATGCAGTCGCCGCCCCCGAAAATTTCAGGATGTTCTTTGTGCTGAAGGTAACGATTGACCAGGAGGCCGCCATCCGGGCCGGTCTGCAATCCGGATCTCTTGAAGGCCGGGTTCGGTTTCACGCCGGTAGCCAGAAAAAGGATGTCGAACGTATGGCGCGTTCCGGACGGTTCCACGACAAGGCCTGTTTTTATTTCCTGAATCCGGCAGTCTTCCAGTATTTCGATGCCGCGGTTTTTAAGTGATGCCAGCGCCCTGGAACGAACACCGGCGGGATGATGCGGCATGACCGTGCTGCGCGTCAAGATCCGAATAACGGCAGGCTGAATGCCCGGGGATTGAACCAGCCGATGGATGTTTCCCGCGATTTCCACCGCTGACGGACCGCCGCCTACAATGGCGACGGCGATGCTCTTTTGTTTTCCCACGGAAAGGATTTGCGTTCGGGCAGCTATCAGTCTCTCAATGGGTTTGACGGTATAGACGCCCTTCATGTCGCCGGTTACGATATCACGGTTCACCTGGCTGCCCAGGTTGCACGACAGCACGTCGTAGCAAACGGCTTCTCCAGTGTCCAGGTGCACCGTCCGGGTCCCGGCGTCGATGTGAACCACGCTGCCCAGCTTGAACGCGCCTCCATTTTTCTCCACCAGATGTTTTGTCGCAAAACGGATCTCTTCCGGCGCATAAGTCCCGCCCAGCATGCCGGGCCCCATTCCGGAATAATAATGATATTCGGACGGCCCGATGACCGTGACGCTGTACCCCTTTTCAACAAACCGGCTGAGTTGCGCCAGCGCCATCATGTGCGCATGCCCGCCGCCTGCCAGTACCAGGTTCTTTCTCATGGGTTTCCCTTTGCTTCCATAAGCTTGCTCAGTTGCTTATACCAAATAATCCCCCGGTTTGCTATCCCCATAAAGCAGATTGAGCGTGTTCAGCCGCCGCTGCGGAATATGAACCGGAATGCCGACCGGACTTCTCCATGCCGTGCTTGAAAATACTCTGTTTTTCCTGCATACTATACTCACCGACAAAAAAATGGCCCTCTGGACCCGGATCTTTACCAGACAATAAACAGCAGCTTTGCTGTGTAAAGTAGGAGAAACCGCATCCGGAAAAACATCCTTGTATCGGGAATCCTGCGAATTTTTTGCCCGATGTGCTTTGATAAGAGGAGATTGTTATGCGCGTTTTCATGACAGGCGGTACCGGTTTCGTGGGAACGGCACTGAGCCGAGAGCTCGTCAATCAAGGCCACGAAGTGAGCATTCTCACGAGGGGAGTTTCGGACGATCAAAGACTGCCGAAAGGCGTAACCCATATCCAGGGCGATCCCACAGAAGAAGGCCCCTGGCAAGGACAGGCCGCGGAAAACGACGTCTTCATCAACCTGGCCGGGGCTTCCATTTTCAGGCGCTGGACCAGTGAAGCAAAAACACTGATGCGGGAAAGCCGGATCAGGACCACCAGGAACCTGGTCACCGCACTTGAAGGCCGGAAAGGAAGCGATACTGTCCTGCTCTCCACCTCGGCGGTCGGGTACTACGGGTTCCACGGCGATGAAATCCTGGACGAAGGGAGCCCTCCCGGGGATGATTTTCTTGCCGTTCTTGCAAAGGACTGGGAAAAAGAAGCCATTCGTGCCGAACAGTACGCCGCTCGGGTGCTCATCTGCAGGTTTGGGATTGTTCTGGGACGCGGAGGCGGCGCCCTGGCCCAGATACTGCCCCTTTTCAGGAAGGGACTGGGAAGCGTCCTCGGAGACGGAAATCAGTGGTTTTCCTGGGTCCACGAGCAGGACCTCGTGAACATCTTCCTTTTTTTGCTGGAGCAGAAAAGTCTTTCAGGGCCCATCAACGTGATGGCCCCCGAACCGGTCACCAACAGGGAGCTCACGAAGGCTCTGGGAAAGGCCCTGGGGAAACCCGCACTGCTGCCGGCGGTTCCCGGATTTGTGATAAAGATGATGAAAGGCGAATTCGGTTCAGTGCTCTTAAAGGGCCAGAGGGTGATCCCGAAAAAACTGCTCGATGGCGGGTTTCATTTCCGGTTCCCCACCATTCATGAGGCCCTCACCGATCTCGTTGGATGAACCATTGTATTCCTAATCGGCGAACACAACATGATCCATCCTGTTGTGAGTTGTGCCGCTTCCATCCATCTATGTGCTGATTTCCTTGTGTGATCGCCGTGGGACAGATATTCCGGCCCTTTTGTTCCGGCTTTTCCAGTAGCGCCGGTAAAAAAATTTGGCCCTGATTCTGATTGGGCTCCCCTCAACAATGTCCGTCCATTCCGTGAGTTTTTCCCACGCCGTCTGCCAGGCTGCCGCGGTCAATTCCCCGCACTCCTTTCCCGGTCCTTCAGGAGCCATCATGCGAAATTCCTTCTCCAGTGCGTCCCGTTTTTCTCTCAGTGCTTCCGCGCGCGTGGAAAAGTCTTCCAGAACGGCCCGGTGCAGTTTTTCGTGGCGCCACCACAGGGAGTGGTGATCAAAGGTCCCTTTGGGCCGATTCGGTCCCGTGTCCACGGCCATATCCCCGGTGAACCATAGGGGCTTGAATATGCTGATACAGGGAGCGGAAGTGCCGGTGGCCCAGAAGGTGTGAAATCCGGGTTTCAGGTGAGCCACCAGGGAACCGACCGTCTGCGTGGCATTGCGAAAAATCCTGTTTCCTGCATGGGCACATATCCGGTCCCCCAGGAGATGGCTGTCCGGGCGATATTCCCGGCCTCCATGGTCTCTCAGCATCTCGAAGGCGGCTGCCACATCCATAGTGCCTTTCATCTCGGCAATGCGTTTGAAGGATCTTTCCCGGCGCGTGCGTGAGGCGGAAAAGGTAGTATACAGATAATCTGAAAAACAGCGGGCAAAATGAAAATCCTCTCCCTTCTTCAGCCACCCTCTCTTTCTCGCAGTCCCGATCAATTCAGGATGGGCTTCGTCAAACTCCTCCCCTATGGTGAGTCCGTTGCTGATAGAATACATTCCCTTGACTTTCAAGGCGACCCAGAGGGGCCCCGCGGTCTCGAGAACCCAAGCCTCCTGGGAATCGGCGATCAAGAAGCTGTTGTGGTAGGAAATCCGCCTGTCTCCGTATCCGCACAACCCTCCCTGTCCGTAATCCGCCAGATTCTGCACCACTATGCCAAGGGCGTGCTGTGCCGAATGCGAACGTTCCACCGCGATGCGAAGCAGATCCATGCCCGTCAAAACGCCTTTCCTTTGAATAGGCATCCGGGTCCACACCGCTTCGTTTCCCATGGCCACACCCTTCTCATTGGCCCCCATCTCGGCCCCCCACATCCAGAAAGGACGGCAGAGGAGGACAGCAAGCGTCTCTTTCGCCTGGGGCACGCTGATATAGGTGCATCGGAGCGCCTCGTCCTTTCCGCAAACCCGGGCAGGATGGTATTCCAGCGACTGGGCCTCGTTCGGTTCCCGGTCGCTGTTCTTCCCGAAAATAACGGACCCGTCTGCGGTGAAAGGAGGAAGTGCCACAAAGGTATCACACATGGTTCACCGGTCAATCCTGGCGGGAAGGAGGAATTCATATCTTTTCCGGAATAGTTTCGTGGTCATCCACCGGTCTATACGGCGAAAGGCGAGAAAAAGGGTCCAGATGATCTTGTCCTCCCTGTAGTATTTTTCCACTTCTTCCGGGCTCAACGGCTGCTGACCGGCAGGGAGGCGGCGATTGATGGACCGGATGGCGTCCGGTATCAGCTCCGGGCGCTTCTCCTTGTAAAGGTTGGCGGCGAGATCAACGTAAACCAGCCGGGGATCGTAATACCGGTTCATCACATCTTTGAGAAACAGCCACCTGATCAGCCAGCGGAGAAAGGCGGGGGCACTCTGCAGGAAGAGTTCCGGATCCATCTGCTCCACCCCATCCTTGCGGTAAAGGGGGGTACTGGTGTCTATGTACAGGATGTTACCGTTTTCAAGGCATACCCAGTTGGACACCTGGGCGTCTACTGCAAGCTGCAGCACCGGATGCGAGGAGTCGTTCAGCTTCCACACCTTGTCTATCTCCTCGATGATTCGGTCGAGCAGTCCTGCGGCCTCTCCCGGTTCTCGTCCATGAATAAGCCTGTGTGAAAAGCACTCTCCGGGAAACCGCTCCTGCGCGATATAGAGCACCACGGGCCTGCCTGGAATCGTTATGACCATGGTCTCATGATCAGGAAGCGCAAGACCTGCATCTCTCAGATATCCACAATACTCATGGAATTGCCGTTCATATACTTCCGCGGCTCCAAGATCTGAAAAGAGCGGCATTCTCTTGAAGGCCACGCCTGGATTGTCGCCGATCCGGAGGATTATCGAAATTTCGCCGTACCCGAGCACCTCGGCGGGGATCCTTGACGCTTCGAGATTCTGAGGATTCAGACCCGCTTCGAATTCATGAACAAGTGACCACTCCACATCCATGACCCGCGCCTCCTCCTTTCGTCAAGTCTTCCATTTTCCTACAAACTTATCCATCCGCCTTTTCATCTTCAGCACAGGCAGCAGCCGCTTCGCGACGGCGATTGCCCGGTCCAGGCGCTCCATGACCAGGCCAACTTCGGTGAATTCCATGATCAGCGGTGGGAGCAGTTGACAGACCGAGGGGTCATTGTTGGCGTAGACCATGAGGAGGTCGTTGTCATAAGCAGTTTTCGAGAGGACCGGGCCGGCAAGCTCGTCCTTGAGTTCCAAGCCCATCATAAGCCCGAGCTGCCGCAAACCCGTCAGGAACTGGGGGTGTTTCTCCCGCAGTCCTGCGATTCCTTCATAGAATGCCCCGGCCAGCCTGTTTACGTGGTCAAGGAATTCGGGGGCCGACGAGATCTCCAGGACCCGTTTCGCTACCAAGCATCCCACCTCCGCGCCCCCGAACGTCGACACATGGATGAAGGGGTCATCGTGAAAAACAGACTCCAGAGGTGTCCGGATCACGGTTGCCGAGATAGGATAAATCCCTCCCGAAAGACCTTTTCCAAGGACGACGATATCAGGCACAATACCGAAATGTTCAAAGGCCCAAAGCTTGCCGGTGCGCCCGAGTCCTGTCTGCACTTCATCCATGATGAGAAGTGCCTCTCGATCGGCACATAGCTTCCGGACCGACTGGATATACCCCTCAGGTGGAACAGCTATGCCCAAGGTGGCGGGAATGGTCTCCAGGATCACCCCCGCAATATCGCCGTCGAATTCCGCAGTGAGTGCATGAAGATCACCAAAGGGCACCTGCACGAATCCGGGGAACGGTGGACCGAAGGGGACACGGTATTTCTCATCTCCCGCCGCCATGGCCAGACCCGTGTGTCCGTGGTAGCCGCCTTTGGCGGAAATAATCTTCGCCTTGTGCGTGTAGGCCCTCGCCACTTTCAGTGCGAGATCGACCGCCTCGCCTCCGCCGACCCCGAACACCGTGTAGGTCAGGTCTCCCGGCATCAGGCCCGCAAGCATCCTGGCAAGGTCAGCCCTGGCCTTGCTCATGAGGTGGCCGTTCCCGATATCCAGTTCCTCAAAACCTTTCATCAACACGTCTATAAGTTGCGGGTTCCGGTGCCCCAGATTGAATACACCGCCGTTGCAATGGAGGTTGAACAGGCGTTTCCTCCCGTCCACATCACCCAGATAGCATCCATCACGGCCCCCCATAATGAACTGCATGCCGTATTTCTGAAAAAATGCGGCCTTCCCTGATGATACGTGATCCCGGAAATCTTCCAAGGCCTGGAGTTTTATTGCGGATGGCTTCTTTCCCCTGGTCAACGGCGTTCTCCTCCTGTCCCGATTTCGCGCAGTGGATCTCTTCTCTTGCTTCTCACTGCCTTTACCTTTTCCCGGCGATAATGTCAATGAGCCCCCAACGTCCCTGACCCGCCGTCAAGACGTCATCTCCCCGCCAGGACGGGATCCGGAGCAGCGTCGTGTTCGCTTCGGAGCAGGTGCGCGAAACGGACGGCAACGATGCAGGGTGTTTGGTGAAAGAGAACCACCGCTTGACAGATTTCGGGGCCGCTCTTAATTTTATATATAGGTTTACTGAACTGCAGGCAAAAACCTTTAAAAGGAGAACTTCATGGATTCCATTCCTCCCGGTGCCGGGAAAAGCAGCTTTGATCTAATTGATTCAAAAAGGCTCTTCTCAGAAATGGGCATTAAGAAGGGAAATATCTTGGTTGACCTGGGATGCGGTATCGGAAATTATTCCGTTGCAGCTTCAGAATATGTGGGAAGCGACGGCAAGGTCTATGCTGTTGATCTGTGGAAGCCCGGCATCGAGGCCCTGAAACAGGCCCTTATCGCAAAACGAATAAAGACCATCACGCCCATTATCGCAAATGTAGGCAAAGACCTCCCTTTAAGAAAAGATTCCGTGGACCTGTGTCTGATGGCCACTGTTTTTCACGATCTCCTGCGGACCGGGGTCCATGAAGGGGCACTTGCGGAGACAGGACGGGTTCTGAGAAGCAGCGGACAACTCGTTATCGTTGAGTTTAAGAAGAGAGAAGGCCCCCCGGGACCGCCTATGCATATTAGAATTTCACGTCAGGATCTGGCGGAGACATTGGATAAGAACGGTTTTCATCAAACAGCCACAAGAGAAATCGGACCGTACCACTATGTTTCCCTCTTTACCTGCAAAGATGGCATGGGCGATCCATGACGCGGCACCCCGTTTCTCCGGCCCGGACGTTTCCTTGCGACCGGCGGGCTGCGAAAAGACCGCTAACCTATCCGTTTGCGAAGCAGATCCACGGCATGCAACAGTTGAGCGTCCTTGCTTGCTTTCAGCTGCGGCGGCGACATGTCCTGCTCTTCTTCGGGGAAGAGAGGCGCGACCTCGGGCGGCAGGGAGATGACCGTGTTAGGCGTGATCCCTTTATGCCAGAACGTATGCCCATCCGGTGTCAGCCATTCCTGCACAGCCAGCAAGAGGGCCGAGCCATCGGAGAGGGGAAACTGTTCCAGCACGGTGCCGGTACCGAAAGTGGTCGTTCCCACCAGGTTCGCCCGCTGATGGTCCTGCAGGGCTCCGGCCACAATCTCAGCGCCGCTGGCTGTTCCGCCGTTCACCAGGCATACCATAGGGATGAGCTCGAAAAGCCCGCCTTTCTCCACCGCGATGGGGGTGATCCGGCCCTCGGCATCTTTTTCCAGGACCACGTTGCCGTTTGAGAGGAACTGGCTCGCCGTAGAGACCGCTTCAGAGAGCAGACCTCCGGGATTATTGCGCAGATCCAGGATGAGTCCCGCTAATTCTTCTCCCTTGATGGCCTTCAGCGCCTGCCTCAAGTCCTCTGTAACACCCTGGCTGAAGCCTGCAATTCGAAGATGGGCAACGTCTGTTCCCGGCAGCCGATGCCAGGAAATGTTATTCATCGTAATGGAGGCCCTTACGAGGGTGACCTCTCGCGTCTGCCCGGTGTCCGGATCCAGTATCCTGAGGGTGACTTTGGTATCCGCAGGTCCCGAAATCTCTTTTACCACCTGGAGCAGGCTGAGACCCGTGACGTCTTTGTCGTTGACCCCGATGATGATCTGCCCTGGACGGAGGCCGGCTTTCTGGGCGGGAGAACCGTCCAGCGGCGTCACGATAACTACATGCCCTCCCTTCATTCTGATCTCCGCGCCGATCCCTTTGTACTTGCCCGCGGTGAATTCCTGTTCCGCTTTGATCATGTCAGGAGAGAGAAAAGTGCTGTGGTCGGTATCTCCGAGGGCATCCACCATCCCGCTGATAGCGCCGTATGTCATCGGGCGGGGTTGAATGGCCGTCCGGTCCACATAGTGGACCCGAATGGAGTTCCAGGCCTCCGCCATTAACGCGAAATCGGATTTTGCATTCGAAGGGATCTTGTTCGAAGGGAGGGAGACCCCCGAAACCTGGCGGCTCAGAAAAAAGGCGATGACAAGGCCTGCGGCAATGCCGATGATTCCGAGGAGAAATAGCCGGCGGTTTCCTTTCTTCGCATCCATAATGGCACCTTCAATCAGGGTATGATTTCCTGTCCATCAGCTCTCCGAGTGCCCGCAGATGTGCCTTTTCCTGTTGGGCCAGGTCATGGAGCAGGGTCTTTGCGTCCGCCTGCTCAACCTTCTCAGAGTATCGCATGTACAGGTCCATGGCCTGGGCCTCAAACATCATGGCAATGGAGAACACGTCATTCAGGGAATATTCCTGCCCCGCGATGCTTTCCGCAAACTCCTCTTTGCTGAAGCCTCCCTCCAGGGCTCCGGGAACAACCGCGGCCTCGAACGCTTCCCGGTCATCGCCCGTTCCGGTAATATTCCTGTAGAGGAGAAAGAGCTGATCCTTGTGTTTTTCCTCCATGCCGGCCAGCTTCAGAAATAATCGCCCTACCTCTGAATCGTCCGGCCTTCCGGCCGCCTCTCTATAAAAACCGCCCAGGCTCTCCTCCATGCCGTAGGCAAAGACGATGATGTCCCGGGGCTCTTCGTCACCCTGGAGGCTTTCCAGGCCCATTTCCGGGGGCCCGGCGACCTTGAACCCCTGCCAGCCCTTGATGCCCCCTTTCAGGCTGTAGACTTCTTTGAATCCCTCCCCTGAAAGGATCTGCGCGGCAGCACGGCTGCGCCCGCCGGAGGCTCAGTATGCGATTACGGGTTTCCCCGGCTCCAGATCACCAAGGCGGTCGGCGAGCTCCGGCAGGGGAATCAATTTAGCCCCGGGTATCCGCGCCCCGGCATATTCTCCTTCCTGCCTCACGTCCAGCAGAGTATATGATCCTTCCCGGTGCTCCTGAAGAAACGCCTTCGCTTCATCGGCGGTTATATTCCGCACCGGCTTAAACAGTGATTTGATCTTCATCTGTTCACGTTTCTTATTTATCCGAGAAGAGATCTGATAGAGCCGATGCATCCTGCCCTTCGGCCATTGCCTTTGTCACCTTGTTGAATCCCTTCGTGTCCCCCAGCATGATGCAACCGATGACCTTGTTCGCTTCAATGACCATTTTTTTATAGACTTTATCGTCCCGGACAACGCGTGATTCGAAGTCCCTCTCAACATCGATATTCCCGGCCGAGGCAAGATCGATCCCCACCACCTTCAGACTGCTTGCCATGGTGGTCCCGCCGTACGTTATGCGTCCCCCTGCCATGTTGGTCCCTGCTATCTTCCCCTGTTCCATGGCCGCGGGCCAGATGCCGTAAGGCATTCCTCTGAACTCGGCCACATCGCCAGCGGCAAAGACATCCGGCTGGTTTGTCCGCAGTTCTTCATTCACCTTGATTCCCTTGTCGCACTCCAGCCCGAGAGGCCCGGCAAGCTCCATGTTGGGACGGACACCCGCAGAAATAATCACCATCTCCGCGGGAAGCGTCTCGCCTCCCTCAAGAAGAACTCCTTCAACGTGATCGCCCCCTCCTATTTCCAGGGTTTTCGCCCCGAGCCTGAAAGCAAATCCCATCCTCTCCATTATTCTCTGGAGCCGCTTTGCCCCTTCCACGTCAAGTTGTCTCGGGAGGAGCCTCGGAAAAAACTCCACTACCATGATCTCTTTTCCCAATTTTCGCAGGGCATTCCCGGTCTCGAGCCCAAGCAGTCCGCCCCCGATGAGGACCACGCGATTATACTCTCTCGCGGCGGAGGAAATATTCCGTGCATCCCTGATGTCACGAAGAGCGAAAACCCCCTTGGTTTCGGCCCCCTTCATGGGCGGAATGAAGGAATGGCTCCCGGTTGCGACCAGCAGAACGTCATACGCAAGTTCCTCTTTCTTGTCCGTAAGTACCGTCTTCTCGGCAGGCTTCGCATCGATTCCCCGGGTGCGCAATCTGAGTTCAATCGCCCGCTCGCGGTACCACTCTTCTCCTCTCGCAACAAGATCCTGCTCGGCCAGATCCCCGGACACGAATTCATTCAGTCGTACCCGGTAATAAAAAGGAAGGTCCTCGTCCGTGATAATAATGATTTTTCCCTGGTCATCGCCCTTGCGAATATTTTCCGCCGCGGTTGTCCCTGCGACGCCGTTTCCGATGATCACGTATCTTTTCATCATGAGGTCTCCTTTTCTCCCTAACCGCTCCTGCCGTCATCACAGGGTTCATCTTCCTCCGAAGCCCGCGCGTGTTCGGCGCTCGGTGCCGTGGTGCACGTCGGAAGTTCTTCCTTCAATTGCTTCTCTTTCTTTTTTTTCTCTTCCTCTTCCGGTACCTTTCTCTCTTTCTCTTCCATCTCCTGTCCCTCCTTTCCCGGTATAGGGGTGCCCCGCATGGCTCTTCGACCACAAGAGCGCGTGCATTATCCTTTCTCTATTTGGAGAGGAATTGCCTCTATTTTCCGGAAAGCTCAGCTTCAAGATCCTTGATGTACTGGGCGATCAGGACTCCCAAATAGATGCACGCATTCCCGTCCATACAGGCATCCGCATCCCTTTTGTCAAGAAAGGCATGACGGCTGCTTGCGCCTTTGGTGAAGGTCACCACCCAGGCATTTTTGCCCTCGTCAAACTGGAGTTTCGTGCTCAGCCCATAGGTCGTAATTTCCGGATACATTTCCAGTAGTTTTCCTTTTAGCGATGCTTCAGTATAACTCATGTCTTTCCTCCTGTCTGAGATTTTGCCTTATTTCCTCATGGCTCCCGTCAAACACGATTGCCTTTGAAGAAAAAATAGCGTAATAGAGATGATGCCCGGCTTTATTGTTATTTTATAGCATGATTCCGGAAAAAAATCAGCCCTATTCTGAAATACCGAAAAAGGAGGTTCACCTGGAATGCCTGAAAAAACAGAACAGAATCTGGCCTATGCATTCGCCGCCGAGTCAAAAGCAGCCGTCAGGAACGAAGCTTTCGCAAAGAAGGCCGACAAGGAGGGCTATGCGCAAATCGGGCGTCTTTTCAGAGCCGTCTCGGATGCTGAAACCGTGCATGCGCACCGGTATCTCCTCCTCATGCGGGGCAAGGTGGGCTCCACGGAAGAAAACCTTGACACTGCTTTTCATAACGAGATCAGGGCCAATGTGGAAGAATATCCAAAGCTTATCAAGGTTGCCACTGATGAAAACAATGAGGCCGCCTTGCGGGCTTTTTCCAACGCGCGGGATGTGGAGAGCAGGCACGCCGAACTCTACAAGAGAGCCATGAATGACATGCTGGCTGAACGCCAAACCAAGTATTACGTTTGCCAGGTCTGCGGCTACATCAGCGAAGACAGCCCGCCGGAGAATTGCCCCGTATGTAATGCGGTCAAGACAAAATTCAAACTGGTCGAATAGCGGAACAGGAGGATAAAAAAATGGATTTCAATGACTTAAAAGAAATCATCGAATTTGCCATTGAGAGGGAAAAAGAGGCGGTCTCCTTTTACGAAGATGTGAGTGCCCGGCAGGAGTTTTCAGATGCGCGCAAAATGTTTAAAGATTTTGCGAATGAGGAGCGAAAGCACCGTGCCCTGCTCGAAGGCTTTCTCAAAGGTGAGAGTACCATTGCCGATTACCACTTCGAATGGATTCCCGACATGAAGCGCAGCAATTACCTGGTAGACATCCCTTACGAGAAAGGTATGTCCTATGCGGATATCCTGCGCCTTGCCATGAAACGGGAGGAAAAATCCCTCGCCCTCTATAACAAGCTTGCGGCGGAAATCGATGATAAAGAAATGCAGCAGATCTTCAAGATGCTGTCCCAGGAAGAGGCAAAGCATAAACTCGGTCTGGAAACCTTGTACGACGATTATATGGCGGAGATGGGCGACTGATTATCCGGATCCCTTTTTAACTCTCGTGTCCATCCACAAATGGATTTCGGGCACGAGAGGGTTTCCAAGTCGGAGACGAGATTCCTTTGCAGGGTAGAGACAATAAAGGGTTTATGCGCCGCGCATATTTTCGGGAACAAATGATCTTGCGAATCAGCGTCTGTCCAGTACCTTTCTCACCACGTCAAGCAGCTGATTGATCTCGTAAGGTTTTGTGACAAAGGCCCTGGCTCCGATATCAAGGACGTCCCTTGCATGTGCGTTTGCGGAATACCCGCTGGCGATTACCACTTTTGCCCCTGGGCTGATTTTGAGAATTTCTTCAAGACACCGCTTTCCTCCCATGCCCGGCATAATAAGATCCAGGATCACCAGCGCGATATGCTCCGGTTTCTCCTGGTACAGTGCAAGTGCACTTTCGCCGTCACGAGCGAGGAGAACGGTATAGCCGAACTTCTGCAGGATGTGTTCTCCGATATCCCGCAGCATTTCCTCGTCATCGACCAAAAGAATGGTCTCACTGCCGCCCTCAGGCTCTGCCTCATCACCCTGTGGCTTAAGTTCAAACCCTGTGGGCACTCCCTCTTTGGCCGGGAAGTATATTTTGAAGGTAGTCCCCTCCCCCGGTTCGCTGCAACACGTGATGTATCCACCGTGACTCTTCATAATGCCATAGACCATGGACAGGCCGAGGCCGGTCCCCTTTCCGACCCCCTTTGTTGTAAAGAAAGGCTCAAAAACATGATCTGCAGTCTTGCGATCCATTCCGGTACCCGTATCGGAAATGCTGAGGAGTGCGTACCTGCCCGGTTTTGCCCCAGGATGGGTTTCGCAGTATTCATTATCAAGGGATACATTTTCGGTCTCAATGACCAGTTTTCCCCCATCCGGCATGGCATCCCTGGCATTGATGGCCAGGTTCATCATAACCTGCTGCAACTGAGCGGGATCGGCATCGATGACATGCAGATGCCCCTCCAGACAAAGTTTAATGTTTATCATTTTGGGAATGGTACGCTGGAGAAGTTTTCGAATCTGACCCACCTCCTGGTTGAGATTCACCGGTCTCAACCTGCTTTTCACCTTGCGGCTGAAAGCGAGGAGCTGCCGGGTGAGTTCGCTTGCACGCTTGGCAGCCCTTTCTATCTGCTCGAGATTTGACGTCTCCGGATCACTTTCTCCCTTTGACATGAGGAGCATTTGGGTATATCCGAGAATTCCCTGAAGGAGGTTATTGAAGTCATGGGCTACACCGCCCGCAAGCGTTCCCACGGCCTCCATCTTCTGGGCTTGTCGGAGTTCCCGCTCGAGGTTCTCTTTTTCAGTAATGTCCCTTAAAATACCCTGTACGGCAGTCCTGCCCTGAAACGTCACGAGAGATGCAGATACTTCCACCCGGAATGTGGAACCGTCCTTCCGAATGCCGGTGTAGACGTCTTGCGCTGGAGCCGGAGCTTTTCCCGTCATACGCTCTCTGACACGCTTCTTGATTCGCGCATGGTCCTTTTCGGAAACGACGTCAAATACTTTCAGCTTGGGGACTTCCGTCATATCGCGGCCGAAAATGTCGCAGATGCGCTGGTTCACAAACATGAATTGTCCTGTAGAGGCGTCGCAGATAAAATAGCCGTCAAGCGTATTCTCCACCAGGGAGCGGCAGCGCTGCTCGCTCAGCGCGAGCGCCGTTTCCGATTGCACCCGATCGGTGATGTCCTGCAAGAAGACTTCAATGTGAATAAGGCTCCCTTCCTTATCAAAAACGCCGCGTGAATTCATGGAGACCACGGCAATGCTCCCCTCTTTCCGGTACAACTCTGCTCTGAAATCGCGGACAAGCCCATTTTTCCGTATCTCACGAAGCAATTCATCCAACTTCCCGGGATCAACGTATAGCTCGGCCCCGATGTCTTTGAGACTGGTTGCGAGGTCGTCGGGCGAATCATAGCCGAGTATTTGAGCCAGTACCGGATTGGCACTGATATACTGTCCCTCGGATGTCCACAGAGAGATGCCTTCCACTGCATTATCAAAGATGCTTTGATACCTGTTCTTGGCCTTGCGCAGGGCTTCTTCGGACCTTTTTCGCTCATCGATGTTCCTTGCCACAACGAGGAGCCTCTCCCGATCACCAATCGACGCTCGTTTCATGTTGACTTCCACCCAGAATTCCCTGCCCCCCTTATCCTTTGTGAGCCATTCGAAAAGCTGGGGTTCGCCCCTGGCGGCCTTTTCCATCCAGGCCATGGCCTCTTCCTGGGAATAGGGATGAGTGCCCGATTTGGGAACATTGCTGCCGAGTGCCAAAACCTCTTCCCTGGTGTAGCCGTACATCTCGCACGTCCTCTGGTTTACATCGAGGATGGCCCCCGTATTCACATCGTGGACAAATATGGCATCATTAACCGAGTCGAATATGGTACGGAATTTTATCTCACTCTCGTGGAGATCCTCGGTCCTCTTTCTCACCTCCCCTCTCAGTCTGAAGTTCCAGAACCAGACCATAAAGAGCAACAAGATGATCCCGCCGGAAATAACATAGAGATAGGGGAGGACCTGCAACAGGGATGATCCCCTTTCTGAATACTCCCTTCCGATCCATTTCCTGGTAATCCGGTCGATGGTGCCGTTTTTCCGGGCCATATCGAGGCCCTTACTCAGAAAGCCAAGCTCCGTACCCATCCACCTGGCCAGCTCAATGCACATGCCGGTATGTTCGCCATTCTGGTCGACAAATTCAAAAGGCGGGTACCTGGTCTGACTTACAAATATGATTTCCTTTTTCTTTGAAAGGTAGGCTCGTTCCTTGGACGAAAGGGTTATGGAGTCGCCCGCGCCTCTTGCAATAAGGCAGAAGAAGAGGATGATGCCCAAGACGGCAAGGGCTGAAAACGTGTTCCGGAATTTCATGAAAATCTACTCCTTAGCAAAACCATCCTTTTTTTGCAGTATGAACTATTGATTGTTTTGGCGGACACTCGGCACGGCTGGAACGGACTGCCGGCTCCTGCCACTCGCTCTCCCCGGCTGGCCAACAGTCCTGTAGCGGGAATTATCATAATCTTCCGTGTTCGCTGACCGATGCGGTCAACGCATTCCTTGATATTTTTTTGACGCAGCACGGTTACTGGGTTATTTCGCCGGAATCATGAGCAGAAACCTGATCTTCGTGCAGTACTCCTGCTGATGCACGTAGTGGTGGATCAGGCCGCCGTCAAAAATCCGCCCACATTTCAGGCCGGCGAACTATTTTCTTTCAGTTTCAGGCATATGCGTCGCTGGTTGTGCAAAGCATATGCCAATAAAAGTATCCAGCCGGTGGAGGGAAAGATTACTGGAGCGTTGGCCCGCCTGGAAAGCAGGGCATCCAGACGAACAGCAGACAGAAAAGTCATTTATGGATGGAAACCATTAGTGTGATAGGGCGGACGCAGGATTTTTTATGTTTTTTTTGAGGCCGCGCCGTTGATCCTTGACCCGATCAAAGAACGGGGTTTCAGCGTTCAAGTAAAGATCAGGGTTCGGCGGACCCGGCTCTGGGGCAGCCCTCTATCCTTCCTTCAGAACGGATGCAATGCCCTTAAGCGCCCAGTCGATGATATCTTTTGTAATCACAAGCGGCGGTGCGAAACGAATGGTGTCTTCATGGGTTTCCTTGCACAGCAGTCCCTTTGTCTGGAGTTTCTCAGCATACTGCCGGGCACCACCGGCCTGCGGGAAAAACTCCACCGCAATTAACAAGCCTTTGCCGCGCACCTCCTTGATCTGCGGATTCCTGATCTGGCGCAGCCCCTGGAGAAAATACTTGCCCATTTCCATGGCATTGTCGATCATTCCTTCTTCGACCAGGACCTTCAATGCAGTCCTCGCAATGGCGCAGGCCAGCGGATTCCCTCCGAAAGTGCTGCCATGTTCACCTGGCTGGAGAACCCCCATCACTTCCGTATTAGACAAAACCGCAGAGACCGGGTAAAACCCCCCCGAAAGTGCCTTGCCGATAAGGGTCAGATCAGCCTCAATGCCTTCATGCTCTTCTGCCAGGAGTTTTCCGGTTCGCCCCAAACCCGTCTGGATCTCATCGAGAATCAGTACCACATTCTCTCTGGTGCATATATCCCTTATCTGTTTGAGGTACCCGGCCGGCGGAATAATTACCCCGGCCTCCCCCTGTATCGGTTCCACCAGAAATCCAACCGTATTTGGGGTTATGGCGGCCTCCAGGGCCTCGGCATCTCCGAAAGGAATAATTTTGAATCCCGGTGTAAAAGGGCCGAAACCGGATCGGGAATTTTCATCGGTGCTGAATCCGACAATGGTGATAGTCCTGCCATGGAAATTATTCTTGCACACGATGATTTCAGCCTGATCCTCGGCGATACCTTTGATCTTGTATCCCCATTTCCGTACCGTTTTGATAACCGTTTCCACGGCCTCCGCACCGCTGTTCATGGGAAGCACCTTGTGGGAATTGGTTAACTCACAAATTTCCTTGTAAAATGCTCCCAACTGGTCGTTGCGAAAAGCCCGCGATGTCAAGGTCAGTTTGGCGGCCTGTGTTATAAGTGCTGCTCGAATCTTCGGGTGGCAGTGGCCCTGGTTCACCGCCGAGTAAGCCGAAAGGCAGTCCAGGTATTTATTCCCGTCTACATCCCACACCCAAACCCCTTCACCCCGGCAGAGGACAACATCCAGAGGTTTATAGTTGTGAGCCCCGAATTGATTTTCAAGTTCAATGTATTCTTCCTGGTTCATGAATATCCTCCTTCAATTCCAATCCTGCGAATTTTGATCTTCATGCAAACAAGTCGATATGCAGACAAATCATCGGTGAGGCCTGTTCGTGAGAAATCCGCCGGTCATCGTCCGACACGCCGGCTTTCTTCTGGATTGGTGTTTATATGGCTTCGTGGAACCTGTCAACACTTTTCGGCCGCTCCCCAACAAAACCGAACCTTCTCCCGCAGAGCGGAAGGCATCGGGTATCCCCGGGAAGCTCAGGGAGGGAGCCATTCCTTCCGTTCCGAGGTTCCCTCCCTGAGCACTACAATTCAACAGATACCTGCTTTTTTGAACCTCTGGTAGGGATAACCAGCCCGGCTCCACCACCGGGCAAGGTCTGATCAAAACTGAGGGCGTTTCAATGGGGCCACTCTGGCGGGAACCGGGTAGAGCGGTGCCATGGCGCCGGGAGAAACTCCCAGATGACACCCGGCTAGAATCAGCCAGTTAATCAGGGTGGTTCGAACCACGCCCAGACGCTGCCACCGTCTTCCGGAGGTGATTGCCTCCGCGTCGGCGATCCTGATACGGCCGTATTTTCTGAGACGCCGCACCAGGAAAAAATCTTCCGCAATAGGATGCCCGGGGAAGCCGCCTGCTGATTCGAAGTGAGATCTCTCCATGAATAATGCTTGATCCCCGTAGGGCAACTGAAATACGCGCGATCGAACGTTCGTCATCCATTCCACTGCCCCTATGAGCGGAATGCGGCGGTCGATCTTGAAACGGAACGCGCCGGCCGCCGTCCTTTTCGGCAGAAGCGTCTCAAAAACGTGATCCACGTAGTCGGGAGGGAGCCGGGTATCTGCGTGGAGAAAGAGCAAAATCTTTCCTCGGGCTGCTCTCGCCCCCGTGTTTTGCTGGAAAGCCCGTCCCTTCCCGCTTTCGATGACCATGGCGCCCGCATCCCTTGCCATATCTCTTGTGCGGTCTGTGCTGCCGCCGTCCACGACGATGATTTCCGCGTCAGGATCCCTCGCCCGGGCGATGGTCCGGGCTATGCTGATGATTTCGTTCAGGGTGGGGATGATCATGGACAGGTACGGCCGCTTCTGCACCATCTCGGGAATCCATTCCTTCAGGTCCTCAACCGTGTCAATGTCCCGGAGGGGATCAAGGAGACGGCATTTCAGGCCCCTGCTCTTCGCCATCCTCAGAGTCTGGTGAAGCACCCTGCCGCTTCCCCATTCAATACCCCTGAAGACATCGAGGGGCCTGTTCATACCGATGAGCCAGTACCCGCCATCCGTGCTGGGACCGATGACCACGTCGTTGTCCCGGAGCCCCTCAAACGCCTCCTGCAAATGGGCCTGCCGTAAATCGGGAATATCAGTACCCACAAGCACCACCTTCCTGCAGCCGTTCCGGAAGGCCCTCAGAAATGCAGCACCCATTCGCGCACCGAGGTCCCCCTGTTCCTGTTGAGAGAAAAGGGGCACGCGGCCCAGCCAGCGGCGTACCTTTCCTTTGCTGCCGCCTTCAAAACAGAGCTCCGTTGCTGCCGGAGACCCGTCCGCGAACTTTCTGACCGTCCGGAGGGTCGCTTCAGTAAGCCGCTGCTGCAAACCTGCGGCCCCTGCACGCCCCAGAACCGGTATGAGGCGGGTTTTCACTTTTCCCGGAACGGGGTACCTCCCGAAAACAATAACCCTTTCCGTTGCCGTCTCTCTAAGCATAGATCCCTTGCTTCCCTACTCGTTCTCGTCTTCCAGGAAGGTTCTCCCTTCTCCAGGATAGACAATCTTATCTTCACCTGAGATAGGTTCCGCAGCGGGCCAGTGTCCCGGCTGGGGGTCAGGGCCTTCCCGTGAAACAGAACCCGGCTGCCTGTCCCTCATCCTCGGAACCTTCCTCACGTCCACGCCAGGGACCGGAGCGCTGAATTCTATAGGGATGTTATTGGGATCAAAGCTGTAAATGGAATGGATAAACCCATGGTCGACTGCTTCTGAAACCCAGAAGCCCGCGGTCTCCAGGCGTCCCTTGAGGCTCCACAGGTCATCGTCGGTCTCCACCTCGAACGACACGTGATCAAAGGCCAAGGGACCCTTTACCGGCACGCCGTGATCCTTTTCAGGAATGTTTTTCACATCCGGCCATTCGAAAAAAGCGATCATATCGTGCTCCGAGATCTCGAAAAAGTAATGCCGGTAACCGGGCTTTCCCAGGCCCGCCACCAGGCGCATTCCCAAAAGGTCCCGCCAGAAGCGAATGGTACGGTCCATATCTTTTGTAACCATGGCCAGATGGTTTATCCCGGTGTATCTGATCATCTGCTCACCCCCCCGAAATGTAATCGGTGCGGCTGTTGTTCGGTTTGGTCATTTGGCGTTTGACATTGATTTGACATTTGGATTTTGGAATTTGACATTCAATAAGGTTACACAAGAAAGTTCCTGTTCTCTTCAGGCCAAAACCTATTCTTATGACACTATGAAATATTTCTCCTCAGCCGGGTCTCCAGGCGCTGGATCGACAGGGAGACGGGGACCGTCAGGGCCATATACAGGATCGTGATAGTAATCCATATCTCGAAAACCAGATAGGTGGACGCCATCAACTCCATCCCCTGAAAGGTCAATTCCTGCACGGAAATAACGGAAACAATAGCAGAATCCTTTATGGTAGAAACAAACTGTCCGGCCAGGGGAGGCAGAATCTTCCTGATGGTCAGGGGAAAGATGACGAGTCTCATCAACTGCCATCGAGACAAACCGATCGCTCGTCCGGCTTCCCATTGTTCCTTCTCGATGGACTGAATTCCCGACCGGACAATCTCCGCGATATAGGCCCCCTCAAAAATCCCGAGGGTGACCAAAGCCGATGCGAATGGAACAAAGAGATTCGGGGGGGCGAACAGGACTGCCATGATGTCCCGCGATCCCTCGGGCAGGGATTGCATCAATCCCTCGATATCCAGGGCTCCCATCACCTGAGTGCTGATAAAGTAGTAGAAAAGGAAGATCAGGACAATGGGAGGGAGGTTCCGGTTGAACTCGACATATGTCCGGGAGAGGAGTCTCAGGAACAGACTCCTGCTTACCCGGCACAGTCCCATGACGGTGCCCAGGAAAGTTGCCAAGAGCGTGCCCCAGATGCTCAACCGGATCGTGGTGAAAAGGCCCTGGAGCAGGAGGTTCGATACCCATGCCCCTTTTTTCGGATCAAACCTCAGGAGATACTGGGGGATGGCAGACCAATTCCACTTGTAATCAAGTCCGATTCTGATCCGGTAGAGAAGCCAGGCCGTTGTGCCTAAGAGAAGAAGGATCAGGACAATATCCAGGATAGACAATCTTTTCTTCATAGCTTCCTGCCGGGATGTATCACAATTCGAAAGCCTATTTCAGCAGGCCTTCCCAGTCTCTCGTCTCAAACCAGTAGTGTTTCTTTTCTTTAAGCCATCCCTCGGCCTTCACCACGGTTATCCAGTTGTTGAAAAAGTTCAGGGTGTCGAAGTCACTCTTCCGCACTGCAAACCCGATGGGTTCCCTGGTGAACGTGCCCTTCAGGGGCAGGAAGAGGCTCCGGGGATATTTCAAGGCGAGGAAAGCGGGAAGAGGAGCCGACGCGACCATGGCATACGCCCTTCCGTTCACCACCTCCTGGATCGCCTGCGATTCGTCGTCAAACTGTCTGAGTTCCGCCTTCGGCATGTACTTCTTCGCTGCGGCAACGGGCGTCGCCCCCAGCCTGACCGATAATATCACGCCCTTATGGTTGAAATCTTCCAGGGTCTTGAAACCCGCGGCCAGTTTCTTGTTTGCTACGAGCGACATCCCCGTCTCGTCGTACGGGATGCTGAAATTGACCTTCAGGTTTCGTTGAGGCAGGATGCCCATGCCGCCGATGATCACGTCAAACTCTCCCGTGAGAAGCGCCGGGATAATGCCCGCCCACTTGGTGGGGACGAATTGCACCTGGACACCCATATCCTTGGCAAGCCTCCTGGCCACGTCGATTTCAAACCCCACCAGTTTCCCGGTCTTATCCTTCATGGCCCAGGGCACGAAAGTGGACATCCCCACTCGCAGGACCCCGCGCCTGAGTACCTGTTCAATGGTACTCTCCTCCACGAGCTGTTTCTGGATCTTTCCGGCCATGCCGGGAGCAGCAATGCTCAGGGAAAGAACAATTGCCGTCATCAGTATCAATAATCTCTTGGTCCTCATGGTTTGCCTCCTTTTTCCGTTCTGTGAACCTTTCCACAGCGCAATTCCTTCTGTTCAGTTAACCCGACAGCTTCGCAGATAATTCCTTCTCCTTATCCCGGCACTTTGAGTCGACTTTCCATGACATTGATGACCGCGGACAGGATCAGTGCAAGCGCCAGATAGATGGCCGCCACCGTGAACCATACCTCGAAGACCAGGTAGGTCTCCGAGATAATTTCTTCCCCTCGCATGGTGAGGTCGTAAACGGCTATGGTACTCACCAGGGCCGAGTCCTTCACCAGGGATATCGCCTGGCTCGTCAATGGAGGGAGGACCCATCGTATCGCCTGCGGCAATATGACCTTCCGATAGGCCCCCGGTTTCGTGAGACCAAGGCTGTAGGCCGCGTCCCACTGCCCTCTTGGGATTGAAACAATGCCTGCCCTGATGATTTCCGACGCATAGGCGCCCTCAAAAAAACTGAGCGCAAAGACAGCCGCGTAAAACCTGCTTATACCTAAGATGGGACCCAGGACAAAGTAAACGAAAAATATCTGCACGAGGAGCGGCGTGTTCCTGACGACCTCCAGGTATCCCCGGGCTACTCCCCGCCCCACGAAGGAATGGGAAAGGCGCAAAAGTGCGGTCACCAGTCCGATAGTGAATGCCAGCAGAAAGCTCACAAAAGTAATGCGGCAGGTCACCAGCAAGCCCTCAATAAGCGGGCCTGGTATGACCGCGCCATCTCTGACAGACAGCAAATACTTCGGGATCCGGTACCACTGCCAGTGATATCCGAGTTCTATGGTATTGTAGAGCAGGAGAAAAAGCATTCCGAAAACCAGGACAAGAAAACCAGCGGTTTCTCCCAGCGCTCGCGATCTCCATTTCATCCGCCGTGTCATCTTCTTACGCCTGTTTTTTCTCTCCAGGAGCCGCCCTATGGCCTGCTGTCATCTTTTCGGCGATGATCGCAGCGCCCAGCAAGGCAGCGCGACTGTCAAGGATGACCATGACCGGTATCTTTTCCATGAATCCCTTGAAGCGTCCTTTGTCGGTGAACGCCTGCAGAAAAATGTCCTCCTGTAGGAAAGCGAGAATCTTGGGAGGAATTCCGCCTCCCAGATAGATCCCGCCGAAGGTCATTGCCGTCAAAGCGAGGTTCGCGGATACCGCACCCAGGATGGAAACGAAGTGCGCCATTGCCTGCTTGCACAAGGGAAGGCCGCTCTCGAGGGCGGTCTTCGCGATAACCGGCGCCTGATCCTCTGTTTCCATCCTTTCTGCCAGCCACTCGGGCTCCTGATATCTTCCCGAGTGCTTCAGCCATCGGTAAATGCTCACCAGCCCCGGTCCTGAGAGCACCCGCTCCACACTTACGTGTCCCCACTGTTCGCGGAGATAACGCCAGAGCGAAACTTCCTCCTCGGTGTTGGGCGCAAAATCCACATGCCCTCCTTCGGACGGTAAGACCCGAAGGTCTCCTCCCTGCCGGACAAGCAACGCCTCTCCCAAACCCGTACCGGGAGCCACAATCCCTATATTCCCATTCTTTCTCGCCCGTACCCGGTTGAGATGGCAAATCTGTTCCGGGTTCAACGCGGGAATGGAACTCGCGGTCGCCTCAAGGTCGTTCACGAGACATACGTCATTCCACTGAAAGTGATCCCTGATCCTGTTTTCCGAGACCACCCACGGAAAATTTGTGGCCTTTGAGCGGCCGTTTACAACCGGCCCGGCGATGCCGAAACAGGCACTTGCTACAGATGGGCCACGCTTTTCCATAAAGCGCTCAAGGATCGTCTCAAAATTCCTCGCATCCCTGCTGGCGTAGGTCTCCATCTCCTGCAGGCGGGGCTTCTTTTTCCCGGGTACGAACAATCCAACGTTGGTCTTGGTTCCGCCGATATCGGCAGCCAGATATGTGGTTTTTTTCCGGGAGTCAACCATAGGCAACCTCCTCTGAGAGACGGGATGCTGCATCCTTGTCCAGGATCCAGGTAAGCCTGCCATTGACAGGCTTGACGGATCCGGCAGGTTGTTTTGTATCAGGCTCTTCCAGAACGGTTTTCACAATGCCGGCCTTTTCCTCCCCTGAAACCAGGAATACAACCTCCCTGGCCCTGTTGATAAGCGGAAACGTCATGGTGAGGCGGTATACATCAGGGTCTCCTCCCTTCACAGCCAGCACCCGTTTCCGCTTCTCTTCCAAAGCACTCTGCCCGGGGAAAAGGGATGCCGTGTGCCCGTCTTTCCCGAGCCCGAGGAAGATGAGATCCAGGATTTCCGGGATCTCATCTTCGTAAAGGGAGGCCCCCCTTTCGGGTTCTACATCTGCCGGCATGGGATGGATGTGGTCGACCGGGATGTCAACGTTCATGAGAAAGTCTTTTCTCGCCAGGCCGTAGTTACTATCCCGGCTCTCTGCAGGAACACATCGTTCATCGCCCCAGAAAATATGCGTCCGGCGCCAGAAGATTTCAGAGCACAGCGACTCCCTGCCGAGCAGCCGGTGCATCCGCCGCGGCGTCGATCCACCGGATAAGGCCACCATGAATATACCCCTGGCGGCAACGGATGCCCGGGCACGTTCGACGAAGACGGAAGCCCCTCTTTCTGCCAGGGCCTCCGGCGTTTCCATGATAATAATGTCCCTTTTCTCCCTCATAACGGTGTTGTGCCCGCCTCTCTACTCTCCCCTGAACTTCTTGATAATCTTGGGAATGAAAAAGGAAAACGCAAAGAGCCCGATGGAGAAAAACACCTTAAACGAAATCAACTCTCCCCAGTTCCCCGATACCCAGACCTCTTTCAGGGTTCCGATGAAAAAGGTAAAGATGAACGTCCCCACGATGATGCCCAGACCCGTCCCGAAAAAATAATCCCTGAAATGCACTTTGGTAAGTCCCATACCGAAATTCATGGGCGTGAATGGAAAGTAGACCAGCCGCAGATAGAGAACTGTGGCAAAACCATTCCGCTCAATGGCATCGTCATATTTCTTGAGCCGGTCCCCGATCAGAGATGCGGCGAATTCCCGCCCCAGAGTTCTCCCGATGACAAAGGCGGCTGCTGCGCCCAGCATCGCCCCGACCCAGACGTACAGGAAACCCCTATAGGGCCCGAATATTGCGGCGCCCAGGGCCGTAAGCAGTGTCCCGGGGAGGAAGAAACAGATGCCCGCCGCATAAATGGCCATGAATACTATCGGCGCCCAGATACCCATGGACCTGACAAAACCACCCAGGGCTTCCACCGTGAGATGTTGTCTCACCGGTGTAAACCGGACCACATAAACAGCGATTATCACGAATACAAATAAAACGGCGGCCTTCAGGATTCCTGCTCTTCGGGTCTTTTGAGGCATGCAAATCTCCTTCGGCGACTTTTCCGTCCCGCAAAGAACTAGCCGCACGCCCTCCCCTTCAACTGGAAAAAGTACCTCAGTCCTTTTCTGACCTTATCCGAGAAGATCTTCGGTGAAAAATAAGCGCCTACCACCTTCTTGTTGATCTCGCCCAGCGTCGGATAGGGGTGCACTGCCGAGGCGAGGCGAGAGAGTTTTACCTTCCCGTTCAACGCGGCGACCCATTCATTCAGGAGTTCCCCTGCATCCGGTCCCACAATCTGAACGCCCAGGGGGTTCTCCTTTTCGTCCAGGAGCATCTTTATCTTGCCGATTCCTTCTCCCGCTGCAAGGCCCCTGTCATTCCCTTTGAAGGACTCCGACCAGACTGTATACACGAGTCCCGCTTCCTTGGCCCTCTTTTCGTTCAGCCCTATGCTTGCGAGTTCCGGATCCGAATAGGTGCACCAGGGCAGCCAGGTATAGTCCACCCTCCTCGGCAGGTGAAAGACGGCATTGCTCACCACGATACCTCCCTCGTACCCGGCAGCGTGGGTGAACTGGTAGGCGCCGGTAACGTCGCCGGCCCCATAGATATGCTTCAGGTTCGTCCTCAGACGATCGTCCACCTTGAGTCCTTTTCTATCAAGTTCCACATCGATACCTTCAAGCCCCAAATCCATGATATTTGGTTCCCTTCCCATGGCCACAAGGATCTTTTCGGCCCTTAAAGACAGGGATGCGCCGTCTTCCTGTTTGACCACCACCACCTGGGAATTCTCACCGTGGCTGGAAATGTGCTGGACCGTTGCATTAAGATGGAATCGGACACCCTCGGAGCGCAGCGCCTCCAGCACCACATCGGCCATGTCCTTGTCTTCCTTGCTCAGGATCTGACTGCTGCGCTGAACCACATGGACTTCCATACCCAGCCGGCAAAACGCCTGTGCCATCTCTGCGGCAACGGGACCGGCGCCCAGGATGATCATGGATTCCGGCAGGCGGTAGAGAGAAAAAATATCCTTGTTGGTGAGAAACGGGGTATCCGAAAGCCCTTCAAAGGGGGGCGCGGCCGGTGATGAGCCGGTGGCGATGACCCATCGCCTGGCAGTATACGTTTGCCGTTCCACTTTGACGGCATGGTCATCTGAAAACACCGGAGAGCCGAATACCACCTTCGCGCCCAGGCTGCAAAACCGCTCCTCGGAATCGTGCGCCTGGATGGTCCGGATGACGGACTGGATCCTTTTCCGGACCTCGGCGTAATCCACCGGCGGAAGTTCAACCGAGGGCAGCCCGAACTCCCGGGACACCTTCATCAGGTGGCGCACCTGTGCACTCCTGATCAGGGTCTTGCTCGGAACGCACCCGAAATGGAGACAGTCTCCTCCCAGTTCCTTCTCTTTTTCGATGAGCAGGGTCTTGGCTCCGAGTTGCGCCGCTCCCGCGGCCACGGTCAGGCCCGCCGCACCGCCGCCGATAATCCCGATATCGTAATCATACGATGGCATCTTTCCCTCCCGCCCTTACTCCTCGCCTCTTGCCGATACGGCTCACTGGCCGTTTCTGACTACATATCATGCATGTAGAGGCTCTCGTACAGGGTCTCCAGCCGGGATAGATGCCCTTCCTCGTCCTGCGCAAGGCCGGTGAACATCTTTTCCATGGGAGCGCCGCCGCATTGACCGGCCATGGCCCTGTAGAAATCAACGGAACGCTTTTCCTCATGGACTGCATAGACCATCACGTCCTGATCATTGGCCGAAGAATCGAGCGGCTTTTCCTGCAGGAGGAGCGCCAGTTTCATGCTCGGGCCCTCTTTTTGGCCCGCATCATGAAGCTGGACCGTATCTTCAAAGTAGGCCTTTTCAAGGATGTACTTGTGCTTGAGTTCATCCAGGGCCAAATCTCTCAGCACGTCTTTTGCCAGCCGATCCTTCACCCTGAGGTACATATCTCTATAGGTAGCAAAACTCTTGGCCTCCATTTCGATCGCCTTTTCCAGGGCAACTTCACGGGTATAACAGACATCCTGCGTTTCCATTCTTTCCTCCTCAGTTCCCAAGTGTTAAATTTTGTGCCGGGCTTTGATGTGGATTTGAGGTATGCGACACTCACTGGGCAAGATATGTACTATGCCGCCATAATCAAATAAAAATAGCATATATTTCATAAATCAGCAACTTGGATATTCGGCTTGACAACAACTGCTGAAAAAATCATAAAAAGAGAGTAGAGTCATCACAGGCTGATTTTCTCACAGAGAGTCGAGATTTATATGCTGCTCTCCCGGCCATTCAGAAGGAAAATCGCGAAAGACCAGAGCGGAAAACACTACTTGAGGAGGAGACCGTGAAAGCAAGAATTGACGACGAGCTTTGTATGGGAGACAAAAATTGCAATCTGCTTTGCCCCCAGGTATTCCAGTACGACGAAGACCAGTTGATATCCAGAGTTCTTTTGGAGGAAATACCTGAGCAGTACCAGGATCTGGTGAGACAGGCAGCGAGAGAATGCGCCCCTGGCGCCATCATCGTTGAAGAATGATCCTGACCAGTCAGGCGGACAAACCGGAAGTGTGGAACTGATAGGGGAAGGAATGCGCGTTGCATCAGCCCGGAGAAGAGGAGCTCGAAAGGGACCCGAAGGTATTTGAAGGACAAACAGACATGGAACTGAATGAAATCTACAAGAAGGGAAAAGAGACATTATCGGCAAAGGAAATCGGTGTCTTTCTGGGAGGCGTTGAAACTGAGTTCGTCATGGGCCACAACCGCCGGGTCCTGGATCGATACACCTTCAGGCAGAAGGCCATCGATGCCGAGTCTGAGCCCGACACCGGATTGAAGGTCCTCGGGGTGACCCTTGGGACACCCGTGATCATGTCGGCCATGACCATGCCCATCCCGGCCATTAGGGAAGACGGCCTTCTGAAAGTAGCACGGGGACTGAAAGATGCCGGGAGTCTCATGTGGACCGGATCGCCCATTCCCGCAGACTTGAAAGGAATCAAGGCCACGGGTGTTCTCCTGGCTGCGAATGTCAAGCCTTTGAAAGAACGGAAGAAGATGTATGAGGCACTCGATACCATGCAGGAAGCAGGAGTAGATTGGGTGGGCATTGAGATTGACTCAGGCCAGGGAACCAAGATCCTGGACAGGCAGATGGTCTCTGATTGCTCTCCCCTCTCTCTTTCAGAGCTGCAGAACATCCGAAAGGCCGTTCGCCTGCCGCTCATTTTCAAAGGAATCCTGAGCGGCGAGGATGCAGTCAAGGCTGCGGATTCGGGTGCGGATGGAATCATCGTCTCAAACCACGGGGCTCACACCATCGACTATCTCCCCCATCCCCTGCAGGTGATGGAGGAAATCACGAAAAAAGTAGGGGGCAAGTTCGTCATCATGGCAGATGGGGGCTTCAGGCGGGGAAGCGATGTCCTGAAGGGTCTCGCTTTCGGCGCCTCCCTGGTGGGTCTGGGCAGGCCCATTCTCTACGGTCTTGCCGCGGATGGGCAACAGGGGGTGTGCGACGTAGTAACCGCGATAACCGGTGAATTGAAACGTATCCTGAGTATGGTGGGGGCACCGGATGTTCAGCATCTGGGAAGGGATGTATTAATAGAAGAGTGAACGGATGAACCGGAAACCTATCCGCCGAAGTTGGGGTTAATAAATTCAATCCTGTCGCCGTCTGAGAGGATTTTTCCGGAATAATCGCGGGGATATACGAAACGACCGTTGACTTCCACGATCAGGTGCACGTCACCGTCCCCGTGACTCTGAATCAATTGAGCCAGACTGCAGCCTGCGGGTATTCTTTCGGAGAATCCGTTCAATTCAATCTCTATCTCCGCCGGCACTTTCTGTCCTTTTTCTCTCCGGGTTGCTGTTGTCTATGATTCGTATGGCATCCCCTTTTCGTATTTTCCCCCCGTGGAGTACTCTTCCGAATATGCCTTCCCTGGGCATGATGCAGTCCCCGGCCCTGTAATAAATTGCACATCGGGTATGGCACTCCTTGCCGATCTGGGTGATCTCGACAACGGCGGAATCTCCCAGCTTCACAAGGGTTCCGATTGGGACCTGAAGCCAGTTGATGCCGCTGGTAGCAATATTTTCGGCAAAATCACCGAAGCCCACATCGAGCCCCCTTGCCTGGGCCTTTTCGATGCTTTCCGCTGCCAAGAAGCTCACCTGTCTGTGCCACGGTCCGGCATGGGCATCACCCCGAAGGCCATGGTCAAAGACGAGCTCAGCCGCTTCCACAGGCTCTTTGGGCGTTCCTTTCTTCCTGCTCACAGCAATTGATACGATCTCCATCTCCCTGCTTTTCCCTTGCACTCTATCGAGTCACTTGTTTTCCGTGGGAAGATGCGCGTTGTTCCACGCATTCCACCCCCCCTTGAGCGCGAAAACCTTGGGATATCCCGCCTTGATGAATTCTTGTGCCACACGGGCACTCGTGGCTTCGTGGTCTCAGGCGCAGTAAAAAACAAGCGTCTTCTCCTTAGGATATTTGTTCATCCAGTCCTTTACGTTAAAGGGGTCTTCCCTTTTTGCTCCCTTGATTTTAAGCTTGCTGTCATTCCAGTCATACGGGAGTCGGACATCCACCACGATCACATCGAGCTCTCCCAAAATCTTGTTCAATGATTCTTCCGATATCCTCTTCACATCCTGTGCATTTGATGTCCCAATGCCGGCGAACAGCGCAGCCACGAAAAGTATCAGCGTTCCCCACATGACTCTCTTTCTCATTCCATTCTCCTTTCTTGTGCTTACCGTTTGTCACCCCGCAGAAAGTCTTCGATCAAAACCGGGAAAAGGGTCTTCTTCCCATCACTGGTACCGGAAAGGAGCAAGACCTCCTGTTCACTGGTTTGATACGTTTTTCTTCATCCGGGCCTTCCAGCGCAGGTCCGCGGCCATCTCCTTGATCTCACTCAGGGCCTGTTCCATCTCACCCAACCCGGACCAGAACGCATAGGTTGGATTTCCGTGAAAGGCCCCGTGAAACGCCCGCATGCGGCATTGTCCAAACATGCGCCAGAGCTTTATCTCGATGCTCCTTGGATTCTTCAAAGGGGCCATGAAATCGGGAAACGGCTGCTTATACCCTTCCGGCTTTTGAAGGGTGCCGTCTTCGTAGAGAGCGGCAACAACGCCAATGGCCTGGGCCATGAGGAGATCGGTCTTCCGGATCATTCGATCTCCCTTGTCGAGTTCCTCCTCTGCAAAGGAGATGGTGTGGCACCCGCTGCAACCCACGAGCATCTTTTTCCGTTCGTTTTTCCAGCCCGCATCTGTCTGGCGGAATACACTCCTCCGCTTCATGACCTTCATACTGGGCGTGGGTTTCCCTTCGGGATCCGTTAATCCCAGTGCACGAAATATCGTCCCGGATGCTGCAATCCATTCCTTGTCGTCCTTCATCTCCAGACGCACCCCCAGGAAACCCCATGATGTTCTCACCTCATGATCGCCCTCTCCCATGTGACAGGTCTGGCAGGTAGGCGCGGAGGTCGATTTTGGAAGGATGCCCATCTGCTTGAGCGCAAATCGGACTCCGTGTTTGGAGCCGGAATACATCTCCCATTGCGCATGGTCCGCACCGCTGTGACAGGTCTGGCATGCCTGGGGCTGCTGGGCCTCCTTTTTGAAAAAAGTATGCCGCGTGTGGCACACGTCACAGGAGGCCATGCCGAACCCGGCGCCCTTTTTCAACAGCTTTCTGATATCCCTTCTTGATTTGAGCCCGATCCGGTGACAACTCACACAGTCCTTGGTGCCTTCGAGAGAGCTCATGGACTTCCAGTGGGCCGTGGGCAGGGCCTGCATCGCATACCAGGCTTCCGCATGCTTTCCCGCCGTGAACTGATCCCCTTGCACCTGATGGCACTGGATGCACCGGTCCGGGGTCACGGCCCGCGCCTTCGCGACGTCTTCTTCGGAAGAATGATAGTCGCCGTGGCATACGGAGCAGGTAACGTCCTTCTTGCTGTGCTTGCTGAGTCTCCAGTCAGAGACGATGTCAGGAGTAACGCTCTCATGGCAGGCGACACATTCTCTCCTGATATTCCATTTTTTTTCGAGGGGCAGCTTGGCCTCGACCCAGCCATGATATCCGCCCTTAAGCGCATACACTTTCGTAAAACCGAGCTCTTTCAGTTGATGTGCCACCCGGGCACTGGTGGACTCAGCCGGTCATGCTCAGTACAAAATGATTGTTTGGTCCTTTTTGTACTTATGGGCCCATGACTGCACCTTATCCGGGTCCTCACGGACAGCGCCCGGGAGTTTGTCAAGGCTCTCCTTGAACTGCGGGGTCAGCCGCACATCTATGATAACGGGTGGCGGGACCTCTCCCCGGAGTTTATGGCACTGTTTCGCAGAGATCCGGGGCACATCAGGATAAGGGATCGGCATCTCATCGCTGCAGATTCCCTGAACCGGAGTGAACAAGAAGACGAATCCGAAAAGAAAGCCTAGAAAAACGGAACCGGTGGGTCTCATTTTCTCCTCCGAATCTGCCGGCAAAGGATGTCCGATAATCTTGCTAACCAAATAATCATACGGTAGTCGAGTTTTCAGGTCAACAGAATAACCGCCGGTGCATCTAACCGGGGACCGGAGACAAGCGTTGTGGTATCAAAGCATACCATCACATTTTGTTTGCGTCTCCCCCACAAAAAATTTAGTATCGAATACACTGGGGTCAGATGGAAAGGGCTCGTTTGTTCCAGTATCTCCAGAGTGACTATACTGACCTAGATTGCCTAAAGTGCCTGGAGTTGAGGAATTTCTTTTCATTCTATTGAATAGAAAAATGATGTTTTCCATTAACTCTAGATCACTTTGTCACTTTGGCCTCTTTCCTCGCCCTGGGACAAATTTTTTCAATGAGCAACACATCAGGGAGGTGCGGAATGGATCGGCAAAAACTTCTGGAGGTTTTCAACAAACAACCTCGAATCGGAACGCTCAGCACGGCAAACGCAAAAGGAGAAGTCAATGTGGCCGTCTTCGGTTCCCCGCAGATGATTGATGAAAACACCGTGGTCATGGGCATTGGAGAGAACCGTTCTTTCAGTAATCTCCGTGAGAATCCCCGGGCGGTCTTCATCGTTCTGGAACCGGGGGAAACCCTGATGGACTGGAAAGGCGCCAGGGTATACCTGGAGGCGCTGGACATCGAGACAGGGGGCGGGTTCTACGATCAGATCAGAGACAATATTGCCAAGACCTCCGGGGAGCTGGCAGCCAGAATGATTCACGCCGCTATCCGTTTCCGAATCACCGAAGTGAGACCGATCGTAGACCTTGGGTGACCGGCCTGGTTGTCACGGTCGCCGTTCAGGGTCTACCATGAAAATATATGACGAAAGGAGAACACAGGAGTACATGAAAAAAGCAGTATTGGACGTATCATTTCCGGGAGGAAAGCGAGTTGACGCGAAAATCGGGGAATTTGTGGCAAAGACAGATCAATCAATTGCTTATGGGGGTGACGCTTCCGCACCGGAGCCATTCCAGTTGTTTCTGGCCTCCCTTGCCACCTGTGCGGGTATTTACGCGCTCAATTTCTGCCAGGCCCGTAAGATAGAAACGGACGGCATGTTCCTGACTATGGAATGTGATTGGGATGAGGAAAAAAAGAGGTATGAAAAGTTTTCAATCAACCTCAGACTGCCGGAGGATTTTTCTGAAAAATACAGGAAGGCGGTCATTAAGGCTATGGACCTCTGTGCGGTCAAGAAACACATGATCGACCCGCCTGAATTCGAGGTAACCACTTCCTGACCCGGCGTACCTTAAAATCCAAGGTATGCAATTCATAACCAGGAGAGTGACTCTCCTCTTGCAGAAAGGGAGGTCTTGGGTAACCCTCCGAGGACGCCCAGGAAGTAGGCCTTTTCTGGAGTGACTGGTGAGATGGCGCCGTCTTTTCGTGACTTATCAGTGGGGGAACCCGCAGCTCGACGCAGTCGAGAATGCGGAGGGGGTAGTAGCTATCCCACGCTGATAAGTCACAGAAAAGACCAGCCCGGAGCCTCGGAACGGAAGAAAAAGCTTCCTTTCTGAGCCTCACGCTCATCCGGACTCTTGAGCAGCGAAGAACGGAAAAACCGGGTGAACTTAAAACGAATAAGGATTGAGGATGATAACGCTTTTGGATTACGGCGCCGGCAATGTGAGGAGTCTTGTCAACGCCTTAAAGAGCCTCGGTGAGGAGGTCAGCTTCGTCCGGAGACCCGAGGATATCCTTTCAGCGGGAAAGCTGATATTTCCCGGCGTCGGCGCATTCGGCAGCATGATGCGGGTCCTCTACGAAAAGGATTATGTAAGACCGCTCAAAATCTACCTCGAATTCAACCGGCCATTCCTGGGAATTTGCATAGGATTACAGGCACTTTTCGAGAGAAGTGAAGAGGAAGAATTCGGGGTCCAGGGCCTCGGGTTCATTCGCGGTTCGGTAAGGCGCTTCGATGTGAGGCTCTCCGTGCCTCACATCGGATGGAACGGTCTCTCTGCGAAAAAACCCTCCAGGATCCTTAACGGCCTTTCGGGGAGTGAAAAGTTCTACTTTGTCCACTCCTATCACGTCGCTCCCGAAGATGATGAGGTTGTCCTGAGCACCACTGACTATGGTTATCCCTTCGTCAGCAGTATTCAGAAAGGCAATGTCATAGCCACCCAGTTCCACCCGGAAAAGAGCGGGAGCGCGGGACTGGGGCTCCTCAAGAATTTTCTGGAGGCTGACACCGTCGAGGCCCAACCCCCGGATTTGCAGAGACCGACCAGGCTTGCAAAACGGATCATCGCCTGCCTGGACGTCCGGTCCACCGACCACGGAGACCTCGTGGTGACGAAAGGAGATCGGTACGACGTCCGGGAAAGCGGCCAGGTCAGGAACCTCGGGAAACCGTTAGAACTGGCGAGACGTTATTATGAAGAAGGAGCCGACGAGATTACCTTTCTGAATATCACGGGTTTCCGGGACTTCCCTTTAGAAGACATGCCGATGCTGGAAGTACTGAAACAGACCTCAACAAACGTGTTCGTTCCCCTGACCATCGGCGGGGGAATCCACGACTACGCGGATGTGAACGGACGAACCTATTCTGCACTGCAGGTCGCATCAGAGTATTTTCGGTCCGGCGCAGACAAGGTTTCCATTGGCAGTGACGCCGTGCTGATCGTGGAGGACTATCTGAAAACGGGGAGAAAAACAGGCAAAAGCGCAATCGAGCAGATTTCCTGGGTTTACGGCAGCCAGGCCGTCGTCATTTCCATCGACCCCAGGAGAGTGTACGTGAAATCGCCTGATGAGACCGCGCATCCTGTCATCGAGACCAGTCAGCCGGGAGCGAACGGGGAGCGCTATTGCTGGTACCAGTGCACCATCAAGGGGGGACGTGAAGCGAGGGACGTGGATGCGATTACGCTGGCCGGGGCATGCGAAGAACTCGGGGCCGGCGAGATTCTCCTCAACTGCATTGATCGCGACGGCACAAACCTGGGATTCGATATTGAACTGATAAACGCGGTGAAGAAAGCGGTGACCATCCCGGTCATTGCCTCCAGCGGGGCGGGTTCCGTCGAGCACTTCTACGAAGTATTTACTCAGACTTCTGCCGAGGCCGCGCTTGCAGCAGGCATCTTTCACCGGAAAGAGGTTCCCATCAGCGCGGTCAAGGAATACCTGCAGAAACATAACGTGGAGATTAGAGAGTCAAAGTGAGATTGGCGTGCATTGCCTTTGCGGCTTTTCTGCCGTCGCCCATTGCCCGAATCACGCTCGCACCCCAACCCACGATATCTCCTCCCGCATACACCCCCTCGCGGGATGTTGCCATGGTCTCCTCGTCCACAACGAGATATCCTCTCTTGTCTATCTCAAGGCCCGGTGTAGTTGAAGCAATCATGGGATTGGGCCGTTGTCCGATTGCCACAATCACCGTATCCACATCCAGAACATGTTCCGAGCCATCAACCGGGATGGGACGCCTCCTTCCGGAAACATCCGGCTCAGCGAGCTCCATGTGAATGAGCTGGATGGAAACCACATTCCCGGCATCGTCACCAACTAACCCGACGGGAGCTTTCAGAAAATCAAACCGCAGGCCTTCTTCTTCTCCGTGGCGAATCTCTTCAGCCCTTGAGGGCATTTCCTCCCGCGATCTCCTGTAAATAACGGAGACATCCGTTGCCCCCAGTCTGAGAGCCGTCCTGGCTGCGTCCATGGCCACGTTTCCCCCGCCAATAACCGCAATCCTCTTTCCGAAGCGCGTCGGAGTATCCCATTCCGGGAACCTGTAGGCCCGCATGAGATTGGAACGCGTAAGAAATTCATTTGCGGAATAGACTCCGATGAGATTTTCTCCCGGGATTCCCATGAAAATGGGGGCGCCCGCCCCAATCCCGATAAAGACCGCCTCATGCGAGTGGAGCAAATCGTCTACGGTCAGGGTCCGGCCGATAATCTGATTCACCTTTATCTCAACCCCCAGCCTGCTGAGAGATTTGATTTGTTCGGCCACGATGGCTTTTGGCAGTCTGAACTCCGGGATGCCGTAAACAAGCACTCCACCGGGTTCATGGAGCGCCTCATAAATAGTGACTTCATGGCCCAGTTGGATCATGTCCGCGGCGACCGTCAACCCCGAAGGACCTGACCCCACAATCCCGACACTCATGCCCGTAGGAGGTGCTTTATCCGGAAGGACTTCCCCGTGCTCCCTCTCCCAGTCCGCAACAAAGCGTTCCAGATTTCCAATACCAACGGAAGTTCCTTTCTTTCCGATCAGGCAGGGGCCCTCGCACTGGTCGACTTGCGGACAGACTCTTCCGGTTATCGCGGGGAGTAGATTTCTTTCCTTTACAAGCTTCACGGCACCTCGAAAATCTCCTGCGTTGACCCTGGCAACGAAACCGCCACAGTCAATCCCCACCGGACACCCGCCTTTGCAGGGCCGGTTCCTGCAATCAAGACAGCGCCCTGCCTCATCCTTTGCCTGTTCCACGGTATACCCCAGAGGGACTTCCCCGAAATCCTTCACCCGGTCATCCGGGGCCCTCTCCTCCACCGGAACCCGTTCAGGCCGAATCTTCCTCTTGTTCCCCTTCTTCTCCAAGCCCATACCTCATTTCGAATCAATGGTGAACATCAAATGAATGAGTCTCTCCCCACAGAGCAGGCTGCATCGGGCGACACCAGAGAGAGCTCAGGGGGAAGCCTTTTCTGGAGTGACTGGTGAGAGGGCACCGTTTTTTCGTGACTTATCAGTGGGGGAACCCACAGCTCGACGAAGTCGAGAATGCGGAGGGGGTAGCTATCCCACGCTGATAAGTCACTGAAAAGACCAGCCCGGAGCCTCCAAACGGAAGAAAAGGCTTCCCCCTGAGCATGGTGATTCGATAGATACCGACTTTTCCACGCTCCGGACTATGATGAATTCCGGCCTCTCCGGGCCAGGTATTTCTCATAAGACTCCCTTTCTTCTTCACGATAGGCGGTCAATCTCATCTGGAGGTCCGAGAAGTCCACCAGGTGGGCGTCAAACTCCGGCCCGTCCACACAGGCAAATTTTATCCGGCCGGCGATATTGACCCGGCAGGCCCCGCACATTCCCGTCCCATCGACCATGATGGGGTTGAGACTCACCTGAGTTCGAACATTGTGCTCCTTCGTTATCTCGCTGACCGCTCGCATCATGGGAACGGGACCTATCGCCAGCACCTCATCGATGTTCCCGTGTTCCAGAAGCTCCCTGAGGGGTTCCGTGACCATGCCGTGTCGTTTGTAAGATCCATCATCGGTCATCACGATGATTTCATTCGAAACAGAAGCAAGTTCCTCCTCCAAAACGAGCAAATCCCTGCTTCTTGCACCGAGGATTGTTATGACCTTGTTTCCCGCATGCTTCATTCCCCTGGCAATCGGATAGGCGACCGCCGCGCCTATTCCTCCACCGACTACCACGACGGTGCCCACCAGCTCAATTTCGGTCGGCCTCCCCAGCGGCCCCACGACGTCCAGGATGTTGTCGCCTTCTCTGAGCTCCGAAAGCATATGCGTTGTCTTGCCCACCACCTGAAAAATGAGGGTGATCGTCCCATCAGAGGGGTCGGAATCGACGATAGTCAAGGGTATCCGCTCGCCCTTTTCATAAATACGGAGAATCACGAACTGGCCCGGCTTTCTTTTTTCCGCAATGACGGGCGCCACAATCCTGAGCTTGACAATCTGTGGGTTCAAGATCTCTTTCTGAACTACTTCAAACATTCATCCGACCTCCTCAGAAGTGTGGACTCATCCTCCCCAGCGGAACGTGCATCAGTCAGGGGCCACACACTTCTTCACGGCTTATGAAGAATGAGTAATTGTTGGTTGAGCGGGCGGGAAACAGCCTGAACCGAACAAGAAAGCGGCTATCCCACAATAAGATCGGTACTCAGGTAACGCTCCCCTGTGTCCGGAAGGACGACGACAATCTGTTTCCCCTCATTCTCCGGTCTGGATGCGATTTCCAGAGCTGCCCAGGCAGCCGCCCCCGATGAAATGCCGCACAGGATTCCTTCTTCCCGCGCCAGCCTCCGCGCCGTCTCCAGGGCTTGATCGTTGTGCACAGTGACTATCGCGTCAATGATGGAGGTGTTGAGGACTTCCGGCACGAATCCTGCCCCAATCCCCTGGATCTTGTGCGGTCCAGGCTTGCCGCCCGAAAGCACCGGGGAATCTGCCGGCTCAACAGCGACCGCCCAAAACGATGGTTTCCGCTGCTTAATCACTTCGGCAACGCCGGTAATGGTGCCGCCCGTCCCCACTCCCGCGACAAAGATGTCCACGGTACCATCGGTGTCCCGCCAGATTTCCTCGGCGGTCGTCTTTCTGTGTATGCCGGGGTTGGCCGGATTTCCAAACTGGTTGGGCATGTAGGCCCCGGGGGTATTTTGAAGGATCTCTTCGGCCTTGTTGATCGCCGCCTTCATGCCTCCCGGGCCGGGCGTCAGGACCAGTTCCGCTCCCATGTGCTTCAGGAGCTTCTTCCTTTCAAGGCTCATGGTTTCAGGCATGGTCAGGATGATGCGATATCCTCTCGCAGCGCTGACCATGGCCAGGGCGATGCCGGTGTTCCCGCTGGTGGGCTCCACAATAGTAGCGCCCGGCCGGACCAATCCCTGGTCTTCTGCCGCCTGAATCATGGCGACGCCGATTCGATCCTTTACACTCCCCAGCGGATTTTGCGATTCCAGTTTTGCGTACACCACTGCACTGAGGCCCTTGGTCACGTGATTCAACCTGACAAGCGGCGTTTTTCCTACAACACCGGTCACCCGGGATAAGATCTCGGCCATGTTTCGCTCCTTCCCTCTCATAGGTTGGCAGATTTTAGATATTTTTTATTATACACCAGTTGTAGCCCTCTCAGCAAGGCTTCCCGATAGGAAGCCTCGATTCCCATCCGGATAACATAGCCGGGAAAACCGGTTAGGTCTTCCGGTTTTAGAATACCTCAACGCGCAGAAAGTCATTCAAGGACATACGGGATAGGTCTTTTTTTGGAGTGAAGAGACTCCTTGACCGGAAGAAGCAACCCGTTTTGGGCAGGATTGCTCTGTCCTGTTCTCCTATTCTTTTCCGATCAGAAAGATCCCATAGGTTGCCCTCAGGTTCGGCATGAATGTCACCAGGCGGCCGCTCGTGCCGTCAAAATCGCTGACAATGGCCATTATCTTCAAGATTCGAAATCCCACGTCTTTGGAAAATTTCCTGAAATCTTTGAGAGTAATCACCCTGATATTGGGAGTGTCGTACCATTCGTAAGGAAGCTCCCGGGTAACCGGAGCATACCCGCTTCCCAGCAGCTGCAGGCGGACACGCCAATGGCTGAAATTGGGGAAGCTGACGATTCCCATTTTCCCCACGCGCAACAGGGAACGAATCAATTCCGCCGGTTCGTAAACCTGCTGCAAGGTCCGGCTCAGGATCACGTAGTCGAATGCCTCATCCGGATAATCAAGAAGCTCTGTATTGATATCTCCCTGGAGGGTCGAAAGACCCCGTTCGATGCACTTGGCCACTTCGGTTTCGCTCTTCTCGATCCCGGTGCCTGAAACGCCCCTCTCTTTTTCCAGGTAATAGAGAAGTTCCCCGTTTCCGCAGCCGAGGTCCAGTACCGTGGATCCGGGCGAGATCAAAGACGCGATTGTACGAAGATCAAAGCGCATCTTCTGCCTTGCCCCCGTCTTTTGCAACACGCACCAGGAACCCTTTTATGAGGGAGGACAGTCTCTCATTGGGCAGGAGAAAGGCGTCATGCCCCCACTTAGCCTCGATTTCGCAAAAACTGACATCGAGACCACATTTTTTCATGGCCTGCACCATGGCCTTGGATTGATAGGTGGGATAAAGCCAGTCGGACGTGAAAGACACCACCAGGAATTTCGCTCTTGCCTTTGAAAAGGCTTCCACGGCAGATCCGGAATCATGCTGGTTCGGCAGGTCGTAATAGTCTGCAGCTTTGGTAATGTAGAGAAAGGCATTGGCGTCAAAACGCCCTACAAACTTGGAGCCCTGGTAACGCAGATAGCTTTCCACCTGGAAATCCGCATCGAAATGAAAAGAAAAGTTGTTCCTCCCCTGGAGTCGCCGCCCGAATTTATGCCGCATGGCCTCGTCGGAAAGATACGTAATATGCCCTATCATTCTCGCCACCGCCAGTCCGGTGTCGGGCGTAGGACCTCCATGGTAGTTCCCCTTACTCCAGTTGGGATCCGCCATAATGGCCTGTCTCGCCACCTCGTTGAAAGCGATGGCCAGGGCGGAATGCCTTGTGGTGGTCGCAAGGGGGATGGCGGAGTTCACGCTCCCCGGGTACCTTACCGACCATTCCAGGACCTGCATTCCCCCAATGGACCCGCCCACTACTGCGAGGAGTCTCTCTATTCCCAGGTGCTCCACCAGCGCCTTTTGGGCCTTTACCATGTCTCCGATGGTCACCACAGGAAATTCGAGGCCATATGGCCTGTTTGTGCGGGGGTCAATGGAACAGGGCCCTGTGGATCCCATGCAGCTTCCCAGGATATTGGAACAGATCACAAAATACTTCTCCGTATCAATGCCCTTCCCGGGACCGACCATAATGTCCCACCATCCCGGCCTGGGATCATCCTCGGAGTAATACCCGGCTGCATGCGAATCCCCGGAAAGCGCATGACACACCAGGATTGCATTGCTTTTTTCCCTGTTCAAAGTGCCGTATGTCTCGTATGCAAGGGTTAAAGGCCCAAGCCTGGCCCCGCTTTCGAGACACATCTCGTTGGGAGGTTTCGCAAAGTTGAAAAACCTCTTTTCCACCAGACCTACGCTCTTTCCGGTCTTGTCGTGCTCTATATATTCGCTCATGTTTTTCCGTTGGCCGGTTGGCCCGTTCGCCGGTTAGTTGCTTCAAGACATTCCGGATAAATTGTCACTCTTCCTCTTTTGCCTTACGCCCTACGCCTGTCTTTCAAGTTGGCCCGCTGACCTGTCAGCCGCTTCTCTTTTCAAGTAGTTCTTTTCAGGGCCTGATCAAGATCCTCGATAATGTCTTCCACATCTTCGATTCCCACCGAAAGCCTTATGAGATCCGGGGAGATGCCGCCTGATCGCTGCTGTTCTTCTGAGAGCTGAGAGTGAGTCGTGCTGGCCGGATGGATGGCCAGCGTCTTCGCGTCACCCACATTCGCCAAATGAGATATGAGCTTCAGACTGTCAATGAATTTTTCGCCGGACGCTTTTCCTCCTTCGATACCGAAGACCACCATCCCGCCGAACCCGTGTTCGAACTGCCGCGAGGCCGCCTCATGGGCAGGATCACCTTTCAATCCCGGATACCTGACCCACTTCACCAACGGATGGTCCTGCAGGAACTGTGCAGTGTGCATGGCATTTTCACAGTGTCGCTGCATCCTCAGGGGAAGTGTCTCGATTCCCTGGAGAAACATCCATGCGTTATCCGGACTGATGCAGGCCCCCAGGTTTCTCAGGGGAACCAGTCTCATTCTCATAATGAAGGCAAGAGGATTCAGATCTCCGAGATCATGGGCATACCGGAGCCCGTGGTATGATGGGTCGGGATCATTGAAAAGGCGGAATTTTGTGTCGGCCCAGTCAAAAGTCCCGCTGTCGACCACAATTCCCCCGATCCCGGTCCCGTGTCCGCCCAGCCATTTGGTAAGTGAATGAATTACAATATCCGCGCCGTGCTGGATCGGCCTGAAAAGGTAGGGAGTGGTGAATGTGGAGTCCACCACGAGCGGAAGGTGATGTTTTTCCGCAACTTTCGCGATTTCGTCAACATCGGCCACATCAAGAATCGGATTCCCGATGGATTCCACGTAAAGCATCCTGGTCTTGCCATTGATCTCCCGCTCGAAATTGTCCGGATCAGATGGATCGACAAATCTCGTTCTCACCCCGAGTTCAGGCAAGATACTGTCGAACATGGTATACGTGCCGCCGTACAGGGTATTCGCCGAAATCACTTCATCGTTCATGCCGCAGATATTGATGACGGTATAAAAAATGGCGGCGGTTCCCGAGGCAACAGCGAGCGCCGCCGCACCATTCTCAAGAGCGGACATCCGCTGTTCGAGCACGTCATGGGTCGGATTCATGAGGCGCGTATAGATATTTCCGGATTCCCTCAGGGCGAAGAGGTCCGCCGCATGCTTCGTATCCTTGAAGAGATAGGAACTGGTCCGATGGACAGGCGTCCCCCTGGACAACGTTTCATCTACTTTTAAGCCCGCGTGAAGAGCAAGGGTATTGAACCTGTAATGATTGGACATGCTTTTCTCCTTTTTTGTCACCCGAATTGAAAAAAAGAGTTGCAAATGTGTACCACATTGTGGTATTATCAATTAACTTGAAATTGGTGAGGAAGGAATTCAGTGCCGGGAAAAGGAAAAAAGTATTTTCGGCGTGAGTATTCCTCTTCAACGGAAAGTTGGGTGGCAGCTTGGCATTACCTCCTTTTGCTGGACACCCTGCACGAAGAGCTGTCCCGGGGATTGGTCCCCCTCGGGGCGGCTTTTTTTCCCAACACCGTAGGACGGGTGTGCCGGCAGGCTGAATAACGGCAGCCTTTCGACTCCTGCATCACCTCTCGTGTTCGCCAAGCAGTAAAGCAAGGACCTCACACTCCCGGCACATGCTCATTTTCTCTTTCCAGTCACCCCGTGCCTCACCGCCACAGACGGTTCCATTGATAAACCAGCACATGGTTCCTGATCTGAACTCCCAAGCCGGACACTTTCGCTTCAGAGCAGCCGGACACTTCTTCACCGACCAGCAAGTTTTCAGGATATCTCTGATTCCGCTCATCCTGGAAAGCAGAAAAAGGAGCTGCCTTTCCACATGAACCGGCACCTTTCGCCACCCCTGCTCATAACTGTGGACCGCTTTTACCGACACTCCCAAGAGCTCCGCCATCTGCTTCTGGGTTTTGTTCAGCCTCTTACGGATACCTGCGAATTCTTTCGCTTCCACGAACACCTCCCAATAGAATGGCTCGATCAGTGAGCCCCCTCTCGAGGGCGGCCCAGGGAGAAAGGCGACCGACCGGTTGACGGTCACGGGGCCTGCGGTTCGTCAAACGCTACATCTGATCCCGTTCCCGGGATACGCCTACTGCCTCATGAAGTTGCTGTTTGACACGAATACTACAATGTGGTAGTTTATCTGTCAACAGTAAAACTGCGTCAATACCGCCGGAAGCCTGCGGGCTACAAGATTATAGCCGGAGAGCACATAAGCACGTTGGACTCGGCCTTGCCAGTACCGATCTGCTCATGAACATCATGATGTTCCGGGGGTTCATGTTACACCCCCGGTGAATGCCAAACACGGACTAACATGAGGAAAAAGGGGTTGAATGATATGAGCAAAAAGCACGCTCGAACGAGAGGGAATAGACCGCAACGAAGGAAATCCGGTGATGCTCGTTACTGGAAGGTTGCGGCGATTCTGGCAGTTTTGTTTTGTATTGCCCTGATTATAAGGATGGCCATGGCGCCGACACCGCCGCAGATCAAGGGAGTCACTGAAGAAGCCTCCACCGCTCCCTACGGCGACCTCGCGCAGACCAAGGTGCAACTGGTAGCTTCGGAGTTCGAATGCGCGTGCGGGCAATGTGGAAACACGGCCCTGATTGAGTGCACATGCGACAGACCCCATGGGGCGCTTGAAGAGAAGAACTTCATCCGCCGAGAACTGAAAGAAGGCCATTCCGTGGAGGATGTGATCCAGCTGATGGACAGGAAATATGGACACAGGATCGGGTGAATAGAAATGATCGTTGATTTTTTGAACAAGACCGGTATTAGCGGCATCGGCTATTCTGGTTTGGATACATGAGAAAAGGAGGATACGATGAGTTCAAAGCTGTTGGTTATCATTGCGACAGGTGAGGAAGAAAAGGCGCTCACAGGATTGGTGTATGCGTCGAAGACCGCGAGTCAAGGATGGCTTGACGAGGTGCAGGTAGTCTTTTTGGGGCCATCGGAGCGTCTTCTTGTCCAGAACGAGGAGATTGCTAAAGTGACAAAGGAACTCTGTTCCGATCAGCAACCGATCGCGTGCAAATTCATTTCAGACCGGGATGGTATTTCCGACAAGATTGAAGGGCTCGGTCTGAAGGTGGACTACGTGGGGAGCATCATTGCTGACCTCATCAAGCAGGGATTTGTGCCCATGGTCTTCTGACGGAAGTACGGAGGGGCTCCTGATCCTGCGGAACGCCTCCGTCAATCCTGTATGACCTTTTTCATATGCTCGAACTCTTCCTTCGTAATCTCTCCCCGGGCAAACCGTTCCTTGAGGATTTCAAGGGAACGGGAATCGCTTGATGATGCGGATATGTTTTTCCCTGAACCGTGGGCAAGCCATTTGACGAAAAACACGATGGCTACAATAATGACGGCCCAGAAAAGCAGCATGGGGACAATACCCCACCATCCCATACCCCAGCCGCCCATGATTCCGGGACCCATGCCCCAGCCGCCATATCCTCCATATCCTCCACGGGCATAGGCCATGTTGGGGACCAGACCCAAGAACAAAATAGAAAGAAAATCGAAGACACCGATTTTCAGAGATTTCCTGCTTGTCATAATATTTCTCCTTTATTCCCACTCACGGTGTCCAAATATATCGTTCTCGTGCAGGAAGAATCACTCATCCACCGATCATTCCGGACACAAACGGATTTCCGATTAATGAGTGATTTTCGACCACATCCAGGGGAAACAGGTAATGGGATCACCCGAGATATTTCTCGGGGTCCTGTGAAAAGGCCTGTTTACATCCCGGATTGCAGAAATAGTAAGTCTTACCTCTATACTCCAGGCTTGCAGCCGCGGCAGTTGGATCTACCGGCATGCTGCAAACCGGATCAACCGCCATGCTTATTCTTTCGCCCGAACCGCGACTGATAATCTTTGCTATTTCAGGGGTCAGCTTGCCTGTTACTCCGGTCCACTTGGATACCATGACGGTAATCAGGAATCCAACGGCGAGACCCGCCAGCCCGAATAGGACAGTACCACTCCTCGCCCCGACCCCGATCGCGTCATGCAATGAGGCGCCCGAAGCGGCGCCGATGATGAACCCCACAATAGGAAGCAGATACACCACCGCCGCACTCTTCACGAACAGACCGGATCCGAGCTCCAGCGCCACTTGGTCACCGATCCGTGCTCCGATCTTGTTTGAAGCACGGGTTATCATTCCGTTCCCGGTGCCGAATGCGTGGCAAGAGTGGGAGGCCCCGCAACTCTCGCACCCGACCCCTTTCTCGGTCATCACGTCTGCCATGCCATCGGCCCTTGTTTTCACTACGATGCCTTGCTCTTCCGACATGATCGACTCCTTCTGCTTCCACGACGGTCTTGTCGCCAGCGAGTGTTGGCAACATACTGACCCTGTTTTTCATTCCGTACGCTCCCATCTTGATACATGAGCAAAATTCGCGCCAACCAGGCAATTCATTTCTAACATAACGGAATAATAGCTTTATTTGCCATTTCGTCAGGACTGGATATAGGGCTGCGCGCAGAATAGCGAGCGATTATTGGATACTTTGTATCCAAGTCTTGGCCGATATGGGCAACATGTATCCACCAGAACATCGCTCCGAGGACATCCCCGCAAAGGCGGATCACGTGGCCCTCAAACTCTCAAAGGGGGCTCAGGAAGGAAGCCTTTTCTGAAGTGACTGGAGAGAGGGCACCGCTTTTTCGTGACTATCAGTGGGAGAATCCGAAGCTCGACGCAGCCGAGAATACGATCGGAGGATTACGCCTTCTTCGCATACGCAGCCGCCTCCAGACCAGCGACGCAGCCTTCTCCCACCGCTTTTGCCACCTGCCAGGGAGGACCGCATATGTCACCTGCCGCATACACGCCGGGAACGTTGGTTTCCTGCCTCTTGCCGGCAGCAATATATTTCATGGTTTCGCTGTCAGGTGCGACACCCAGATAGGCGGCCAGGTCTATGGCGCCCTTGGCGCCCAGCTCAATAAAGATGCCCGAAGCTTCTATACTGGTCCCGTCATCCAGGATTAAACCCTCTACTGATTCATTTCCCACGATCTCCCTGACCTTTCTCCCCTCGTGAATCTGAATGGCGCTCTCCTGCAGCTTTTCAGCCAGATAGTCCGCCACTTCCAGTGTTTCGCAGACCAGGTGCACTTCCTTTGCATAGAAAAGGAGGGTCAATGCCCCGGTTACTGCCGCACTTCCGTTGCCGATGACAGCTACCGACTCTCCCTTGTAGAAGCCCGCGTCGCAATCCACGCAATAGCTTACTCCCCTACCCAGGAATGCCTTCTCGCCTTTGAGCCCCAGTTTATTGCGCGAGATGCCCATGGCAAAAACGAGGGCTTTGGCTTTCAGGATCCGGCTGCTTTCCACCTTCACGGTAAAATGCTCATCTTCCTTTCCGAGTTCCGTCACGTCCTCTTCCAGAAACCCGGCGCCGGATTCTTCTGCCTTGGCATGGGCTTGTCTCAAGAGATCAGCTCCCGCCTCGCCCTCGATGCAGCAGAAGTTTTCTATGTGTGCGCGGTAGAGGCTGCTTTTCGGAAGCCTGCCCAGGACCAGGACCGAGACCTTCCGTCGGGCAGCATGAATCGCCGCCTGGAGTCCTGCCGGCCCTGACCCGAATATAATGACGTCAAAATGGTCTTGCTCCATATCTCTCTTCCTCCGCCTTTCCCATCTTCCTCGGTACCGTTAGATATACTTGCAGTGCAATGCTGCCCACAAGGCTGCTTCCGTAAAAATTTGGATTCACATTTTTTAATATATGAACTTGACTCCACTGATTCAAGAGGCGGGCTATCAAAAAGACGCGGCGAGAGCGGGGAAACGGCTCTTGGAAAAGGCAGTTGCCATTCCTGGAGCTATCTGGAAGGGTGGACCATATCTTCAGGGCGTACCCACTGGTCGAACTCGTCTTCAGTAAGCAAGTCCTGTTCCAGGGCTACTTCCTTCAAGGTCTTTTCTTCTCTCCATGCCCGGAGGGCGATCTCTGCCGCCTTGTCATATCCGATATGCGGGGCCAGTGCCGTCACAAGCATAAGAGAATTTTTCAGATGAAGCTCGATCTTTTTCCTGTTGGGCTCAATGCCTGCGACGGCGCGCTCACGGAAGGATTTGCTGGCGCCTGAAAGGAGATTGATGGACTGAAGGATATTGTAAGCAATCAGCGGCTTGAAAACATTCAGTTCGAAGTTTCCCTGGGATCCAGCCATGGTAATGGTAACGTCGTTTCCGAATACCTGGCAGGCGATCTGGGTCACCATCTCACACTGGGTGGGATTTATCTTCCCCGGCATGATGGAGCTGCCGGGTTCATTGGCGGGGAGGTTGATCTCCCCCAGGCCGCAACGGGGACCACTTGCAAGCCAGCGAATATCATTTGCGATCTTCATCAGTGCCGCGGCCAGCATTTTCAATGAACCTGAAGCCTCTACCAGGGCGTCATGGGACGAAAGCCCTGAGAATTTGTTTCGAGCCACCTGAAAAGGATGACCGGTCATGGCACTTATCTCTGTTGCCATCATCCGGTCGAATCCTTCTCTGGTATTCAGGCCCGTCCCCACTGCGGTCCCGCCGATAGGCAACTCATAGAGGTGATTCAGGGAATTCCGTATCGCTTCGCTCGCCACTTTCACCTGCGCGGCGTACCCGGAAAATTCCTGGCCCAGGGTCAAAGGAGTGGCATCCTGCAGATGGGTCCGGCCGATCTTCACGATATCCCGAAACGCCTCAGCTTTTGCGGCCAGGGCCTTCTCCAGGGCTTCCAGTTCCGGCAGCAGATGCTCTTTGAGTGCAATGACCGCAGCGATATGCATGGAAGTGGGAATGGTATCATTGGTCGACTGGGCCATATTCACGTGGTCGTTGGGGTGAACCGGGGATTTTGTGCCCATCTTCCCCCCGAGAAGTTCGATGGCGCGGTTGGCGATAACCTCGTTCACGTTCATGTTGAACTGGGTACCGCTCCCGCTCTGCCAGATGACCAGGGGAAAATGCTCGTCGAGCTTTCCGGAAATGACCTCATCCGCCGCCTTCTCAATGGTTGCAGCGATCTTTTCATCCAGTGCTTCGAACGCCCTGTTTACCCGGGCTGCCGCCTTTTTTACAATCGCATGGGCACGGATAAACTCCCGGGGAAAAAATTCCCTGCCTATCTCAAAATTTTCCACAGCGCGTTGGGTCTGCGCCCCGAAATACTTGTCGTCAGGGACCAGTACCTCTCCGAGGGCATCCTTTTCTTTTCGCATCCGACCATCTCCTTCCGGTAATAGAAGTTTCCTCTCCTGCTCCATGGCCTGCAGGAGGCCGCCTCCTGATATTCCGGTCGCCCGCCCGATCAGATAAACCTATTTTGGACAAGAGTAATTTCTGCTATTGATACCATCATGCACGCCTTCCGTCAACAAATGTACTCCTGTCCTTTGTTCTTAGTGGCAGCAGGTGGGTCGGCCTGTTCCGAATTCCTCTTCGTTCGCCTTGCCGAGGCGGTCGAGAAAACGTCCCCACCAACCCTTGCGGGTGGTTTGGCTGTTCAGATATTTTTGAGGGTTGCCTTCAAATGCCTCCCGGCACGCGCGGGAACAAAACCAGAAACTGTGCCCATCATAAATACTCACCAGCTTTGTCTTTCCCGGAATTACGTCCATACCGCACACCGGATCTCTTTCCGCACGCTTTATTTCTTTGTTGGGTTCTGTGGATGTATTCATGGGAGTGCCTCCTTCGTTTTTCTTTCTATAAGGAAGCAAAAAACATACCACATTGTAGCACTGCATCTAACATGCTCATTTCATTCATATGCTGGGTTTTTCCAAGGATGCGCTTGTTTTCCTACTCGGGCGCCGAGCATGGAAGTGGATACAGAGTATCCAGAAACCGGCTATTCTTTCTTCTGTCTTTTCGCCGCTTCCATCCCGTCTCTGCTCTTCGAGTCCCTGAACTGCGCAAGCCCGATGGTCATATCCGTGTGCGCTGCAACAGGCTGGACAAGGGCTGATCCTAAAATGTCACCGGCGCAATCACCGGCGGGCCGATCGTCGCAACCGCATGAATCATATACTGCCCGAGATATTTGATCATATCCAGGGACAATATCCCCTGAATACCGATATTGACTTTCTCTTAAAGCACCATTTTTGGGCAGCAGTGCAATTGGATATTTCTATACATTCCATTTCCTGTGGAGTAAAACTGCTTGACTGAGTGGCCTGTGGTCACCATATTTTTGGAGCAGATTGTCGAGGCTTCGGGACATGTTAAATGTGCTTTTTTCCGTTAATGCGCAGTGAAGTGTTCAATAACTGATTCAAGTGCATACATGTCGGGCCTCTTTTCTGAGTGACGGAAAGGAAGGCGCAAGCACTTCTCTTCTTTTTCGTCCCAAAACGCCACTGTGAAAACGTCAAAAGCAAAATCTCCATTTAAACTCAGGAATATCAGGCTGTTCATTGCCTTTCGGATATTTTTCAATTCCCGATTCTATTATCCTGTTTTCACCATCCTCTTCCTGGATTTTGGATTGTCACTGGAACAATTTGCAGTGCTCAATGCCTTTTGGGCCGCAACAATTGTCCTCCTGGAAGTCCCTTCCGGAGCCTTGGCCGACGTTATTGGGAGAAAGAACCTGCTTGTTGTCGCCGGCTCACTCATGGTGGCGGAGATAGCTCTTCTGTGCCTGGTTCCGCGTGGAAATGTTGAACTCCTCTTCGCTGTTTTCCTGTTAAACCGCATATTCAGCGGCGCCGCAGAAGCTGCCGCCAGCGGCACTGATGAAGCCCTCGCATACGATACACTGAAAAGGGAAGGTCTCGCGGGGGAATGGCCGCAGGTATTGGAAAAGCAGATGCGGCTGCAGTCCTTGTCCTTTATTGTGGTGACATCCCTGGGAGCAGCCGTATACGACCCCGAACTCATGCAACTGGCGGGTCAGTGGCTGGGGCTCAATGTGCACTTTACCCAGGCCGTGACCCTCCGATTCCCCCTCTATCTGACCCTCGGTATGGCCATCCTGACTCTGTGCGCCTCTTTACGAATGCGGGAGATTCCCCTTCCGGGGGTTCACTATAGGGGCAATTCTCCTGCCCGGGCTATCCAGCTGACTATGGACGCCGGGCGTTGGATCCTCAAAACACCATTTGCCCTGGTTGTCATACTCGGCGGCCTGCTTTTCGACAGCTGCATCCGCATGACAATCACACTCAGCAGTCAATACTATCGTGTCATTAATCTTCCGGAAGCCTCTTTTGGATTGATCGGGTCTGCTTTTGCCATCCTCGGCATATTTGTCCCACGTGCGGCACTAATGATGTCTCGAAGGAGGTCTCCTGCTTTCATTATGGCAATCATGGCGGGATTAACGCTTCTGGGGCTTTCAGGAATGTCATTCGTCTGGCCCCTTATCGGCCTGCTGCCGATGGCCCTGATCTGGATCGTCATGTATCTTCAGGTATTCTTCCAGAGCCATTACCTGAATCGTATCACGGCATCGCGACAGCGAGCCACAATCCTGAGTTTCAAAGGCCTCTCATTTAATCTCGCTTATGGCCTCATCGGCATTTTCTATTCGATACTGCTTGCTTTTCTCAGGAGCACTGAAAGTGGTTTAACGCAGCTTTCGCCAGGAATTGCATTTGAAAACCTGGTGTATAAGAGATCGCTCGTCTGGTTCCCCTGGTATTTCGTCGTAGGGGCAGGGTTATTTGTCCTTTGCGCCCGCTGGAAGATGAAAGGATTGGAGCAACACACGATCGCCGGATAACGTGCCGTGATCAATTCTCCTCCACCTCCCTTTTCCCTGCCAGTCCAAGGGGAGCGAGAACTGCCTTTTCCATCGTCCTGGCCGTCCATTCCATATCGTTTTTCTCTTTTCCTCTCATATAGATATCGCTGACCTCTCCGGCGAACCGTATCGCGGTGCTGCTCCCTCCGGATACGGCTCTCTCAACAGCCTCCCAGTCTCCCTCCTTCGCGAAAACGTCAAAACCATCCACGATCTCGGGAAAGATCTCTCTTGTGAGGCTGCCGAGACAAGCAACATAAAAGCCCAGCATGCCTTGTTTTCGATTCTTCAGGATATATGGGAGCGTCCCATGTTCGTTCGTATCCGCCAGGAGGTCTTTGACACAACGGACAAAAAGCTCTATGGGGGTATGGGGAAACTGGGCGATAATCCGGCGCCAGATAGCCCGATCAAATGCACGATCGTCTATTTCCCCCAGTTCGTGATAGATGTATCTGTCCAGTTCCGCCTCGAGGATCCGGTCCAGGTGGGGGCGTAACGCTTGCAAATCATCCTCGATACCGTATTTTTCGAGGGCAAAACGAAGGGCTTGGCGTCCTGATTTTTTCACATAGAATATCTGGTCCCAGAAGAAGACCTTCGCGGCCGCCTTTCGAATAATTATGGAACCGTCCTGAGAAAGGGCGGGGATGGTCACCAGATCCCGGGCCAACTCGCGGCCCAGTATGCGTATGGGATGGTTTCCAATCCGCCTCTTTTCTTCCAGAACGGCCAGAAAAAAAGAGGGCTTCAGGCTGTGGACATATCCTGCCCCATAGTAGACTCCATGGGTTTCCAGGACATGATTGATTTGTTTTACATCCAGCGGGTCATATTCCCGCCCCGAAATGGTTATTGCCCTGAACTCTTCTTCGGTAAGGTCGTTCCAGGTTTCTTCCTGTCTTCCGATCCATTCGAGTACCTTGGATGATTCATCTTCCACCCATGGGTCAAGGCCGTTTTCCCACTTGTAGAGATCCCGTAACCGCATTGCCAGGCCGCAAATAGAATATAAGCCCGCATGGGAGGAATCCGAAATGCGGCAGTTGCGAATCACCTGTCGGGCGACACTGTCCAAGTCAAACATGTCATCTCCCATTCATTTTTCTGCTCGCAGGATACACTTCTCATTCAGCCTTGTCGAGAATTAAGCCCGTCAAAAATCGGCATTTCCGGGAAAGCAGGGGAGAGAGATGGGAGAGGAAATTGTGAATCGGGTAGGAGGAGGGCTTACGCCCTCCGTCCTCCCACACCACCGTACGTACGGTTCCGTATACGGCGGTTCATGAGTTACATTGAAACTGAAGGACCGAGTCAAGCAGTGACACGAGCCCTAGCCGATCAAAGAATCTCTTGGGAAACGCCTGGTTCATGTGCGAGGCGCCTGAATTCCACCAGGGGCCTCTGCCATTGGTGGCCGATTCCCAGGCACGTTTTTCGTCGAGCCCTCTTTTCATCAAGCCTTTTGCCCTCGTAGACACACGCTTCCATTGCCGCCAGATGATGCAGCGAAGTCTGCGCCGTATCCACCCGTCCAGTTCCTCGAAAATGCCTTTCACTTCCGATAGACGGAAATAGTTTATCCATCCGCGAAGCTTCAAGGTCAGGTCCCCGATGAACTTGCCCAGGTTTCGTCCGCGGCCCTGCCGAAATGCTCTCTTGATGTCCATCCGCAGCTTTTTCACTGAGGACGGTGCCACCTTCAACCGCGGTCGCTTGTGCCATGTCATGCTGTATCCCAGGAATTTGCGCTTCCATGGGCGATCCACCGCGCTCTTTTCTCGGTTGATCTGAAGCCGCAACCGCTGGTTAAGAAACTTTTCGATCGAATCAAGCACCCTTTGTCCGGCCCGCTTGGATGCAACGTATACGTTTACATCATCCGCGTAACAACAAAATCGGTGCCCGCGTCTCTCAAGCTCCTTATCCAGATCGTCCAGCAGTATGTTGGACAACAACGGCGAGAGTGGCTTCCTTCAGATCCCACCTCGCGGTGGGCACCCTTGCCGTCCGGCTAACACTTCCCCCTGTCGGGCGTGTAGAGGACTTGCACCTCCAAGTGGGTGCGCCCTGCCGGGCGCACAAAAAAAAAGGGGCGGAGCTGTTTTCCGCCCCTTTCAGCATAGTTGTTAATTCCAGCAGCCGCTGCCGTATCCATACATGTGGTTTCCGTAGCCGCCGTAACCCATCATTCCCCATCCATAACCTGGGCCGGATCTTTGGCCGTATCCTTGTGCCAAGCCGGTATCCGGAGCTATCTTCCTGGCTTTTAGACTGAAATCGAGCCGTTTTTGGGAGAGCTGTGCCCGCAGGCCATTGATTTCGTTCTGCAATGCCGTGATGTGATCCCTGTCGGGGGTTGCCGCGTTTAATGCATCGTTTAGTTCCGATGATTTGTTCCAGAGTTGGTTCCGAATAGGAGCGGTGTCGGTATAAAAATCCTGCCTCAACTGATCCAGTTTTGCTGCCTGTTCCTGGCTGAGATTGCTATACCCGTAACCGCCTCCGTTATTCCCGTAGTATCCCGGACCGTAACCCCAACCCATGCCCCGGTGCATACCGCCCCATCCTGGGCCCCATGCGAGAACCGGATAGGCAATTGCCGCTACCAAAAGAAGTGCTCCCATAATTGTTAATGTCTTTTTCATAATCTAACCTCCTCAATGTAATTTTTGTTGCGCACTTGGCCTCCCTAAAAAGCAAGGGGCATGCCACAGTGATTTCACAGTATAATAACATGCTGATATTTATATGATAAATTACTTTTCACTTATGGAAGAAGAAATTCCCTCTTGCCAAACAGGGGAAAATGTTGGATACTTTTTATCCAAGAACCATATGCATGTGGTTAGAAAATATCCGCCTTGAACATGAGTACTGTGTTTTACGAGAAGGAAACACCCGAAGACCGGACATATTTTCTCCTTGTTATGCCGTAATTTAGGAGAAGCAACCTTTAGAATACTCCGATCGTCGACTGGTATTCATTTTGCTAGAGAAGACTTTTATGAAATCAACAGAAAAAAGAGGAAAAAGGGAGTGGTTTCGCATTCCGCCGTGGATACTGGTGGGATCGGTTGTTATCCTTGCACCGATCCTGATCTTCTGGACCCACGAAAACCTGGACAGGGAAAAGAAATTCGTCACGGAGTTGATGGTTGAGAATGGCGCAGCCCTGATACGCTCTTTCGAGGCCGGGGCCAGGACCGGAATGATGGGCATGATGGGTATGGGAGGAGGAGAGTTCCGCCTCCAGAGGCTCCTGATGGAAACGGCCCGGCAGCCTAATATCGTCTACCTGATCGTAACGGACACGAACGGAACTATCCTTGCGGCGAACGACCCGGATAAGATTGGATCAGTTCATGGAAAGGGCCTTGATCTCCGACAGATTTCCCAATCCAGGAAGGTAGAGTGGCGGGAGGTAACAAATCCGGACGGGGAGCATATTTTTGAGGTTTTCCGGGGTTTTCTGACGGGCTGGGGGCGGTTTCGGGGAAATAACTGGTTAGTCCCCCAGGATTCGTCGCTCCGACCTCGCATGCAGGGAAACCGTTTCGGGAGGGACTCTTCGGATATCATCTTTGTCGGTCTGGACATGAAATCTGTTGCGGCTGCCAGGAAGGCCGATACCCTTCATTCCATTATCATGGCGGTGATCCTCTTTCTTATAGGTTTCGTGGGCATATTTTTTCTCTTTCTCACACAAGCCTATCGTACGGCGAGAGCGGCACTGACGAAGGTGAAGGCCTTTTCAGACAGCGTGGTGGAGAATATGCCCATCGGACTCCTATTCATCGATGGTGAAGGCAAGGTTGTCTCCTTCAACCAGACTGCCGAAACAATCATGGGACTTTCAGCTGCCGAGGTCCTCGGGGAAAATGCGGACGATATACTTCCGAGCGAGTTGAGGTCCCTCGTGGCCGAGTGCAAGACCGAAAAACAGATCGTTGAAAAGGAAATGGACTTTCCTTTTCATAACGGAAGGGTTGCCCCCATGGACATCATCGTTTCATCCCTCAAGGAGGATGACAGTGCATCTCTGGGATATATTGTCCTCTTCAGAGATCTCAGTGAGATCCAGGATCTCAAGACCGAAGTCGAGAGGAGCAGGCGCCTCGCGTCCCTTGGCAAACTTGCCGCGGGGATTGCGCACGAGATACGGAATCCCCTCAGTTCCATAAAGGGATTTGCCACCTATTTCAAGGAGCGGTACAAGGATGTTCCCGCCGACCAGGAAACGGCCGGCATCATGATAGAGGAGGTGGAGCGGCTCAACCGGGTCATCGGCCAGCTCCTGGAATTTGCCCGGCCTGTAAACATTGAAAAGAAGCCTACCGACCTCCGGGAACTGGTCAACCAGGCATTGAAGCTGGTGGAAGGGGATGCCGTGCGAAAGAAGATCCGTGTCGTACTGGATGGCCCTCCTCTGGAGAAGAGGGTGAACCTTGATCCGGACAGAATAAAGCAGGTGCTCCTGAACCTCTACCTGAACGCCCTGGAGGCCATGGGAGAGGGCGGAACGCTGACTGTTGGTGTCCGGCAAAGGAGACCCGGCATTATTGAGATTATGATCAGCGATACGGGCGAAGGCATTTCAAAAGGGGATCTGGCCCACGTGTTTGATCCCTATTTCACGAGGAAACCTTCCGGAACCGGTCTCGGCCTTGCGATTGTCCATAAGATCATGGAATCCCACAGGGGTGAGGTCCATATGGAAAGTGCCGTGGGGAAAGGCACAACCGTAACCCTCTCTTTTCCGGTTGAAGGAGATGACGAATGAGCACCAAAAATGCGGTCCTGGTGGTAGATGACGACAGGGGTCATCGGACCATGTTGAAAACACTTCTTTCCGGGTGGAGGTACACCGTGTCCGAGGCGGAAGACGGCGCCACTGCCATTGAAATGGCGCGGGAAACTCCTTTCGACCTCGTACTCATGGACATCCGCATGATCAAGGTATCAGGTCTGGAGGCGCTTTCCGAGATCAAGGCCCACAATCCCGCCATTCCCATCATCATCATGACTGCCTATTCCTCTGTTGAAACAGCGGTCGAGGCCCTGAAAAACGGGGCCTATGATTATCTCACCAAACCTCTCGACTTTGACGTGCTCCGTCTTACCATGGAGCGAGCCATGGACCATACCCACCTGAAAGAAGAAAACCGGCTCCTGAAAGCCAGCCTGGGAGAAAAATTCGACCGCCAGAATATCATCGGAAACAGTCCCGGTATGGTTCGTCTCTTTGAGACCATAGTCCAGGTCGCGCCTTCAGAGGCAACCGTGCTCATCACCGGGGAATCGGGTACCGGGAAGGAATTGATTGCAGGGGCCATCCATTACAACAGCGAACGGAAAAAGGGGCCCTTCATCAAGGTAAACTGCGCAGCCCTGACCGAGACGCTCCTCGAATCGGAACTCTTCGGCCACGAAAAGGGTTCTTTTACCGGGGCCCACCGTCGGAAAGAGGGCCAGTTCAGCCTCGCGGACGGGGGAAGTCTCTTCTTGGATGAAGTGAGTGAGATGCCGCTCTCCATGCAGGTCAAACTATTGCGCGTGATCCAGGAGAGGGAATTTACCCGGGTCGGGGGTGAAGAGGTAATCAAGGTGGATGTTCGCCTCATTGCGGCCACGAACAAGGATCTGGCAGAAGAAATCGCCGCGGGCAGGTTTCGCAAAGACCTGTTCTACCGTCTGAACGTGGTGACGCTGCACATGCCCCCGTTGCGGGAACGAAGAGATGATATCCCGTTGCTCGCCCAGCATTTCCTCAAGACATTTGCCGAAAAGAACCGAAAGTCAATCAAGGGATACACCCCTCAAGCGATGGATCGCCTCCTGCGCTATGACTGGCCCGGGAATGTCAGAGAATTGATGAATGCCGTTGAAAGGATGGTGGTCCTGTCGCGGGCCGACTACGTTGACGAATCCGATCTCCCGCCGGCAATCCTGGAACAGGTAAGCGTCCCGGTCCCCCAATTGCCGTCCCAGGCGCTTCCCGGGGGCCTGCGCCTGGAGGAAGTGGAAAAGGCGAGCATACTTCAGACTCTGGAATCGGCCGGAGGGAACAAGAGTGAAGCAGCGCGGCGCCTGGGGATCACTCGCAGAACCCTCCACAAAAAACTGAAGAAATACGGCGTCATGCCTTGAAAAGACAGTGCCGGCCGCAAGAGAGGTTTCTTTGAGCTGCGGTTCGGCTGTTACCGGATCGCCTTTCTTGCGATTTCATCCAGGATACAGCAGGAGGCGCCTTTCTTCCCCAGTGCTGAATTGATCACGGCGGCTGCGCAGCCCACCCCGGCCTCCACGGTTATGGCCTCGGTGGGGCAATTTTGCGCGCAGGCCCCGCATTCCATGCAGGCATCACGTTTTTCGATCGAAGCATGCCCGTCGCTCATCTCAAAAACCGCATGAGGACAGACCACGAGACACATGCCGCATCCCACGCATTTTTCCTCAGCCAGTTCCAGGGTAACCACATTTTTCAGATAGATAAGTTTACCCATGACCTTTCTTTCCTTACGCCATAAACCGGGATGCAATCCAGAGTCCCAGGCCGACGACCGCAGCCCCGATCTCCATGGGCACAGCCCACCGCATCTCTTTTTTGACCCCCGAGAGGGATGTGTAGGTAGAAGCCCCCGTAAAGTTCATGCCCAGGTAGGCTGCCACAGCCGGGGCCAGAAAGCACCATCCCCCAAGTTCCATGTACCCGGCCAACGTCTCTGATCCTTCCCAGCGAAAAATCACCAGACACGCCGCTGTAATCAGCCCCAGCCACATTCCTTTGAGAGAAAAGGCGCGGCCGGGCAGCCAGGGGAGCAGGAGCGGAGTCATCACCGCACCGGCGAAGATCGCGGCGAGGAAGGCAACGGCCGCAAAGAGACCATAATGATACAGGTTTTGCCAGAACCCGCCGGGACCACCAAGCCCCCCAAGGAAAAGAAGGGCCGGCAGGATGATAACATAGATCTTCACTGCCTCCACAAGCTCCACGGGTATCAGGACCAGACGATCCAGGAGCGGGAATTTCTTGATCCGCATGCCGGGTGTTGCCCGCAGGCCGCTATCGAGAAAGGCAGGGAGATCCTCGGCACGGATGGGGCCATATACGACCTTGAACCCCGAGAACTGCCGGACCTTGTGAGAGGCCACCCCGGGGGCCGAAAGCTGGGGCAGAATGACCGTCCGGTGTTTTACGACCTTTGAAAGGTCACAGAAATCCACACGTTGCACCAGCTCCCGGGTCCCGAACGTGCCCTTGCCTGCTGAACACCACACATTGATGCCTCCCGTATTCAGGACAAGGATCCAGGCGTTCCTCCCGGGCAGTGAACTGCGAAGCCGGTCAAAACTCATCTTGTAATTGGCCGTGACCAGTACGGATGAATCCTCGTCGGGAGTACCCAAGGCATACAGGCCGGGGTCCACCCTGTAGTGCATGCGCCCTACGCCCCACCTGGCCTTGACGGTCCCCCATCTGTCTTTGCGGTTCAGAGAGGATGACACCCGGGGCACTTCACCAACATCGGTATGGAGCAACCCGATGATGAAAGGCTGATGGAGGTCCGGTTTCTTCATCCCTTCTTCTTCGCCCGGCGGCAAGTCGACCATGGGGAAGGAGAAGGCTCCGGACTGCTCTTCAACTGAATTTTTCAAAACCTGCCCTTTCATTCCTTCAACAATTCACGGGCCGTCACAAGCCGCATGATCTGGTTGGTGCCCGTGTAGATCTGGATAAGCTTGGCGTCCCGCATCATCCTTTCCAGGGGGAAATCCTTCATATACCCAGAACCTCCCATCACCTGGACAGCGTCCGTGGTGACTTTCATGGCAGTATCGGACGCAATAAACTTGGCCATGGCACAGGCCCCCGGGATGCGACGATGCTCTCCCCTGTCCAGGTATTTGGCCGCCTGATACGTTAAAAGGCGTGCCGCTTCCGTATTGGCCGCCATGTCTGCGAGCATGAACTGAATGCCCTGAAGTCTTGCGATGGGCCGCCCGAATTGCACCCGCTGTTTCGCGTATGAAACAGCCTCGTCAATGGCGCCCTGGGCGAGTCCCACGGCCTGGGCAGCGGCAAAAGCGCGGCTGGTATTCAGGGCAGCCATCATGTTGACAGCGCCTTCGCCTTCCTCGCCGATCCTGTTCTCGACCGGGACGATCATGTCATCGAAAAAGAGCTCCGAATTGATGGACCCCCGCATGCCCATTTTGTTTTCATTCTTGCCGTAGGACAGGCCTTTCGAACCCTTTTCCACCGCAAACGCCGTCAGCCCCTTGAACTTCCTCTCGGGATCGGTATAGGTATACAGGCTGATGACATCCGCCACACTCCCATTGGTGGTAAAGCACTTCTGGCCATTGATGACGTAATGGTCTCCCTCTCTGGCCGCGCGCGTCTTCATTGACAGGGCATCCGACCCGGCTCCGGGTTCCGTGGCCGCAAAAGCCGCCAGCCTGCCCGCGGCAAAGCCCGGCAGGAGCCTCTCCTTCAATTCGTCACTGCCCCCCATCAGGATCGGGAGCATGCCGTCTGCCTGGGCGATGAGGATCAGGGCCGAAGAAGCACAGACTTTGGCGATTTCTTCTATGATCATGCAAAAGAGGAGATATTCCGCCCCAATGCCCCCGTACTTTTCCGGAAGGAGCGGCGTGAGGAGACCGTTTTCTGTGTACAATTTTACGGTATCCCAGGGAAATTCCTGCTTCTCATCGATCTCGGCCGCCCTCGGCCTGATTTTCTCCCGGGCCATACCCCTTACGGTATCCAGAATCATCCGCTGTTCTTCATTCAGCTCTATCATGGAAAATACATCTCCTTAATGCATCTGTATCCTTCCGGCTCCTGACTCCCAATTCCCCGTATCGTCATCTATTGGTGGGTATACTCCCTGCATCGAGTAGCCTCAAGGCCGGACCCTCTGGACCCGGATCTTTACTATTGCACCAGCAGGACCGACAGTTCCTTGGATAACTGCAGGATCTTCTGGGATATGCTCCCCAGGAAAAATTCCTTGAAGCCCGAGATGCCCCGTCTTCCCACAACAAGCATGTCGGCCCGGCACTGCTCCGCCTCCGCAACAATGTCTCTGGCCACGCCCCTCTTATGGGCACTCGTCTTCACCTGGATATTTTCCTCGGGAAATCCCGCGTCAAGGAGAACCTGCTTGGCCTTCTCCAATGCCGTTTCAAGCGCCATTTTCTTTTCCTCCTCCACCTGGCAAAATGCCTCCTGCTGTTCGGTGAAGGTCGGGATAAGACTGTCCCCTTTCAATTCGCACACGGCTGCCGTACTTGGAATCACGCTGAAAAGGATGATCTCATGGTTCGTACTGAAGGTTTCAGCCACAAAGTCCACAGCCCTGGCCGCATTTTCCGAATAATCAAGCGCAACAAGAAATCTTTTTCCCATAGTTCGCCTCCCCGGCTGGAATCATAACGGTCAAGAGTGCAATATGGCCCGGCCATTCCGGTCCATCATAATATATATTCTTCATGGCGCGGTCAAGTAATCGGAAGGGAAGCCCATGACCGAATCACTTGAAAGGCCACTCTGTCAATCTTCGTAAGGCTTCAACTTTAAGGTAAGTCCTTCAATACCACAAACCACCGCTTTGCCGCCGACCGGCAGGGGGACCTCGCATACAGCGCTCCATATTTCCCCGTTGATCGACACTTGCCCCTCAGTCTTATTCCATCGCCGAATTTCAACAGGCTTGCCTATCATGCCCATCACGCCATACGTGGACTGTTTTCTCCCTTTGAAGATAAACCAGACGAGCGGAAAAATTACATGTTCGACAAGCTCAACGCCGATATAGATAATAATTATTGTGATTATAATGTCTTTCAGCGTCATTCCCGACCAAATTCCTTCAGCTGACTAGCTTCCAAATTCTATTTATAGATGGCACTATTTAATGACACCATGTTTCTTCAGGTTGGATCTTATGTAGGTCCAATGCAAGATAATATGTACCGCAATCACGATCACGAATATCAGTGCAGTCCATTCATGCAGAGCAACAAGAAAATGTCTGAAAGAAACCAGGAAACTGCCCCGGGCTTCATATCCCCTGGGCAATACAAGCCAATTCAGAAAGCCGGTACTGCACAAAAAAATGAAAAGAGCAAAAGACATTACATTGACTACCCAGAGTCTTGAAGATTTTTCCTTAGACATCTACTCTCCTCTCATTAAGTGGTGCAGCAGCGCAGTAATGCGCTTCTTTAACCGGAGGGTAAAAAACATAGCTCGGTCTTTCCACAGATCTGATTTTCTTGAATTGAGTCCTGTCTTGCTTTTATGCCCACTCGCGACAGCATTCCCTTCGGACGCCGGCCTCCCCGTAGGCCGTCTTTTCTTTTCTTGACGTGCTGCATGCACCTGTTCTCCTGTATTGCACTCATGGATAGAGAGCCTGGGACAGAAATATCTTGTTTGTTCCCATCCCGGCAACTGCTGCAAATCAGAAAGAAATTGCCGTTTGGTCACATTGGACCGCTCATTCTGCCATGATCCGATGAACAGGATGTCCTCCAGGATAATACAATTTCCGCCTCTGCCAAAGTTCGGGCCTGAGTAGGTTCTCCAGACAACCAGGTCATCCCTCTTTTTTATTATTTCATATTTCTGGAGCCTGAACGCACCATCTTTTGGGACCCCGTTGATGGAGATGCCGCTCGTAGGCCTTCCACTCCTGTCTGAAAGGATGCCGCCTCTTTCATGCAGTCTTTTTTGTTCGAGGCCCCACAAATGCATTTCAACCTCCGTAACCCGTTTGCCGGTTTTGCAATGGAATACCTCAAGTCCTCTGCAGTAATACCTTGTTTTCGACCACTCCGGAAATTGCTTCAGATGATCGAAAAAATCTCTTTTCAAGTATCCGGGACGGTCACCTTCTGCCGGGCCGATGAACAGGATCATTCCTTTTCTGAAGCACTTTCCCTCTCGGAGCGCGCCCACCCCGAAATGTGCCTCCCAGCTCAACCCGCCGGCGTCACCTTCAATTATTTTGTATTCGGCCAATCTGTAAACGGAGGCTTCCATTTCCCATATCTCCTCCGGTCATGCTTCCCAGTTTGCTGCTCTCCCATGCCTGCCGATTTGGCCTTCAGAGGTATTCTCCCTTCTGCTTACCTCGGGATCGATACATTATCGTCATCGTAGATCCCGTTTTCAGCAGTGGTGTGACAGGCCACGCAGTTGGACAGCGACCCGACGGGCTCTCGTTTAAGCACGGCGGGCCGAATTTCGTGGTGCTTGTGCTTGATATAGGGAATCTGGGTTATCCTTGACGGTGTTTGAGGCCCCAGGCTTCTCATAATCTTTGCAGATAGTCTCGCAGAGGAATAATCTGCGGCATTCACCCTCAGATATTCAGCGATTATGTTCTTTGATTCCTCATCGAGATCGATGTCTTCCCCGAAATGTTCGGGCAGCCTCTCAAGAATCATATCCCACGACCCTGAGGGTAGTAATCCCGGTTGATAGGTGAAGTGACAACTACCGCAGTTTTTCGAGTACATCAGATTATCCACTACGGCCAGATTGTGTTTGCCATTATGACCGGAGCGCTTTCGTTCCCTTTTTTGATAGCGGTACCCTTTTCCATGGTCATCATCATCAGCCAAGGCTGCATAGAAGTCCCCGCTTGCTGTCAGCAAAAATACCAACAAAAACAAAATCCACTTATGCATTCGTATTCTGTTCATATCGTATCCCTTTCATACTACGGGTTTCTCGAACCAAGGGTTTCAAATCCTTTGCAGCCGCACCCATGCTCTCTTTTGCATGGTTGCAGAGTTAAGCGGGACGATTTCCTATCTCAGTCGGCAGATATTTTAAACGCTAACAAAGGATGGATAGGTTTTGCAGGTAGACAGGCGACGATGCGATTGCTCCCCGGTTAGAAGGAGAACAAGGATTCCTGAGGATAAGACAAGTGGAAGGAGAAACGAGGAAAGCGGACGGGATGAGTGCATTATCGAGGATTTTTACATTAAGCGGCTGGTGCCTGGAGTTGACTGCTTTAAGCGTTTGGCCCTTTTCCAACTGGCAGCCCTTACACGGAATACCTGAGCAACGCATATGAAACAGAAAATTTACCTTTATCTCTGCGTCAGGCTGAAGACCATGCAGGCAGGCCTCTCCGCAAAAACACACCTCGGCCAATGCGCTGTTTGCGAAAACACCCAAGACCAGAAACATTGCAATCATTATGCTAGACGTTTTTCGATATCGCATAAGGTCATTACCAGTGGCATCACAAGAAGGTCACATCATTCTCTTTACTACCACGCAGCCACGGGCTGCAGAATAGACATCCAATCTCCAGAACGGCCGGTCGCTAGTGACAAGATCCTTGCACTCTTCTACCTCACATGAGGGCCATGGGGCAACAGCTTGATTTGTGAATCAGGAGATGATTATTCGCAATCGAAGTTGTGATAGACATATAGAAGGCACCTCCTTTATCGCAAAGGGCGTTATGAGTTGGTAAAGAGTACTGCAGCAAAAAAAACATCAACTGAATGAAGGTAGGATTGAATTATACGCGGTGATGAATCTTCCTGCAAGAAATACTTTTGACAACATAATCACCCTCAGACCGCCAGGTGCCGGGTCAGTCGGTTATCGAGAGCCGCCGCTCCTTTTTGCGCCTTGGGACCAACGAGATGCGAGAAAGCTGGGAACACCATGAACAGAGAAGTGCTGCAAGAGCCGTTTGCACCGGACCCCGCAAACGTCAGGTTCTGGTGTGAGATCTATCTGCAAGGACATGCTTCCTCTACACCCGGATAAGAGCGACCATCATGATGGCAAGGGCGATCGTGATAAGGACGGTGGCCTTGGGAAAGGGTTTGATGAGCCCCATTACTCTTGGGCGGTGGCGAGATCACGCCCCCACTTCCCAGGTCAGATTATATATCCCAGGCCGCCTTTGCCCCTTCTTCCGTTGCTTCTATAATGCGTCTCACTTCACGTGCATCGCCAACAACAAAGTGCCGGACGCCTCTCCCATCTAAGACCTTTTTCAAATCATCACGGGGTTTCATTCCCACGGCAAAAACCACCTGGTCAACAGGTGCGATTGTCTCTGTTTCTCCTTCGCTGACCGTTACCACCGAATCCTTTTGAATGCTTTCCACTCTGGTGTTAAAAAGAAACCGGCATTTCTCACGAAGACGTTTATGAAGCATATAGCCGTGGGAAGCCAGCTTGGTAACCGGTGATCGCTTTAACATCTCAACCAGGGTGACATGGCTCCCTTTCTCGAGCAGAAAGTCGGCCGCCTCCATTCCGATCAATCCGCCGCCAATGACAACAACATTCTTCCCTGCCGGGACCGTTTTGTCGAGTATCTGCCATGCATCGCAGATCATGCTTAAATCGTTTCCCGGGATATCCGGGATAATCTTCTCTCCACCCGTGGCCAGGATGGCAACCTCCGGGTCTCCATCCTCTATCATCTTATGTGTAACCTCTGTATTGGTCTGAATCCGGACCCCTGCCTTTTCAACCTGGGATATGAGCCACGAGATCCATTCGCCATAGACCTGTTTAAAAGGCGCCTGGCTGGCAAAGCAGAGGTTTCCCCCTGCCCTGTCCTCTTTTTCAAACAGGCTCACCTCATGGCCCAGCCTCTTGGCCTCATAAGCGGCCGTCAAGCCGGCAGGTCCGGCCCCCACTATCCAGACGCTGTGGCGCTTTGGGGCAGGCCCTTCAGGATAGATCAATTCCTGCCCTGTTCTCGGGTTTATGGCGCAACGAATCGAACTGCCCGGCTCGAGAATCAATCGTTCAATGCATCCTTGGTTACAGGCGATACACTTCCGGATATCACCAGGGCGGCCCTCTTTGGCCTTGGTAAGAAAATAAGGGTCAGCCAGGTGCTGACGTCCAAAAGCTGTCAGGTCCGCATCCCCTCTGGCGATAACTTCGTCTGCCAGGCCCGGGTCGGTGAATCGCCCCACCGCAATCACGGGTACGTTTACGGATTCTTTAATCTTCTTTGCCCTCCAGACATTGAAACCGGGCTCGTATTCCGGTGGAGCACTGGTCACACCTCCGGGACTCCCATGTGTTCCCAGAGAGGCGTGAATACAATCCGCCCCGGCTTTGACAAGGTCGGGGAGAATTATCTGGACATCCTCAACCGTATATCCCCCCTTGATAAACTCCTCGGCTGAAATTCTCAACAAAACGGGAAAGTCTTCTCCAACGCTCTTACGGACCGATTCGAGCACCTCCACCACAAATCTGCCACGTTCCTTAAGGGTCTCGCCTCCATATTCATCTTTACGCTGATTCGTAAGGGCAGAGAGAAACTGAGCCAGAAGATACCCGTGGGCTCCGTGAACCTCTACGGCGTCAAACCCCGCCTCCCGGGCCCTTATGGCTGCCTGTCCGAATGCCGCAATAACCTCATGGATTAGATCTATGGACATCTCCTTTGGTTTCAAACGAAAAACCATGCTGGGAATGGCGGACGGGGCCACTGCCTCGCCTTTTGCAAGGAGAAGAGGATTCTCGCGCCCCGTATGGTGGAGTTGCAAGGCTGTCTTGCCGCCGGCCTCATGTATAACGTCCGCAAGTCTCGTTAAGCCTGGAATGAATTTATCGTCATAAACGCCTAAATGCCCCTTCCCTGCTAAGCCTGTGGGATGCACGCAGCAGATCTCTGTGATGATAAGAGCCGCCGCACCGCCACTGGCCATGTGTTTCATATATGCCAGATTCTCTTCGCTCACAAATGAGTTTCTGCTGAGAAAAGTGCCCATCGGCGGCATCACCACCCGGTTGGAAAGCTCCATAGCCCCGACCTTGATGGGAGAAAGCAAATGCTTTAGTGTGTCCATTTTCCCTACCTTATGTGGTTAGGTGAATGCCGTAATAGCTTCCACCAGGTGGTTGGAATTGCTCATTTCTCATCTTCCAGCCTCGCGCCCCTTCGCTTTTCGCATCTCTGCCAATACAGGCCCCAAACCAGACATGCCAGAACAATACAAAGGAGAGAAGCTCCGACTGATACCGCAAATTCGCGTCGCCTGAAAAGGCATATATCCCTATCGAAACGGCGACGACAACAAGTATCCCGCATAGAGACCTTTTGAGTTCTCTCTTATAGGAGTATGTCTTTAGTTTGTAATCAGGAGGGCGTTGCGCATCTATCTTTTCGGTAATTCGAGCAAATACATAGATAGCTGCTATTCCCAAACCAAAAATCAATGCTACGATTATTGTATCTCTCATGATCTATTGCATACAATGACCCTGCGTCTGCCTCTGTTGGTTATGGATAATAGTCTCCAAAAATCCGGAGATGACAGAGGCCCAACCCTTTTCCGCGAAGCTGGGCCTCTGGTATTTTTCTCCTCTGCTCCCAACCCTGTATAGTGCCAGCGCTGACCCCTATGCGAGGCATCGCCGGGATTTGGGCAGCCTCCTGTCAGCCGACGCGGACCCCAGCTAAATCCGCTGCGTCGTTCTCTATTGAGGAATTTGACAGGGCAGACAAACTCAATAGCGGAGGTTTTCAAGTCTTTTTCGTTCAGTTATCGCGCACCGGCCTTCTTAAGTACTTCAACGACTTCGCTATGAAGCATCAACTCGGCGGTTTTCAGGGCAGTTAAATCAAGATCATTTCTTGCATTCAGATCAGCGCCGTTATCCATCAGCAGCTTGACCATTCTGATGTCGCCGGCCCCGGCAACACGTATTAACGGTGTATAACCATTCGCATCCCTGGCATTAATATCCGCCCCTTGAGTAAGTAGAAATTTTGCCATTTTGTCACGGCCATTGAGCGCAGCAAGCATCAGGGCCGAGACTCCCTGGGCATTTTTGGCATTTACATCAGCGCCTTTTTGCAGCCAGGCTCTTACACTGCGGACATCGCCCCTTTGTGCTGCGGACCTGAGGCCCGAATTCACTTCAAACGACGCGACCTTCACTTTTTGCAGGGCTCGCCAATCGGCCACCCATTTTTTTCTGTCTACGTTCCGTACTTCTGCTCGATCCTCATGAAACAAAAAGGCATTATCAAACTGAGGTTTGATCACAATTTTGCCTGTTCTGTCAACATATCCCCATTTTTTCTTCTTATAACGTTCCCCCGTTTCAACGCAGGCCATCCCCTCACTGAAAGTCCACGCGCCCCAAAACCTCGGTTTGATAACGAATTTACCCGACTTGTCGATATAACCATATTTTCCGGTCGTAATTTTTTTCTCAGTAAGGCCAACCGGTGCAAGTCCTTCGGAAAAATCATTGGCCGAGCTGAATTGCGGTTTGATGACAAACTTGCCGGTCTTATCTATAAACCCGTACCTCCCATCCATGCTTTTTGCCTGAGCCAGCCCTTCAATGAAGGGCCCCGTAAACAGGAACTGGGGCTCAATGACTATCTTATCTTCTTTGTTGATATATCCCCATTTTTTCCCAACCTTGACCTCCGCCAGTCCGTCTTTAAACGATGCCATCGCCTGATATTTTCCGGTTATGGCTTTGCCGGTTTTGTTGATACATTGCCATTTCATGTCAAATGTGTTTGGTCTCCCATATCCGACTATTGCCAAGCCATCGGAAAAGTCCCGGGCGCTGTCGTAATTGGCCTTTATTACCAACTCACCCTTCTTATTGATATATCCCCATTTGCCTTTGTCGGTTTGCACAGCCGCCAACCCTTCGAAAAATCCGTGGACACGCAAGAACTGAGGTCGTATTACAAATTCCCCCTCCTTGTTGATAAAGCCCCATCTGCCCAGATCGTTTACCGGGGCCAGGCCTTCACCGAAGCTCTCGGCTTCGTAAAACCTTGGTTCGATAACCATCTTTCCGGTCTTGTCCATATACCCCCATTTCGCGCCGCTTTTTACCGCTGCTACTCCTTCGGAATAAGCACGTACATAAAGAAAGTACATCGGCACGATAATGTTGCCTTCGCGGTCGATAAAACCACTCGTTCCGTATTCATAACCACTGACCAATTGATAAATCTCAGGTCTGATGGCTGCGGCGTCACGCACCGTCATGTCACGATCGGAAATAATTTCATATGTTTCCGCTCCCGCTTCCAACAGGGTGATGATCGTATCCGGATGAGCAAACACGACAGCGAGTAATAAGGGCGTCAGCCGCATGACACTGCTACCGATCACGACCTTATGGCTCTTGGCATTATAGTCAGCGCCGGCTTTGATCAACGCCTTGACCGCTTCCAATTGGCTGCAGCGCGCAGCCATCATCAAAGGGGTCACACCCTTGGTGGTCTTCTCGTCCACTTTGGCGCCGCTTTCAAGGAGGATTTTGATGATCTGCATACTCCCGGCTGCTGCAGCTTCAAAAAGCGGCGTGATGCCGCTGTAGGGATCGCTCACATTCAGATTTTTGGCGCTCACGTCTGCGCCTTTGGAAATCAAAAACCGCACCATATCAGTCTGTCCTTTGCGTGCGGCCCAATGCAACGGGGTGCCGATATCATCCCTACCGTTAATATCCGCGCCCGCTTGAAGTAAATACTGCACAACTTCTCTCTGCCCGTACCCGGCAGCAACACCCAAAACCAATTGTCCATCCATATTTCTGATATTGACGTCTACACCCTCTTGGACAAGTCTTTTGACAGTGCTAAGATCTCCCCGCGAAGCTGCTAACATGAACTGGCGACTGAACCGCTGGACTTTGGCCATATCGGGTTCACGGCGCCAGATAATCCCTTCACTGGTCACAACAGAATCTTGTCCGATGAGTTTTTCATACAGGGTGCATTGACGTTCTTCAACAGTGCCCCATTCATACCGCAGTGCGGCCTGATTCCACACCGTCTGGGGTCTTCTGACGGTGGTCCAATAGAGGCATTTGCCCTGTCGGGTTATTTCTTTTTTTGAGTATTGTTTATCTTTTAATAGCGTCACCAAATCGCCGCCACGGCTTGCGGCCTCTCGAAGGAGATCCGCCGTATGCTCATCCACATTGGAGACGGGTTGGCATTTCACCTTCTCGCCTTCCGGCAAACAGCGCTCAATGACATGTTCGACTTTTATGACTCCTAGTTTGGCGTAGCCCTTTTTGAGCAGCGCATCACTAGCTTCCTTGCTAATCGTGGCTGATTGCGCGTGGGCGCCGAAGTCGCCCCGGATCAACGGTGCAAAATCAACCTGTCTGTTTCCGGCTATTTCCACACACCCGCAGATAATGAATAGAAAAGACAGTAAAATCGCAGCACATTTCTTCATACGACACCTCCCGTCTTGAACGTCGGAAACAGATAATGATACCTGATGGAGAACAGCGCTAATGTTTACTGAATTTCCCCGGATTCATTCTACAATCTTACACTCCCCATAGTTTTTATTCTTCACGATTCACTCGAAATGAGGCAAACAAAAAGGGGGCAAGCCTTTACGGTTTATTACGACCTTCCAGGGTCACTATTTCGCCGATGGCCCTTTGATTTCAAGGCAATGAAAACCTTCAAATAGATACGCTAAGAAAGCAGTGGCCCGCCGTCCGCCTCTTTTGGCTATACTTAAAAGCCTGCACGATATCCGGAAACAACAAAGGCCCAGTTCTTACTTAAGAGAAGCTGGGCCTCTGGTAGTTTCTCAATCCCCTTCACGATCTGACCCCTTGTTCTGAGGTTTACCCGGAGATTCCTTCAATGAAAACCGAAAATACCTTAGTCCTGTCGGCATGTTGTGTCAAGAGGTAATCCGGGAATGGTGAACAGTGATACCGTGCGCGGTCTCGTCTCTCACCTTTCCGATATTGAATCCGATGCCGCCTTATATCGAAACTTGAAAACCTGCCAGCCCCCATTTGCACACCAAAGAAGTCGTCCCGCACTGACGGGACACCCTCAAACTGAGCAACTCTCCACTGCAAGGCGAGGGGTTTTCAACCATTCCCGAAAGGGGCATTACTCTATGTTCACTTTCGAGACCTGCCATAAGATAACCAGACTCTGGGCGACCAGGACGTTTTGATTGACTGGCAGGCGTCGGGTACGGTACACTCAAAATAAAATAAGAGTCCTTTGCGGCAGTGTGACGGGAGTTTCGTCTTTGGCTGGTCTGGCGGAAGATCGCAGGCGGCCGTTTTCGATTCGTGGAAACAATCCTGTGAGCTGCTGCCGTCGGTACGCCCCTCGGGAATAACATGGCCGACGGGCCACTCAAAAGCAAGGAGATACACCATGGCCGAGATAGATGAGATAGCCTTTCTAGACGCAACAGCCCAGGCCGAGTTGGTGCGAAACAAGGACATAACCCCAATGGAGTTGGTGGAAGCGGCCATTGAAATAATCGAGCGGCTGAACCCAAGCCTCAATGCGGTGATCACGCCTATGTACGACCTGGCGCGGGAAAAGGCTTTCGCTCCGATCCCCGAAGGACCGTTTGCCGGAGTGCCGTTCTTGATGAAGGATATAGGAGCCTATTACGCTGGCGTGAGGATGGCCCTGGGAACGGCTCTGCTGCGAGGTTTCGTGCCGGACCACGACAGCGAACTGACCGTGAGGTACAAGAAGGCCGGATTGATTACCCTCGGGAAGACCAATACGCCTGAGTTCGGACTTCTACCGACCACCGAGCCAGCTGCCTTCGGCCCGACAAGGAATCCGTGGGACACAGAGAGGATTACCGGAGGTTCGTCAGGCGGTTCCTCGGCGGCGGTGGCTTCAGGAATGGTTCCGATGGCCCATGCCAACGACGGAGGGGGCTCGATCCGAATCCCTGCTTCCTGCTGTGGAGTGTTCGGCCTCAAGCCCACACGGGCGCGCAATCCGCTGGGCCCGGATTTTGGGGATTTGCTATCCGGCCTCGTCTGCGAGCATGCGGTAACTCGCTCGGTAAGAGACAGCGCTGCCCTTCTGGACGCTACCGCCGGGCCTGATATTGGCGATCCATACTGGGCGCCGCCGCTTCGACGCCCGTTCCTTGAAGAAGTGGGCGCAGCCCCAGGCCGACTCAGAATTGCCTATTCCGCGGATTTCCCCTCCGGCCCCAAGCCCCATGAAGACTGCATGACTGCGCTGAAAGAGGCGGGGGCGCTTTGTGAGAGCCTGGGGCACGTGGTAGAGGAAACAGCGCCGTCCATGACTCGCGATTCCGCGGAAGGCACCGGTGCTTTCGCGGCCGTGTGGGCGGCAGGATGCGCCTCCACCATAGACACCATAGCCGCCATCGGAGGCATCACCCCCACTGAGCAAATGTTCGAGCCTCTTACCTTTGCCCTATACCAGCAGGGCCGTGAGGTCCGCGCATCCCAATACCTTCACGCTGTGATGACCTTTCAAAGACTCACCAGAGAAATTGCCCGCTTTTTTGTAGACTATGATGTCCTGCTCACGCCTGTCCTCTCAGAGCCGCCCGTGCCTCTCGGCACATTTGACGCTCCGAAGGATGACCCCATGAAGGCATGGGAACGGATAGCCGCTTTCGCCCCGTACACGGCGTTGTTCAACGCCACCGGACAGCCGGCAATGTCCGTGCCGCTTTTCTGGAACAAGGAAGGACTTCCCATAGGTTCCCACTTTGTTGGCCGGTTCGGCGATGAAGCAACTCTTTTCCGCCTTGCGGCCCAGCTTGAAGAGGCCCGTCCGTGGGCAAGCCGCCGTCCGCGCGTCTCCGCGTGAGCGCCCTCTTCTCGCTTGTGCAGCCCATTTGGGGCCCTATATTATTTTCTTATTACAGGCTGAAGCAGGCTGAGGTGCATTGCAGGTATCTGGAATCGGGAAGGTTTTCGGGTACAAAACAACGGCACGTGAATCAAGTAGTCCCTGGAAGCTGCGAACTCTGGGGAACCATTGCAGACTGCGCCCTCTTGCTCTGGAAGCATGATCTGTAGTACTCGGATGCCCAATTTTCCCATACGGAAATTCCTTGACAGCCGGTCGCCGCAAGCTTATATTACCAAAACAGAATTTAATGGATGGTTCTTTTATGAGAGATTTCATCAAGGTTATGAAGGCTCTTTCGGACCCAAACCGGGTCAAGATCGTCAAGATGCTCCAGCACAAGACCATGTGCGTTTGCGAGATGCGGGAAGCCCTCCAGGTGCCCCAGCCCACTGTTTCAAAAAACCTGAAAACCCTGGAGGATGCCGGTCTCGTAGACTTCAAGAAGGATGGTCTCTGGGTAAACTATCACCTCACGGATGGGAGCAAATCTCCCTATGTCGCGAGCCTTCTCGGCAATCTCAGACACTGGCTGGAGGATGAGGGAGAGGTGAGAGAACTTACTAAAAGGATTCCTCATATCCACCGAGAAGAAGTCTGCAAGAGATAGGGTTCTATTTTTTTGTCTTTTATATATTTATAAATAAGGATATTAGAATTCGTAAAGGCAGTTATGATGAAAGAAGGGACTAAAATTCTTATTATTATTGTACTCACTTTTTCAGCCGCATACTATATCCCCTGGACGAATGAAACGATTCGCCGATCGGGCCTTGAGGGCGTCTATGTCACAAGATGAGGTAACACAGATCAAAGTGGGAGGTTCTGCCGTAGGCATCATTGGGCTCAAGGCTGTCTTGCAGGATATGGCCGAAAGGTATGGGGAGAGCCCAGATCCGGAAGTTAGGGAAGAACTCTTGAGTCGTTTGGGGAAAAGGAATTACATCCCCGAGAAGGTAAAGGAGAGTTATTCAAAGGCGTTCCTGAGAGAATTCAAGAAATTTCTGGGAAAGCCCTTTGAAGAGGAGGTTCCGGAAGGAATTGAAATCAAGGTCCTGGGACCCGGATGCGTTCAGTGTGATCGGCTTGAGCAGGAACTCATGCACGTCATGGCTGAAACCGGGATCTCGGCTGATATAGAACACGTCCGGGATATCAAAGAAATCGGCAGATACGGCGTGATGGGAACACCGGCCCTGCTCATGAACGGCAAGGTGAAGTCAGTGGGTAAGGTTCCGCCAAGAAACAAGCTTAAGGAATGGCTGAAAGAGGCCCAAAAGCGATACGACAGGGTTAAAGAACTGCCGAAGTTGTAGGCGAAGTAATCGTAAACATTTGTGTATTGTTTGGCGAAATTGTCCGAAATTGGGCGGGGAATCGCCCCACGGAATTTTATTGTCTTTCATATATCGCTATATGGCAATACATAAGACTAATAGATGCCCAAAATCTATTTGGGCATGGAAGTAGACAGGGCGATCATTCGATCCATTTGATCCGCCCTCAATTGAAGGAGAGAATAGTGGGTTCCAATAACTTGGGATGTGAAAGCGGTCTTTGTGGATCTGAAAGGGCGCACTCTGCCGTTTCGGCAGCCGCTGGAACCAGACACTCGTCCATCGTTGGGTACCTGACATGGAGCGTACTACTGATAGCGGCATGGTTTCTGGTTTATGAGAATCTTGCCGCTTTTTCCAATCTGTTTACAGGCTTACTTTCCCGTCTGGCCGGCTTCTCAATAAGCGGTCACTTGGGTAATGCTGTGGGGTTTTTCGTATTCGAAACGCCGAAAGTCCTCCTGCTCCTGGCATTGGTGGTTTTCGGCGTGGGCATCATCCGTTCATTTTTTACGCCCGAACGCACGCGCACCATCCTTGCCGGAAAGCGGGAGTCCGTGGGGAATGTGTTGGCTGCTATGCTGGGCGTTGTTACGCCGTTTTGTTCCTGTTCGGCCGTTCCGCTTTTTCTTGGTTTCGTGACCTCCGGTGTGCCTCTTGGTGTGACTTTTTCCTTCCTGATTGCCTCTCCCGTGGTCAACGAGATTGCCCTGGTGCTGCTCTACGGCCTATTCGGTTGGAAAGTGGCGGCGATTTACATGGGGACGGGACTTGCCATCGCCATGATCGCCGGCTGGGTCATCGGAAGGCTAAAAATGGAACGCCACCTCGAGGAATGGGTCTTTGAGATCCAGGCAGGTAAACTCGATTTGGGAGATGGTCCAAAAGATTGGGGTGAACGGATTCGGTATGGTGTCGAAGCCCTTCGCGATATCGTCGGCCGAGTGTGGTTCTATGTCGTGCTGGGCATTGCGGTGGGGGCCGGGATACACGGTTATGTTCCGAATGGCATCATGGCCGCCTTCATGGGAAAGTCGGCCTGGTGGTCTGTCCCCTTGTCGGTGCTGATCGGCATTCCCATGTATTCCAACGCTGCCGGCATTATCCCCATTGTCCAGGCATTGCTGGGCAAGGGTGCGGCACTGGGGACGGTACTGGCGTTCATGATGTCGGTCATAGCCCTGTCGCTGCCCGAGATGATCATCCTGCGCAAGGTGCTCAAATTGCGTTTGATTGCCGCCTTTATCGGTGTTGTGGGTACGGGTATCCTGCTGGTGGGCTATATCTTCAATTTTTTGATGTAAGGAGACAAGCGATGAAACGTTTTATTCCTATTGTGGCGTTTTGCTTGATTTGGGGTGGGCAAAGCTGGGCGGCCGGCATTACTGACCTGCTGAATGCGGCGGCCCGACAACCCGGAATGGAAATCAGCAATCTCACCGCGAAAGAAAGCGATCTGCAACAACAGTCGGCAACCGCAGAACTTTTCCCCAAGATTGCTCTTTTCGGAAGAGGGGAACTCTACAATTCGCCGACCAACCTGCGGCCTATGCCGCCCACAGAGGTCAACATCGCCGCCGGTGAGTCTATCCCCTTCTCGAGGTGGATTACGAGGTATGGCCTGACGCTTCAGGTACCGGTTTATGTACAAAAAATTTATGATCTCAGACAGAAGACCCGCATACTCCACGAGAAAGCGAAGATCCAAAACCGGATCGATCTGGTCAGTCGCCAGGCTGCTGTTATTTCACTAAACAGCAGTTATCAGTATCTGCGCAGCCTGGATCAGGCGATTGCCGGCCGAATGGCGTCACTCGAAAAGACCCGCACCGATATCACGCTCAAGGTCAAGAATGGCCGGACACCGGAATCGGAACTGCTCAAAATCAACACCTCCATCAATAATCTTGTGCAGCAGAAAAACGTTTTGACTGCCAAACAGCTGGATGTTGTGCGGGACATCAAAAAACTGACCGGCATTGACCTGACCAACCCTGTGCCCATGGTACTTGCGGGAAAAATCGTATCCGGCCCCTTTATCGCGATGCTGGCCCAGGAAAAACAGGTTCAAGCCGCGATGAAGGAAGTGTCCCGCCGCCGAGCAGCCCGCTACCCAGCCCTGTCTCTGTACGGTAGTCTTTCCGGTAATGAAGGAGAGGCCTACAATACCGACAGTCATATTTACCGAAGCTACAACACCGCAGGGATTGTCATGACAGTGCCCCTATTCGATCAGACGATTACTAAAGACGTCGAGATCGCCAAGGTGGAATGGGAAAAATCGCGAAAAAAACTGGCGGAGATCCGAATCGAATTGAATGCCCTGTCGGACGACCTGAACGCGCAACTGCCTGTCATTGACCAATCCATCAAGCTGGCGAAACAGTCGGTCGAAGACAATAAAACGCTTCTGGTTATCGCCCGGGTAGCATTCGAATCCGGCCGCATGACGACCGAGGATTATCTGAGATACGAGAGTCAGAAACTCGCCGCCGATGCGGCCTTTTTTCAAGGCGAACAGCAGCGCTGGCAGGTGCTGGCCCAGCAGGCGGTACTGTATGGAACCGATCTTAAAGGAGTTGTGAAATGAAAAAATTCATCACGGTTTTTTTGATAATCGCAATTATTGTCGGCGGATTACTGCTCTTAAAAAAACGAAAGGCCGACCTGGCCAAGGCAAAACCGGCGGCGGTCCTGCCGGCTCTGGTTAAAACGGTGGAGCTGAAACGGGGACCCGTCACGCTGACGTTGCCGGCAATGGGGATCGTCGCATCCGATGTTTCGGCGGTTTTATCAACCAAAGTGAGCGGAGAGGTACGCGCGGTCTACAAACAGGAAGGTGACACTGTAAAAAAGGGGGATGTGCTGGCCCGGATCGACACCAGAGAGCTTGAAGCGAAGAAACAAGCGTTGCTGTCCCAGCAACAGGGGATCGGTTTTCAAATAGAGGCTAAGAAGGCCGACGCCAAAGCATTAGAGACGGCGCTGAGCACCGCAAAGGAAACACATTCACGGACGGATGAACTCCTCAGGGTCAAAGGGGCGTCCATCGAACAATTCAGCCAGGAAACGTCTGAAATCGCAAGAATCGAAGCCAATCTATCCGCCGCTCGGAATAGTGTTGCATCGCTGGAAAAGAACCGGGAGACGCTCAGCGCAAATATCCGGGAAATTGATTCGCTCAAGGACTATGCGACCGTTACGTCGCCCATCGGCGGCACACTGAGCCAGAGCCTCATCAAACCCGGCGATCTGGCCACACCGGGGAAACCGCTTTTCCGGGTTGCTTCAAAAAGCGGTCTTTACCTGAATCTGTCCATGCCCGATACGGTGCATCCCTCTGAAATCATAGTAAACGGCCAAACGCTCCGCCTGACGCCGAAAGACCATGCCGGCGCAACCGGACTGATCCAATATGTGGCCCAGATCCCCGGCGGACAAGACCTGGTCGAGGGACAATATGTTAACGTCCGAGTGATTGTTTTCACGGACGAAAACGTACGGATTCCCGTTGATGCGCTGTTGACCATGGATGGGTCATCGTCCGTCTTCGCGCTTACCTCGAAGGGAATTCCGGAAAGGCTTACGGTGCATATCCAGGCGCGCGGCGCGGAAGGAGTAGTGGTGCGTGAAAACCTTGCCGGTAAACGCGTGATCATAGCCAAACCGGATATCCTTCTCAGGGTCGCCGCAGGCGTCCCCGTGGCGGCAATCAAAAGCTGAGGGAGACATCATGTTTGATTTCTTTCACAAAAGACAATACCTGCTGTACAGCATTATTGCCGGTCTCTTTGTCCTCGGCATATACGGGCTCGTGGTCATGCCGAAAAATCTTTTCCCGGACAGTGACCGGCCGACGATCATCGTCATAAGCCAAGTCCCGGGAGCCACTCCGAATGTCGTAGCAACAACGGTATCCAAACCCATCGAACAGGAGATTTCAACGCTGTCGCTTATCCGTCAGGTCAGCTCCACCAATATCGCCGGCATGTCGATTGTCAGCGCTGAGTTTGAATATAAAAAGGGATTGGAACCCGCAGCCGTAGATGTGAGCAATGCTATCAACAGGGTACGCGGCACCCTGCCGCCCGATGTCAACCCATCCATCTATACGGCTGGCTCCCACATTCTGCCGGTTGATGTGTTTGCACTCTCCCCGGCAGCCCCCGGTCTGACCCTGGATGATATCCGGAAAATCGCTGAGAGCGACATCAAGCCGGCCCTGCTCCGCAATCCGGCCATCGGAAACGTTGAGGTGTTCGGGGGCTATCAAAGCGCCATCAGCATCAACGTCGATCCCTTCAAGGCCAAGTCGGACGGCCTCAGCATCGATCAAATAGCATCCGCCCTCCGGGCGCTCGACCGGGATGTTCCGATCGGGTTCAGCAAAGGGCCGGATACGTTCTACACCATCACCTACTACGGGGAAAAGGACAGCGTCGAAGATCTGCGGATGCTGCTCCTTGCCCCCAATGTCCGTCTTGGCGACATCGCAACCGTCAAATGGCAGCATCAGAAGCGTTTCGCAGGGTATATCGGAGATGGAACACCCGCTATCGCCATTGCCATTCAGCGCGCGCCAGGGGGCTCGGTGCTGGCTACCGGCACTGCCGGGCGGGCGATGATCAAAAAACTGCAACTGCGCTATCCCAATATTCGCTTTCAACTTGCCGACACTCAACGCGCGCTTATTCGGACAGCCAATACGAACATGCTCGACGCACTTCGAGATGCAATTGTATTCACCCTCCTGGTGATTTTCCTGTTTCTCGGAAATATCCGAGCAGTGGTCGCGGCCCTGGCTTCCATTCCCATGGTCTTTTTTTCCACCATTGCCATCATCTGGATGATGGGGGGCGAGCTGAATATCGTCATCTATACCGCTATCATCCTCGCACTGGGGATGCTGGTGGATGACGCCGTAGTCGTTTTAGAAAACATCGAACGTCATTTGACTGAGCTGAAGCAGGATCTGACCACGGCGATCATTCTCGGCACCAAGGAGGTTATCGCTCCCGTCTTCGCCGGAACCGTGGCCACCATTGCCATCATGTTCCCGTTCCTTTTCGCGGGGGACTTTCCTCAGCAAATCTTTCGACCCTTGATCTCGACGCTGATCATCGCATTGCTGGTCTCCTATTTTTTGTCTATCACCTTCATTCCCAGCATATCATTTTTTCTTTACCGGAAAGGCAGTCGAAAAACCCGGCTCGAGGAGTGGCTTGAAAGGTTTTATGAAAACACATTCGGTCGCCTGGTGGGGCCTTATCTGGCCATTCTCAGGTTTTCGCATAACGGTCGCTCGGTTCTGCGGCGCGTGCTGATGACCCTCGGCGTGATCGTGCTTCTGGCAATCAGCCTTAAAAGCATCATGCCGGTGATCGGTCGCGACCTGATGCCGCCGATGGATACCGGCATCATCAAGGCGCATGTCAAGTTCAGCGCCAACGAAACTGTGGACACCGCCGAAAAACGATTGACTCCGTTCCTGAAATGGCTCCACGCTCAGCCCGAAGTCCAAATGAGTTCCGTGAGCTTTGGCGCCGAGCCCGGCGTGCTGTCGCTCGGGTCCGGTTCCCTGCCCACGGAAGCGATGATGACCATTAACTGCGTCGATCGTTTCAAACGGGAAAAAACCATCTGGCAGATGGAGGATGAAATCCGCCGGAGATTGGCCGGGCTCAGCGATGTCAAGGCCGACGATGTCTATGACTTCGGGGCCACACCCATGTCCAGCATCAAGGCGCCCATCGACGTCCGGTTGCTGGCCGAGGATTATCATGTCCTCCCGGTTGCCGCCAAAAAAGCGGAGGCCGCGCTGGCATCGGTCAAAGGACTGACCTCGATTAATACTAGTTGGGACAATGACTTTACCGAGGCCCGGCTCGATATTGATACCAACCGTGCCCTGACCTACGGCATGACCCCCATACAGATCGCAGCACAGCTCCCCCTCGCCGGAATTCCGGTCGCGGTGAGCGGCAACCTGGTCTCCATGCAAAACCAGTTTGTCCGACTGTATTTCAATCGCCCGTTTGACGGCAACTTGGATGAACTGAGACTCATCCCCGTTCAAACGCCCAAGGGGCCGGTTCCACTCGAAGCCATGGCCCGAATCACTTACGGATTGACGGCCAACAAGATCGAACGTAATCAGATGCTCTATTCCCTGGATGTTTCCGGATACAGGAGCCGCCGTCCGATTTCCATTCTGACCACCGAAGTGGAAAAGGCACTGAAGAAAGCAGACATCACGGGCGTAGTGATCAGCCAGGAAGGGGATATCGCGCAAATGAAGGATTCTTTTATCCGCATGATCAAATCCATCGGCATCGGGGTGGTGCTGCTGCTCATGGCCCTTATTGCTATTTACCAGTCGGTCCGCCTGTCAATTGTCATGATTCTGGTTCTGCCGCTCGCCATGATCGGCGCATCCTGGGGAATGCTGCTGTTTAACAAACCGAGTTGCATGCCTAGTATGGTCGGGATTCTCCTTTTGTTCGGCATCATTATTAAAAATTCGGTGCTGCTGATCGACTTTTACAAGGAGTTCCGCAAGGAAAACCATTCACCGTATGAAGCGGCCGCAGAGAGCGTTCGGGTACGATTCCGGCCGGTGTTCATGACTGCCTTCGGCACCATTGCCGGAATGATCCCTATCGCATTTGAATGGGCCGTAGGGCTGGAGCGGCTCTCGCCCCTGGCCGATGTGGCCGTTGGTGGACTGCTGGTCGGGACCGTGCTGACGCTGATTTATATTCCCATGCTTGCATACAGTGTGGAGCGGAAAGATTGAACATAATCGGACCATTTTTCCTGAACTGCACCTTATAGAGGCGTCATGGAGCAATGTATGACACGGAACGAGGTTTCGCAGATCAAGGTTGATGGGGCCCCCGGGTTTGATCGCCAATGGCAAGGTGATGACTGTGGGGCGCGTTTCCCCAAAGATTTGGTCTCAATGGCTCAAAGAGGCCCAGAATTAGGGCCACTTGAAAAAGGAGGAAAAAATGGAAATTAAGGTCTTGGGGCCGGGCTGTGCCAAATGTCAGGCCACCGAAAAGATCGTAAAAGAGGCTGTCGCCGAGGCAGGCGTGGAGGCCAGGGTGGAAAAGGTGGCCGATGTTGTGAAGATTGCCAAATACGGCGTATTCGGAACCCCGGCCGTCATCGTGGACGGCGAGGTGAAATGCGTCGGGAAGGTCCCTGAAAAAGAAGCCGTCAAGGGCTGGATAAAGAAATAAGAAACGAGATTGAAAGAAGACTTGCAGATATGGGGGTTAGATAGATGAGAAGAGGAATGTGGATAGCTGCACTGAGTTTCCTTGCCGCTCTGGCTGTTTTTGTGATTTACGGTTCTTGCTTTCTCGCGGAAGTTCCGGAACTGAGTTTATTGGAATCTTATGCCCACGCAGCCGATGAGGTCCCGGTCAAGGGAATGGTCACGATGGTGGATCTGGGCGCCGGCGCCTGCATCCCCTGCAAAATGATGGCGCCCATCGTGGAAAAGCTCGAAAAGGTGTACGAAGGGAAGGCAGCCGTCGTCTTTATCGATGTCTGGAAGGACCAGGCGCAGGCAAGAAAGTTCGGCATACGAGCCATCCCCACGCAAATCTTTTTTAATGAAGAAGGGGAGGAAATCTACCGCCACGTCGGCTTCATGAGTGAAAAGGCGATTGTCACTCAGTTGAAAAAGATGGGTGTCGATTAGAAGGGTTACCCCGCTGAACAGCGGCAGGCAAGCGAGGCATTCATGCTGGAGTCTTTCTTTTTGCAGGTAAACGAATGGATGGCGGGAGGCGCGGTTATTGCGGCCCTGGGCTGTTTTCTCTGGGGAATGATCAGCGTGGTGTTCAGCCCCTGCCATTTGGCTTCCATTCCTTTGATCGTGGCCTATGTCGGAGGTCAAAAGGAAGTGTTGAAGCCGAAGAAGGCAGGGTTCTATTCAGTCGCTTTCACCTTTGGCCTCTTCATCACCATCGCCTTGATCGGCGTTGCCTGTGCCCTGCTCGGCCGGATGCTCGGGAATGTAGGGACCTACTGGCAGATTCTGGTAGGGCTGGTGCTCATCTGGGTGGCCCTCGGGATGCTCGGCATTGAAAAATGCTCCATTTCCGGCAGCCTGCTTTATCGGTTAAGGCTCTCTGGCCTTTTCGGCGCATTCGGCCTGGGGCTCGCCTACGGGGTCCTATCCGGCTCCTGCACCTTCGGGTTTGTTGCTCCCATTCTGGCCCTCATTACGATCCAGCAGAAGGTGGCGACAGGCGTGCTTTTTATTCTACTCTTTGCCGCAGGACATTGCCTGCCCATCGTGTTTGCGGGAAGCTCCACGGCCGCGGTGAAAAGGGTCCTTGAAAACAGCGGCTGGCAGGGCGCGGGGAACTGGTTTCGGAAAGGTGCAGGAGCCGTCATCGGCATGTTGGGAATCTATTTCATCGTAAACCCCTTTTTCTGCGCATGAAGAGAAAAAAGATTGTCTATCATTATCGTGGAGATGCCTGTGCTCATGAGCCTGGTCAATGTGGCGCTTAACATCAGAAAGAGGTATTTTCCTTTTGCCGTGGAAACGCCAACGGGCGTTTGTCATATGACCTGCGAGGTGCAAGGGGAGCTTTAAGCCCGTATGACTCATGACCTCATAGAGAGGAGAACAAATGTTACTCGAGGGTTACACAGAAAGAATTTTCAGGCCTGAATGCAATCCCAGCTTTCAGTCCGTTCACTGTATTGCAGAGTTGGATCAGGATGTGGGAAAAGTCCTCCCCTATCTCAACGCCGAACTGGGCGGGTTTGAATATTTCAAGGACCCACCTGCGGTCACGTTTAGAACCCAGGGAAAGATTATCACGGTTTATCCACGCCAGATTGCCATCAACGCCCTTAAAGATGAAGCGGAGGCGGAAAAAATCCTTCAATGGCTGAAGGGGGAGATCAACCGGACCTGGGAGAACCGTGAGGCGATCACGCCCTGCTATGCGGGCAAGGTCAAGCCCAAACTGCTGGAGGTCTTGCGGCTGCTGCCCAGAACCAACTGCAATAAATGCGGCCAGCCTACGTGCATGGTTTTTGCCGCTCAGGTAGTCGAAGGCGGGCGGGGAGTGGACCATTGCCCGGAGTTGAGTGAAGACCAGCGGGCGAAGCTGGTTTCCTATTTGGATGGATTTGATTTTGATTAATCGCCTGAATTACATGGCGTTATATGCACAGCGAGGCCTCTCACGGCCTCTATCCCAAAATTTTTTTGAAAAGGAGCAATCATTATGAAAGATCTCAAGGAACTGTTCGAAATCGGTATGAAGTTTCACGGTCACAAGTGTCCTGCCATGCCCATGGGGCTCAGGGCGGGGATGGCAGCCATGAGGACCCTTAACGTGGAACGTGCGCAGGATAAAGAGCTTTTCGTGGTCTCGGAAACCGGCAAGGGGCATGCTGCGGGGTGCTTTCTCGACGGCATCATGACCGCAACAGGCTGCACGTACGGCAAATCGAATATTGAAAAGCGGTATTTCAATAAGATGGCCTTTACCCTGATAGACCAGGAGACCGGCAGAGCGGTGCGTGTATCGCTCAAGCCGGATTTCTTCGAAAAGGCCCTGGCTTCGCCCTTCGTTCAAAAGCGCAGGGAGGGAGTGGCGCCGCAGGATATCGCGCCGGAGATCGCCGATCCTCTCGTTGATCGGATTCTCTCAATTGACGAGAGCGCCTTCCTGGACATCGGGGAAGTGCATCAGGCGGCCGTCAAAAAAGGCAAAGGCATTTTCACGGCAAAGCGTTGTGCCGGCTGCGGGGAACTTACCTTTGTGAACAAGCTCCGGCTGACAGAGGACAACCGATTGCTCTGTATTCCCTGCTCCGGCTACGGAGAGTGAGATTGACAAAAGGGGCTGTCTGCGCGTTGTATCACTCAGATTCCGGCCCCTTTGTCGAACTGACCATGTGGAGATGATATGTCTATCCATACCTTAGTACTTTTGTTTTTCGTTTTTCTGACGGTTTCCGCCGTTTTTTCGATGTTCGGACAGGGAGGCGGAGCTTTTTATGTGCCCATGCTGCTGGCTCTGTCCGTGCCGATGTATGTGGCCGCCACCACCAGCCAGGTACTGATCATGGTAGTGTCCCTTTCATCCATGCTGGTTTTCGCCAAAGCCCGGACTGTCGACTGGAGGCTGGTGCTGTTGATTGAACCCCCGACAAACGTCGGAGCCTTTTTTGGCGGCTATTTATCCCCGTATTTCCCTGCCGGCTTTGCCAAGCTCTGCTTTGCCGGCGTGCTCCTGATAGGCGCCTACTACATGTACCGGCCGCCCAAAGCAGCGGTGGAAGCACCTTCCGGCCAAGATCACTGGTGGCTGTGGCATTCTACGGGTCTGGCAACGCCTTACACGATAAATGCGTTGGTTCTCGTCCCCATAATGCTCCTGGCGGGATTTGTCGCCGGCATGCTGGGGGTGGGCGGCGGTCTGCTCAAGGTGCCCGCAGTCGTTGTGCTGGGCGGTGTTCCCATGAGCATCGCAGTAGGAAGTTCTTCGCTGATGATTGGCGTAACAGCTTTGACGGGGTTCGTCGGGCATTTGCTGCGTGGTCACTTTGATCTTTGGCTTACTGTTGTTCTAGCGGGAGGCGTACTGATCGGGTCGCAAATCGGGCCCCGAGTAGCAATTAAAACCAATCAGTCTCAGCTGAAAAAATATTTCTCATTGTTGCTGGCCCTCATAGCAATATGGCTGGTCTACGGGGTGCTGCGGTAGCCCAATATTTTGGTCCCTAAGACCGGAGCGACAGACTCTGGAAGAACCAAAAGGTGAGTATGTCATCAGGCAGTACCCAATGATGGGTACATGGCATTTCTCTGCTGATTTTCCGGCCCATTTGAGATCTAGAGCCGACCCTCTTTTCCTGGAATATGTCCTGGCAATTGTTTCCGCGCTGTATGGCATGACGGCATATGTTCGGGATAATGGGGCGAGTGTTTCTTGACATGACTCAGAAATATGAGGCGCTGCGCCACGGCGTCAATTAAACAAGTCTGCCCCCTTTTGTCTAAGTAAAAATCTTCGGGATTGACTTCGTTTTGTTCCGACTTTTTCTCACTACGGATAACCTCCGTTGGGGTTTCCCTATCCACTGCGAGCGGTCTTCACGATCGGGCGCCGGTGATCCGTAGTCGAAAGCTGATAAGGTGCGTTGTTCGATCTCAGAACCGATCATTCGATTGATGGCGCGAACCATATTCCTGTCTTCCCCGGTAACAAGGGTAAAAGCTTCGCCGCTGTGAGTTGCCCGTCCCGTCCGTCCGATGCGGTGGATGTACGCCTCGGGGGTGGAAGGGATATCATAGTTGATGACATGAGAAATCCGGGTGACATCAATGCCTCGAGCAGCGATATCCGTGGCCACCAGAATCCGAAAAGTCCCGTCGCGAAAACCGTCCAGTGCTGACTGGCGGGCTGACTGGGAAAGGTTTCCCTGCAGTGAAGCCGATTGGTATCCTGCGGCTGCAAGCTTTTTCCCCAGGCTCTTGGCGCGGTGTTTGGTTCGGGTAAAGACCAGCACCGACCTGGCATTGGTATTTCCCAGCAGCTTCAACAGCAGCGCCGTTTTTAGATGCTGGGCCACCGGATAGAGTGCGTGACTGACAGTATCTGCAGGTGCGGTGATTCCCACCTGGACGGTGGCCGGATCTCGCAGGACCTCCCCGGCCAGGAGACGGATTTCGGGAGGCATGGTGGCTGAGAAAAGCAGCGTCTGGTGCTTCTTTGGAAGATGTTTTAAGATTCGCCGGATATCAGGAACAAATCCCATATCGAACATCTGGTCGGCCTCATCTATAACCAGCACTTCCAGTTTGGAAAGATCGATGGCAGAACGCCCGATATGGTCAAGAAGCCGGCCGGGGCACGCAACAACAATATCGGCATGCTTCAGTTTCTGGATCTGCGGATGAATGCCCACGCCACCGTAAACAGCGACGCTTCTTATGCGCGTCTTACGCCCCAGGGTTTCGATAGCCCGATGAATCTGTTCGGCCAATTCACGGGTGGGGGCGATTATCAGCGCGCGAACGCATCCGTATTGACCACCCACCAGTCGATTGAGTATGGGCAGAGCAAATACCGCCGTTTTACCGGTTCCGGTTTGCGCCAGACCCATTACATCACGACCGTTTAATACCTGCGGGATTGCCTGAGTCTGAATCGGGGTCGGGGTTTCATAGCCAGCTGCTGCAACACCTGCGGCAACGGAGGGGTGGAAATTAAATGTTTCAAAGTTCAAAGAATACCTTCTTTCTGTGTTCCAACAAAAAAAGCCCCGGAGTTATTCCGGGGCTTACGTGATTTTCAGTTACAACCAGGAACACTATTGATTTTCAAATACCATACAGGCAGTCTGAATCGCTGTCAAGTTAATTGTCTATTCCCAAGATCCGCGATTGGTTTTGTGTGAGTTGGTAGTTTACGCGTTTTGGCGGCC